>JBAUTB010000088.1:0-6539 GCA_049582005.1 Gloeobacterales cyanobacterium | reverse complement strand
TCCCTTATCCGTTTTGCTGCAAATGGTCATACAGCGTTAGGTAAGACATATAATTCCACTGCCAATCAATTTGATTTAACCTTTGAGGAACTATTTAACTCAATTTTCTGGATAGTGCTTCAGGAGGATATCAATTATCCGAGACCAAAATTTCAGGGTAGGAAGATGCCATTTTCAAGATATCTTGAAGCCCTATATTGTTTTGATAGTAAACATTTATTTAGTGAAGTGATTGACCGTGCTCTAGTTGAAGGTCGTAGACCTAGTGACTGGCCTGATATGGACTACTCGTTTCTACCTTGACTCCAAACAGGTACACGATATTGGGCTGCTAGTTGGCGGAGATCTTGACCTACCCAGAGAGTGAGTTTTTCAGTGGTAACTACGCTTGACCAGGATTGGTTAAACGTCTGATTGAGAGTTCAACATGACCTGCATCTGCCTCACAACCAATAAATCTCCGCCCTAATGATGAAGCTGCAACTCCAGTTGTGGAAGAACCTGAAAAAGGATCAAAAATCAGATCGCCTGGGTTTGTGCTTGCCCGAAGGCAACGCGCAACAAGGTCAAGGGGTTTTTGAGTCGGGTGCTTACCATAGAGCTTTTCCTCTTTGCTAGGAGTAGACATTCGCCAGAAATTCTTCATTTGTTTGTCGCCATTCTCAGCCTTCATTTCTTCATAGTTGAAGGTGTAACGTTCTTTTCCTTTACGGGCTTTCGTTGCCCACAGGATTAGTTCTGTTGAATGAGTGAAACAGCGACACCCTAAATTTGGGGGTGGAGCAGGTTTTTCCCAGATGATGTCATTGAGAATCCGGAAGCCAAGCTGCTGCATAGCAAATCCAACGGATGGGTAAACATGCAGAGTCCCTGTTACCCAGATAGTCCCCGTTGGCTTAAGCAGACGATAACAAGCCGCCAACCATGCTTTGTTAAACTCATGGTCTAGATCCGCCCCCTGACTGCGATCCCATTCCCCCTTGTTTACCTTGACCATACGACCAGCCACACAGGTAATTCCGTCATTAGAGAGGTTGTAAGGTGGATCCGTCCAGATGCAGTCTATGCTTTCAGCAGCCAGCGAAGCCATGAGGTCCAGGCTATCACCATGATAGAGATGAGACAGTCCATCAAGAGACTGCCACACTAGCTTTGGTTTTACCCGTTCAACAAGTTGTACCGGTGCTGTCATAAGGCCTGTTTATTGCTTGATTTTTAGATTAGAAGTACTACTTAGACTGTAGATTAGGGTTGAAAGCCTATTATAAATTTAACCTCATAAGACTAGTAAACGCTTTAGGCAGTATACCGGTTAAGCAAGATTTTCAAATCCGATTCAAGGTCAAACCCTTCAAAAAGTTGCTCATAAGCCCCAAAGATTCCCTGCATCTAGTAGTAAACTCTTGTCTAGGTGAGGTTTTCACTCGATTGGAGCTTAAACACGCTGGGTGGAATTCGAGAAAGATATAAGCATTTAAGGGATTAACTGATAGAGGTTATTAACGCGGAGAAAGTCAAGGAGAATAGGCATGGAACAGCGTCGATTCGGTTCCACAGAGCGTAAGGTATCGGTAATCGGTCAAGGAAGCTGGCAAATTGATAATGGAGATCGTGCCTTTGCGATAGCGGCTTTGCGCCAAGGACTTGATCTTGGCATGACTCATATTGACACCGCCGAGATGTATGGCAATGCTGAGGAGGTGATGGCTGAAGCGATCCATGGGCGACGGGATGAGGTTTTTCTAGTTTCGAAAGTGCTTCCTGGAAATGCCTCCCGGAGAGGAACGATTGCGGCCTGCGAGCAGTCGCTTGCTCGCCTCAAGACCGATCGACTGGACTCTTACTTATTACACTGGCGCGGGCAACATCCTTTGGAGGAAACGATTGCTGCGTTTGAGCAACTTCAGCACGAGGGTAAGATTCTTGCTTGGGGGGTGAGCAACTTCGATGTAGCTGATTTGGAAGCAGCATGGAGGATTGCTGGCGGTCGCGGTCTGGTCTGTAATCAGGTTCTCTACCATTTGAAAGAACGAGCAATCGAACATGAAGTGATTCCCTGGTGTGAAAAGCATGGTGTCGCGGTAGTAGCTTACAGCCCCTTCGGTCAAGGGGACTTTCCCAGTCTGCGCACATCCAAAGGGGGTGTCTTACAGGAAATTGCCGATGCCCACAATGCAACTCCTCGGCAGGTTGCGCTCCGGTTTCTGGTGCGGCGACCTTTGCTTTTAGCAGTTCCCAAGACTTCTAATCCCAAGCACACCGCCGAAAACGCGGGGGCGGGTGAACTTCATCTAACCCAAGCGGAACTCGACCGGATCGATACAGCCTTTCCGATCGGAACTCGTCCCGGCGTGCTTCCCATGCTATAAACCATATAATGAGCGACTGGAGCACGTTCAGTTCTTGCCGTTGCGGGGTGCAGCTCTGCAAAAGAAATGCGAACGCCTGGTGTTGTTTCAAGGACAATCAACGGTTGATCTATCCCTGCAACAGCAAGCGAAGACCTTGGCGGATGGGGCCCCCCGCTTGCTGGAATGGCTAGATCGGGTGTTGCAAGATCAGCAGTTGGAACTGCAAATTATTTTGGATGCGATGAACCAAACACCAACGGAATTTCGAGAAAGTATTTTGGCAGAGACATTGCTGAAACAGCAGTCTGAGGATTTAAGGCAGTTGTTAACTCGAATGCAGGTGTTTGAACTGCCCGTCCCCTATGCCGCTTTATTGGCCATCGAGCCACAGATGGATGCTTTGGAACAGCAGTTACAAAAGGGGATTGCCCTAGGATTGGTCGAGTGTAGCGTAACCACAGGGGAATCCCTGTATAGTCTCTCCCGCATGCTGATACCTGTATTGGAGAAAATACAGGAGCCGGAGTTGTATCGACTGGGGTTGGATGAACTCTACCGTCTTTGGTGGGCTGGAGAAGGTGAATACAGTGAGGAGCAGGCCCTTGAGCTCTATCGTCTTGCGGGACTGGCTCAAGCCAAGGAAATTTTTATTGAAGTGGGAGTGGCATTAGGTAATCGATGGAGCGAGAAAGGTCGTTACCGAGAGGCTATTTTGATGTGGGAGCAAACTCTTACGATGAGACAGAAACTCTTGGGCAACGAGCACCTGGATGTTGCGACCAGTCTCAATAACCTTGCAGTCCTCTACGATAATCAGGGTCAATATGAGGAGGCCGAACCGCTCTATAAACAAGCCCTCCAGATGTACCAGAACCTCTTGGGCAATGAGCACTCAGACATCGCTGAAGGCCTCAATAACCTCGCAGGACTTTACTTCAATCAGGGTCGGTATGAGGAGGCTGAGCCCCTTTATAAACAAGTGCTTGCGATGAGACAGAAACTGTTGGGCAACGAGCACCTGGATGTCGCACAAAGCCTCAATAACCTCGCAATCCTCTACGATAATCAGGGTCGGTATGAGGAGGTCGAACTGCTCTATAAACAAGCCCTCCAGATGTACCAGAATCTCTTGGGCAACGAGCACCCGGATGTTGCGACCAGCCTCAATAACCTCGCAGTCCTCTACGATAATCAGGGTCGATATGAGGAGGCCGAACTGCTCTATAAACAAGCGCTTGCGATGTACCAGAAGCTCTTGGGCAACGAGCACCTGGATGTCGCGATCAGCCTCAATAACCTCGCATTACTCTATAAAAAGCAAAGTCGGTATGAGGAGGCCGAACCACTTTATAAACAAGCCCTTGCGATGATACAGAAACTCTTGAGCAACGAGCACCTGGATGTCGCGATCAGCCTCAATAACCTCGCAGGACTCTACAGAGCACAGGGACGGCATGAGGAGGCTGAGCCCCTTTATAAACAAGTGCTTGCGATGAGACAGAAACTGTTGGGTAACGAGCACCCGGAGGTCGCGACCAGCCTCAATAACCTCGCAGTCCTCTACTACAGTCAAGGGAGGTATGAGGAGGCTGAACCACTTTATAAACAAGCCCTAACGATGAGACAAAAGCTCTTGGGTAACGAGCACCCGGATGTCGCGGCCAGCCTCAATAACCTTGCCACACTTTATCAGCAACAGGGTCAATACCCAGAAGCGAAAGCACTCTATCGCCAAGCGCTCGGGATTGCCAACGCCACACTGGGACCAAACCATCCTCTT
Source organism: Gloeobacterales cyanobacterium (assembly GCA_049582005.1). Taxonomy (GTDB): domain Bacteria; phylum Cyanobacteriota; class Cyanobacteriia; order Gloeobacterales; family PMM-0068; genus Sivonenia. The sequence goes on along the minus strand of JBAUTB010000088.1, from coordinate 2,408 downwards.
ACTCAAGCCATCCAAAGTTGGCTCAATTCCCTGCCTCAATCGCCTGATTGATAGCATCGGCAATGAACCACAAGCGGTGATCAATGCAATCGTTTTGACAGAGAGCCAGCAGGTAGTAGCCCTAGGTTTTGTAGGAGTGGGTGCCTCAGGTCTGTTAAGTTTTTGTTGTGGGTTGGTGGTCATTGCGCTGCTTTGGGTGATCAGTTATATAGCCTTTCCAGCCCGGATGAAGTACATCAGAAATGACTCTGTATAAGGCTTTTAGGGACCGTCAATGTACCTCACTAGACCGAGAACCGCTATAATGCGTACCAGTTAGTCAGAAGATCTGTTTTAGGTGTAACAAGGCAATGCAAGGGACGTTCGGTTCCCCCTCTAAGTTGGGCACTTTCGTGATTGCAGTCCGTTAGACGTTGAAAGTTTGAAATCCAATTAATTTGATAAAGTATGTCCAAAATAGGAACCAAAAAGAAACCAATCATTGTTCGTGTTCATTCGGATGAAAAAGCAAAGTATGTTGCAGAAACATGTGAAGAACACGGATGGCATTACATCATTGGGTTTGAGCCAGATAAACCAGAAGATATTTCTGATTTGGAAAAAGCGTTAAATCCACCAAAACCCGCACAATCCGAAAAGATTGGTCGTAATGATCCTTGTATATGTGGAAGCGGAAAGAAATACAAAAAATGTTGCGGAGCAGTTGGGGGACTTGAAGCCTAACCAGTCGCGAGACTGTCAACTGGTTGTGGGTTTTGCCCCCTGGGTGAATTTGTCTGGAAGCCCCTAGATACACGACTTGGAAGGTGAATGTCTCCTGCGGCAAGAGCTCCGATGCTTTAGTTGAGTTGTGAGTAAGCTCAAATGCTGCCGATGTTACATTGGTGATTTAAAGTCCCTGGAGACAAGACAATAGCTAGCGAGAACTTCACGCTCTTCTTCACCATCATAGATGAGTGCCCTTAATCGTTCTACTCGTCGCCGTCTACAGCGGCTCCCTCAAGTCTCTGCCACCTGGGAAGGAGACCGTCTGGTGCTGCCTACGCGAATAGCCACATGGGAGCAACCCCCAGAATGCATCCTCTGGGTAGACCCTTTGCAGGGGACCATTCGTTCCTCGGATTTGGTGACCGCAGAGGAAGGACCAGAGGCCATGGTCCGCGCTCTGTTACAGGCGATGGAGCACCCTATGGACAGATCTTCACCAGCCCGGCCGGTCAAGGTGGTGGTACGCGACCGTCAAATGCAACTGTTTTTGCGCGGGTCCCTGCAAGAGCTAGATATTCAGGTAGCTTATGCTGAACGACTGCCTATGATTGATGAGGCCTTCGCCAGTCTGTCTGAGTCGCTACATCCAGTCCCGCCTCCCTGCCCCGCCCCATTTGTGGAGCCGTTGCAGCAAAAGGCGATGGCCCTTTGGCGTGCGGCACCCTGGCAGTCCCTAGCTGACCATCAGATTATCTCCATCGAACTGCCCCAAGCGACATTCTATGTTTCCGTATTAGGCTTGCTGGGAGTTGAATATGGGGTGCTTTTGTATCGGTCCCTGGATTCGCTCAAACGGTTCCGGTCAGAAATCACGCAAACGAGGACTTTGGAGCGAAAGAAAGAAGTCTATCTGCAACAAGATTGTATATTTCTGACGTTCGACCCGGTAGGGGAAGAACAGGAGGAGGAACGGATAGACCTGGCCACCTTAGCTGTTTCACAGATTAAGCCAACTTTTGGACAGCTCCATCCGTTAGAGGGCATGCGCCCATTTCTGGATGAAGAAGAGGCTTTGAATGTATTAGTCGCCCTCGAAGCGCTGCATCGTTTTTGGCAAGAGCATCGGCGCAAATTCGCTGGAGGTCGCTTTGCGTCCACGAGCAGTAGGTACCCCATTGATGTTGGTTTTGAGCCACCTGTGTCCGTGACTGTCACGACGCTGCCTGCACTAGCGGATGAACTTTATGGGATGGTTGCGCTACCCAGTCCTTCAGGGAATGAGCTCCAGAGTCCCTTGGGCGTTGTGGGAGCGGAGCTAGTACCGGAAGGTTGTATCTATAGCTTGGGCAGGGTGACGTGGGAACTAGTAGAAGCGCTGCACGCGTTAGGTCATTGTTACCAACAGCAAGAAGCCCTTGCGCGTTTGGGTGACGGCCTACCCACGGTCATGCTGCAAACCTCAGGTCCTAAAGCCAAGGCCCTGATTGCGAAATTGCGTCAGGCTGGAGGGGTGGAGGGGATTGGTTTTAGTCCAGGAGAAGATACTTTTTTGGGTAGAAGCTATGACCTAGGCGTCCTGCGCACAGAGGATAAGCAGGTGCATATATTTGGAGAGTTTGAGGCGGATGCCCCGCAGCATGTGCAGGCCCGCAAAAAGTGGGGCCAGCGCTGTCGAAAGACCAAGGGGTACTGTGGGCTAA
>JBAUTB010000087.1:0-7770 GCA_049582005.1 Gloeobacterales cyanobacterium | reverse complement strand
CGGTAAAGGGTGAAGAACTAGCAAGGACCAAGGGAACAACCCCATGCAAAGGACAGACTCATTATATGAATGAGGACGCCCTTGGACAGTGTGCGCAGCATTCATTTTTTGGGAATAGGTGCAGGGGGAGAACATCGCAGAACGTGCTCAGAGCTTCATGGAAGCTTCATATAAGCTACACAGCCTGCGGATATTTACCTAGTTTGGGATGGGTAAGCTAGGGGGCAACACTCGGTTTGCTCCCATGAACCCTTCTCAGACTTGGCTTGAACGTCCATTGATGCCACCGCAGACGGCTAGTTATCCCTCCCCTTCTATGGTGAATTACGCCAAGTTCTATATGGCAATGGGGATAGTCGCTTTTTTCCTATTACCCTTCGCTTTTTTGCTACTCTTGGTCCCTACTCGTTGGCGATTCAAGCTTGCCAAGTCGCTAAAGTTTCTATCTTTAAGGGTTATCAAATTTATCCAAGTCGACCCTAAGCTGGTCATTCCTGGGATTTAGTCTCTTTGAGTGATACCAACGTGAAAACAAAAGGGCTTTCCTTCTTGGAAAGCCCTTTTATATAGACCCCATTAGACTTTCGCTTGCTCCCGCATGGCATTAATTAGGATTTGAGCAACTTCCGGACGGGAAAATTCTGGAGGAGGAGTTTCGCCACGACGGAGGAGTTCCCGCACCTTGGTACCGGATAAATGCACACGCTCTTTATTGGAGGAGGAAGGACTGGTTTTTTCCGTCGCCATGCCTTGGGTTTTTAGACAGTAGAAGGCATGTTCAAACTTCATCGGCACAATACCCAATTCTTCTGGTTCGAATTGATCGAAAATTTTTTGAGCCTCATAGGTGCCGTAGTAATCGCCTACTCCGGCGTGGTCACGCCCGACGATGAAGTGGGTACAACCATAGTTTTTGCGGACGAGAGCATGGAAAATCGCTTCGCGGGGGCCAGCGTAACGCATAGCCGCTGGGTTAATCGCCAAAACCACGCGATTTTTTGGGAAGTAATTCTCCAAAAGGACTTCGTAGCAGCGCATCCGCACATCAGCGGGGATATCATCACTTTTAGTGGCTCCCACTAGAGGATGGAGAAAAAGACCATCTACAGTCTCTAGAGCGCATTTTTGAATATACTCATGGGCACGATGAACCGGATTTCTGGTCTGAAAACCGACTACGGTTTTCCAACCTAAAGAGAGAAAGCGTGCGCGAGATTCTGAGGGGTCTAGTTGGTAGGTTCCGAATAGAGGATGGGGATGGCGCTCTACCAACCAGACCGGACCGGATAGGTTCACTGGACCTTGGTTGTAGACTACGTTCACACCAGGATGAGCCTCATCTGTTGTGCGATAGACATGCTCCGCTTCCTTGCGCGCATCGTAGGTATACTTTTCTTCCAGGTTGAGAATTCCTAAAAGCTTGCCCTGGGCGTCTTGTAATCCGATGGTCTCGCCAATATGGAGTCTATCTGCTACTTCTTGGGCCACAGAAAGGGTAATCGGGATGGACCAAGCCAAACCATTTGGAAGATGCATGTGTTCTACCACAGCCCCATAGTCGGCTTCGTTCATGAAACCAATCAGCGGCGAAAACCCACCGATGGCGATCATCTCCAGGTCGGAGGCTGTCCGCTCATCAATGGCAATGCACTTGAGCTTATCGGCCTTCGCCTGATAGTCTGCCCGCATTTCTGGGGTCATAATGCGCTGGATTAAGGTGCCGCCGTGGGCTGGGATGGTCTGTTGGGTCATGGTAAATCATTAAGCGTTTCGCCTCATTTTCCCATGTCTGCAGCCTGAGTCTTGCCTGAAAATTCAGTTGAAGGGAACTCAAAGCAGAACATGGCCTGGTTCATATCCACCATCCAAACTTTGTCTGGGTTTTTTGGGAGTCGCTCCGCTATCCTGGGATAAAGCTACACTCCAAACCTGTATACGCCTATGTTCGATGCGCTGAGTGAGAAATTAGAAAGTGCCTTCAAGAAATTGAAGGGTGAAGATAAACTTACAGAAAAAAATATTGAAGAGACCCTGAGGCTGGTACGCCGCTCTCTGCTGGATGCAGACGTCAACCTCCAAGTGGTCAAGGACTTTATCGAGCACATCCAGGAAAAGGCCCTGGGCAGCGAAGTCCTGCTTACCCTTTCTCCTGGCCAACAGTTCGCCAATATTGTTTACGACGAACTCCGCAACCTCATGGGGCAAGCCAATGTGCCCCTGAACCGTACAGAGAGTGGACCGACTATCGTTCTGATGGCGGGTTTGCAAGGAACGGGAAAAACCACCGCTGCTGCGAAATTGGCCCTTTTTCTCCGCAAGGAAAATAGACGCGCCCTGTTAGTGGCCTGTGATGTCTATCGTCCAGCCGCTATAGACCAGTTGCGGACTTTGGCCAAGCAAATCCAAGTCCCCATCTTTGAGAAAAGTGCAGACACCAATCCTGTGGATATCGCACGGGAAGCGATTGTCTATGGTCGGCAAGAAAAAATAGATACCATCATCATCGACACGGCGGGTCGTCTGCAAATCGATGAAGACATGATGCAAGAGCTGGTGAACATTAAAGAAGTGACCCAGCCCCATGAAGTCCTATTAGTTGTCGATGCGATGACTGGGCAGGAAGCTGCGAACCTAACCCGCGTGTTCCATGAACGAGTTGGTATCACCGGAGCTGTTCTCACGAAGATGGATGGGGATACCCGTGGCGGAGCGGCCCTCTCTATCCGTCAGGTTTCCGGTCAACCCATCAAATTCATTGGCGTTGGCGAAAAAGTAGAAGCCTTGCAGCCTTTCTATCCCGAACGGATGGCCTCTCGCATTTTGGGTGGCGGCGATCTGATGACCCTCGTTGAAAAAGCGCAAGAAGAAATTGACATTGCCGATGCCAGCAAGCTAGAAGACAAAATCCTCAGCGCATCCTTCAACCTGGAGGACTTTGTCAAACAGATGCGGATGATTAAGAAGATGGGCTCCTTCGGGGGCATTCTCAAACTGCTACCCGGCATTGGTGGGAAAATCACCGATGAGCAAATCGAACAGGGCGAACTGCAGCTCAAGCGCACAGAGGCCATGATTGGCTCGATGACTCCAAAAGAGCGTCGCAATCCCGACTTGATTGATCTCTCCCGCAAACGCCGTATTGCCAAAGGGTGTGGTCACTCGGTCCAAGAGGTAGGCCAAATGATCAACCAATTCCAACAGATGCGCAGCATGATGCAACAAATGGGAAGAGGTGGTATGCCCGGCATGGGTGGCATGGGAGGCGGTATGCCTGGCATGGGCGGTATGAATCAAGGCCGCATGGGTCCGGCGGCAGCGGGAGGTCCTGGTTGGCGTGGTCAAGCGACCAAGGCAAAAGTCCGCAAACCTCCTAAAAAGAAAGACCGTAAAGGATTTAGTTAGCGCTTGCTCTATCCAAGGTTGTTAGAAGCACGCTACACTAGTACGCTGTGGGTATTGTAAAGGAGAAAGGTCATCGTCGCTATTCGTTTGAAACGGCTGGGTTCTAAACGCCGTCCTTTTTATCGCATTGTTGTTTTGGATTCCCGTAAAAGACGGGATGGTGCTGTTCTAGAAGAAATTGGTTTCTATAATCCTAGAGCTAAAGATTCTGAGCCTGAACAATGTTTCAAAATTGATGTAGAAGCTGCTGCTAAATGGCTCCGAAACGGTGCACAGCCTACAGAAACGGTCCGCACCTTGCTCGTAAAGGCCAAAGTCTTTGAACAGCTCAGCGCCTAACGAAACGGAGAGCACTCCTCAAGAAGGCATTGCTTATGATCCTTCTGGGCCTCACCCCGACTATCCTAAGTTGGTTCGCTTTTTAGTGGAACCTTTGTTGGATACTCCAGAAAAGCTGGTTGTCCGGGTTGAGTCTACCCGAGGAGGTGCCAAAATTCTTATCCGTCTTGCCTTTGATAGCTCGGATAAAGGAAAAGTATTTGGTCGTGGAGGCCGCACCATCCAAGCGGTTCGCCGGGTATTGGAAGCAGCGGGCCAAAGCCATGGTCAAGAAGTCCGTTTGCAGGTCTTTGAATAAAAATATTTAGCTTATGTAACGGAGGGGGTGATAGTTAGTGAGTGAAGTTCGTCTTGGCGAAAATGAATCTGTAGAGTCTGCCCTACGTCGATTTAAGAAGAAAATCCAGAAAGCAGGCATCTTAGCTGAAGTTAAGCGACGCGAATACTACGAGAAACCCAGCGAAGAGCGTAAACGTAAGCGGGAAGCAGCACGTAGACATCGTCCTAGACTATAAGTTGATAGACCCCCGTGCCAGAGTCACAGGGGTTTTGTTTTAATGTGCCCTATTTGGAAGAGCCCTGAAAAAGGACAAGCTTCTTCCCTGAATACCTTATCTTCTCCGAACAACCGTTTTCTCCGCTTGTTAACAATGCATTAATTGATCAGTAAATAACCAGAGGGTTGGTATTGGAGTTGATACAATATCTAATTAGCTAAAAACGAAAAGAAGGAACAGAATGACTGAGTATAGGAAGTCCGTCCTGGTGGGTGGGCGGGAGATTGGATTTAGTACAGGAGTATTGGCCCAACAAGCAGGTGGTTCGATTCTAGTCCAAGGTGGAGGCACCAGTGTCTTAGTAACCGCCACCATGAGCAAAAAGCCCAGAGAAGGTATAGATTTCTTCCCCTTACTGGTAGATTACGAAGAGCGGCTCTATGCAGCAGGGCGCATTCCAGGCAGTTTTATGCGTCGGGAAGCCCGCCCCCCAGAAAAAGCAATTCTTGCTTCTCGTTTAATCGACCGCGCTATTCGCCCTCTTTTCCCCGATGGGTTCCGCAATGATGTCCAGATAGTTGCTACGGTATTGTCCTTAGATGACATGGTTCCCCCAGACATCCTTGCCCTAACGGCCTCTTCTGCCGCCATTATGTTGGCGGGACTGCCTTTTGCTGGACCTATCGCTGGTGTACGGGTTGGTTTGTTGGGAGATGATTTTGTTCTGAATCCCACCTATCCCGAACTGAACAAGAGTGATTTAGACCTGGTAGTAGCAGGCACTGAGTCCGGCGTAATCATGGTAGAGGCAGGTGCCAACCGTCTACCAGAAGAAGACGTCTTAGAAGCTTTAGACTTCGGTATGGAAGCGATTGGTGGACTGTTGGCTGCCCAGAAAGAGATGGTGGCAGACTTGAACATTCAGCCCATGGAATTTAAAGCCCCCGAATCCAGCCCCATCGTCATTTCTTTTATTGAGCATCTGGCGAAAGACAAAGTCGCCACCATTTTGGGAGACTTTTTACCCAAAAACGAACGGGATGAAAAACTGACCGCCATTGAAGAAGAAGTGAAAGCGGCGCTGGATGCTTTGCCTGCGGAAGACCCTGTAGCTCAGACGATTGCCGCTGAACCAGAGCCCAATAAGGTCAAAGACCTCTTTAAAGCGCAAACTAAGAAGCTGATGCGTGGCCAAATTGTTCGGGATAATCGCCGCGTGGACGGGCGGACGCTAGAAGAAGTTCGTCCTATTTCCTGTGCCGTTCGCATCATTCCTAAAGTTCACGGTTGTGGACTATTTACACGGGGCAATACCCAAGTCCTTTCTGTGCTGACGATGGGGACTTCTGGGGATGCTCAAGAGATGGATGACCTCCACCCGGATAGCGAAAAGCGCTACATTCACCACTACAATTTCCCTGGTTATTCCACCGGTGAAGTGAAGCCTCAGCGGGGCTCTTCTCGGAGGGAAATTGGTCATGGAGCCCTGGCAGAACGAGCCTTGATGGCAGTTCTCCCTCCTAAAGAAGAGTTCCCCTATGTGCTACGAATTGTCTCCGAAGCCTTATCATCCAATGGTTCAACCAGCATGGCCTCGGTGTGTGGTTCGACCCTTGCCCTGATGGATGCGGGAGTTCCTATCAAGGAACCTGTCTCTGGGGTAGCGATGGGCCTTATCAAAGAAGGTGATGAAGTACGGGTCCTGACCGATATTCAAGGAATCGAAGACTTCTTGGGAGACATGGACTTTAAAGTAGCTGGAACCCGGGATGGGATTACGGCCTTGCAGATGGATATCAAAATTACGGGCATCACGCTAGCGGTTCTCGAGACCGCCCTAAATCAAGCTAAAGGTGGCAGACTGCATATCCTAGAGAAGATGTTAGGAGTCCTTGATAAGCCTCGGCCTGAACTATCTCCTGACGCTCCTCGCCTGTTGACGCTCCGGATTCCTGAGAATATGATTGGCGCGGTCATTGGACCTGGTGGTAAGAATATCAAACGGATCATTGCTGAAAGTGGTGCTACCGTCGATATCGAAGATGACGGTACGGTTATTATTGCCTCTAAAGATGGGGATGCGGCTCGTATCGCCCAGCGGATGATTCAAGACATGACCCGCACCATTGATTCCGGCAAAGTCTACAACGGTAAAGTCACCCGCATTATTCCAATTGGCGCTTTTGTCGAGATTCTACCTGGTAAAGAGGGCATGGTCCATATCTCTCAACTAGCGGAGCATAGGGTGCGCAGAGTTGAAGATGAGGTTGCGGTGGGCGACAACATCCTTGTCAAGGTCAAACAGATTGACCATAAAGGCCGGGTCAACCTAACTCGTTTGGGTATTCACCCCGATGAAATGGCTGAAGTAGTCGAGTAACTGGATCTTGATTGAAACGAAGGGTGCAGCCTAAAAACTGTGCCCTTTTTTAGGTCCGCAAAGTTAAAATCTGGATGAACACTGATGAAACTATAGCGGTTCTCATATGAGTGCACTACAAACTGAGGCATCAGGAGCGACGTAGTAACAGCAATGAGTGAACCACCCAATCATGTCTTTGCTTGTGACTGCATTGAATGCTTCAGTGATGGCTTGATCCAGTGTTTCGTGGGTGCGAGCCGCTTTGGCCCGTAAAAACTCCTTCACTTTCGACCAGCAGTTTTCAATCGGATTAAAGTCAGGCGAATAAGGGGGCAAATACACCAGCTTCGCACCAACCGCTTCAATGGCTTCTTGGATGCCCGCCACCTTGTGGGAACTGAAGTTATCCATAACCACGCAGGCCCCTTCCCATAAGTTCGGCACCAAGACTTCGGTGACGTAGGTTTGAAAAGCCAGTGCGTCTGTTCCCCCTTGAAAGGTCAAGGACGCAATGAATCCTTGCAGCGACACACCGCCAATCATCGTGACATTCTTGCCACGGGCATCAGGACGGTCTGCATATGCCCGAGTGCCCTGTAACGACCGGGCATACCGCCGACTCATGGCGAGGTGCACACCTGCTTCATCGACGAACACCAAATCGGTTAATTTCACCTCGCTCAAAGTTTGCCAATACTCTACTCGTAGGCATTGCACCCGTTCGGTATCTCGTTCACTGGCGTGTAACGACTTTTTTTTCGCGTTAAGCGGAGTTGTTGGGTGATGCGTCCCATCGTGGCACGACTGACCCGCACCCCAGTCTGTTGTTCCAGGCGTTCACACAGCTCGACTAAAATTGCATCGTTATCCTCTTCGACCAAATGTGCCACCAGCGCTACTTGCTCGGCATTGAGTTTGGCAGTGACTCCACCTGCGTGTTCTCGTGGCGCAATTGTGCCCGCTTCACAGTGGCGCTTGACCAAGTCTTGGATAAAGCTCAAACTCACGCTAAAGCGTTTGGCTAATTGGCGTTGTGATCCTTCTTTGCGGTTGTAGGCATCAATCACTTTTTGACGCAAGTCGAGTGAGTAGGCTTTCATAATGGGTGATCGTATAGGCGGTCTTGGAATACCTCCTCACTGTATCCCATCCGGATGAGAACCGCTATAT
>JBAUTB010000086.1:0-7533 GCA_049582005.1 Gloeobacterales cyanobacterium | reverse complement strand
TAATAATTCTAACTGTTCGATCGACAGTGCCATAATCTGAGCTTGAATTTCATTCGGCAACTCGCCCAGTTTGTGCTGCAATTGCTTGAGAACGACTGCTGTTCCTTCAGCTTGACGGCCTTCTTCTCTCCCTTCTTCTCTAGCCTCTTGATAAACTCTGGTTTGTTGCAATTCAATTCCTAGCATTGCTTCCACCTCTGCCCGACTTAAATTATTGAACTTATAAACTACGATCGTCGATACCATGCCCATTATGGCACGCGCCTCTGGGGAGTCTCGCGTTTGCGCAATAATGGTCTTGGCGGTTTCTACTAAATAAGCCCCCCCGGCCCCCCAACTTTGGGGGGAGAAGCATCCTTAATACATTCAAAATGACAGTTAAGAAGAAGTAAGAATCATGCTTGGTCCAAATCTTCAGAGCAGAGAGACACGCAGAGAATAGTGTAAGGATACCGGGGATTAAATATCCCAATCACAACATTTCTAAAATTCAAAACAGAAAATCATCTTTTTCAGAGAAACAGAAATCTCCAGAGTATCGATAGATTTCTTTCAAAGTCTCAGCCACCATTTTCTTTGCCTCATCATTCTGATTGAGAGATTCGATAAATTCGGAATCTACTGGAAGTGTTACTGCAAGTTTGCTTTGTTTAGAAAGCCAATTTAGAGAGACGTCCTTGACATCGAGACCCTTTTTGACTTTGAGAACAATCCCAAGGCGCGACTTTCTTAGCTTATCCCTGAATTCTTCGATCAACACTTCGGTTCGTTTCGAGTCCTCGGCAATTCCGTCAAAGAAATTATTGTACGCTCGATCAAACCATTTGCAGTTAGCAATATGTAGCTGATTGTAATCAGCGAGTGCCTTTTTGAAATACGTTGCTTTAATAAAGCGAATGCGTGAAAAAATCTCTATTTTTTTAATAATGTATCGAGCAATATAATGTTCACTATCAATTTGTTGAGCTTCAATATCATCACCAATAAAATTTAGTCGAACAAGGTCAGAATCTATAATTGAAAGCAGATTAAACTGATACACTGAGACTTGAGACTGACTTTTTCTTCGGGGAAGCGCAGAAATTTCATAAGCCTGAGCCTTCATCAGAGAAGTCAACGCATTGAATATATTTTTATCATTTTGAGGTGCACCACTTGAGCATTTCATCTCTTGAAATGCAAAGACATCTACGCTCGGAATGGAGATGGCTTCGGTCACACCTAGCGCTAATACGTCATTATGATAGTTTTTAGCTCGACCTGGTTGTGAGAGTTCGTACAAAAGGGCTTTGTCATTACTCCATGTATGAAGAGGCCACCAATCTGAATTAGGATCTTTAAGGTTTATAGCACGAGCCAAAAGAGCCCATGCATTCGACTCACTTTTCTTAAAGCTAATCAGAAGTGTTGTATAAACGTCAAGATGTTGAATTTTTCTGACCTTATAAGCCAAGAGATCAATTTCTCGAACACTACCCTCAAGATCATCTTCATAGTACTTGTTGCTGATGACTGTCCACCCGGAACGTTTGAGTTCGACGGCAATACGGTTCTCAAGGACAAAACCAGTTTTCAAAATCTCTTTGGCAAATTTATCTTTTTCCATGCAAGGAACCCCAAAACCTTGTGTCGACTAATGCTTGAATTAAGCCACCGTTGACAAGAAACGATTAGTTTGAAATCGATTCGACCTCGGCGGTCGGATTGAATGAATATTTAAGTTGCACTTTCATGGTGCGCGCTTTTGTTTTGCTTCCTGCACCCGATATGCGAGAAGGCTGATAAGCGATAAATACTCTACTGCACGTTGCTCAGGGCCTTCCGGGAAAGAATGTCCACCCGGATTACGAATACCTAAAACTACGCCCTCAAACAAGTGCATCATCCCTTCCTGCTCATCTGCATCGGTCTGATTTTCTAGGTCGTTGAACATGAGCACTGGATTGTTCTTTGAGAAAACGTTGCGCATTAACGGAGCACCATCTAGTTGATGCTGGCCAGAGCGCTCCTTGACATAGTTAACTAAGGCTTTTGCTGCAGCGAATACTGCTTCCCAGTGGTACCCATCTTGAAATAGATCATCGGCAACCTCAGCTATCCGAGGATGAAGATTGAGGTAATTCAGAAACGCTTTTGGGGTGGGTGCCCCAACACCTAACTCCTCACGCTTCTCTTCCAGATGCCCAATCAATCCGCTGAGCGTGCCAATAACCTGTTTTCTTCCCCGCTCTGTAGCCATGATGATCTCAGGCGGACTCATATCGGACCTCTCGACCCACATTGCGCCACCCCACATCCGCATGTCTTTGTGCTCACGAAATTCTGTCGAATTTTGTCCGAACACTTCGCCGATCGTTCTGCGGACATTGCTAATGGCAACATTGTCGGCTGATGTGTTTTCTAAAATTGCGGATTGGATGTCTAGAGCTTCCAATTCGGAAATGCGACGTTGGAGTTTTGCAACAGCGCGATCGATTTCTTCTGATGTAGTCCAATGCCGCTGTTCGATTGCCGTTTGTGGTGGGGGTGTTCGCTTTGCCATTTCTCAACCTTGATATGAAATTCGCCGTGCGAACTAACTGCTGTTTAGACTAATCTTTTCCGTCTACGTCTAATCGTTACACAGCACACTATACAGACAGTCTCTCCGTATATTGCCCCTATCCAATAAGAAGGAAGACAACCGGGGTGTGTCTACTGGTAGATAACTGAGGATTTGCAGCCTAATCTCCCGTTCCAAGGAATTAGGTAAAAGTTCTGACTGAGTAAACTTCCTACTTTTACAGGACCGCGCTGGGTATAGATATCCTTCTCAGGTCGGTGCATTCAGAGATGCCTTCGCATGACTTCCTGCAGTCGCGCCCATCATCTTTCTGCTCTAAAGTGCGACCCTTATCTTGACTTCACTCTCCGCTGCTCTAGCCATGATGCTGCGCACATAGGAGCCAAACATGCGCCAACCCACTAGGCTCAAGCTGGCATGACGAGTGGCAAGCAACAAATCTGACAGCTTCACTTGGACAATGCCATCGAACTCAATAGCATTACCCAAAACCTCCACAGGATCCTGGGGCAGACGGGGTAAGTACAAACGGCGTGTAGATTTGAAACGCAGTAACTCACTAAGGAGAGCAGAAGCGTTGGGGTTATTTAATTCAATGGGACTGATGCGCAAGAGTCCTACATAATCTCGGCGACCTGGCACCAAATCACAAGTGGCATTGACCACAACATACTTCAACCCTACCAATCGCTCTCCCAGAAAAAATGCGGCATCGGTACTGACCACATCCCCTTGCAGCAAACTGAAAGCATCCTCTTGTGAATCGATTAGCCCCTTGGCCAGCACCTCTCTATAAGAGATGGGGTGACGAACTAAGGCTCCTAGCGCATTGAAAACAGTTTGGCGAGCTTTGGTCTTGCCTAAACTTGCAGCGAATTCCTGTACTAAACGCATGGCTTCATCACTATTAGAAAGCGTGCGCAACTGCTCTTCTAGACCTAACAGGCTATCAGGTGGATTGGTCGCACTGCTCACGATTCAGCTTTCATTTCTAGTGGGCTTTGAATTTGCGCTGGATCCATCGTCACTTCATCATCTTCATCTAGTGCGAGCCCTTCCGGTGTGAGCGGTGCAAAGCTTTCACGGATTGGCAAAGTTGGCAACGAACCGACCAAGGAGACTGCCTCAATAAGCGTATCCAGGCTGACATCGTCAGGATGCTGATGAACGGCTCGTGCAGCTTTAATCACGACGCGTAGCCCACCTCTTAAACGCTCGACATCACGAGCCAGCCCAAGAATAGCTTGAAAATCCTGCTCTTCTAGCACACGATATTGGCCACTCTTAGTTTGCAAGGTGGCTACTCTTCCCTGGCCCACCTGCTCTAGAGCCTTAGGGCCTTCAACACGAAATTTTTCAAAGGATGTCCAGACTGGGCCAGTGGTTAGCTCTGGTAAAGTTTGACTGGCATCACGAGATAGGGTCATGGCTGCTTTTTAATGCTAGTAAGGGTGAATCAGATTTTTAGCCTAACATTTCCACAACAAAAAACCAACGAAATGCCAACGGATTATATTAAGGCCCAAAGCTAAGAGTGTGCGGTTACCCGCAAGGCTCCCATGAACCTGTGCCAATAGGATTATTTTTCGATTTGATGGAACAATACTAGGGCTTCCCAAGACCTCAGCGAACAAAGGAATCCAACACAGCTTTTTGAAGAAGAGCTGGGGGTAGGAGTCCTTGGCTCAGGATAAAATCATGAAACTGCTGCTGATTGAATTTTTTCCCTAGGGTTTTTTCCGTTTGTGCGCGCACTTCCAACAATCGTTTGTAGCCATAAAAATAAGAAGTTGCCTGCCCCGACATTCTAAAGGTATATCGCTCGACCTCCTGATTGGCAAAGGCATCTGAAAACCCTACCTGTTCTTTGAGAATCTTGAGTGCTTGTTGGGGGGTAATCTTGCCCGTTTGCAACTCTGGGTTTAGAAATGCTCGCGCAGCACGGAGCAACTGAAATTGCAGGGAGATAAACTGACCATCTAAGGGCATGTAAGGCTTTACAATTGACTCAGAGTAAAGGCCCCAGCCTTCGATGTTCACACTATTGGCAGCGAAAATAGAGCGTGCTTGGGAAACACCCCCTTCAATCATTGAGGCAAATTGGAGTTCATGACCAGGGCGACCTTCATGGGCGGTAAGCGTCCAGGACGCCGCTGGATAGGTAAAATCATCGAGCTGGTTTGCTGAATCAGGCTTGGTTTTATCCGTGGAAGGCACCCGCAGCGGTAAGATAAACTCTCCCATCTGGCCTGTATTGCCCAGCAAGCGCGGTTGCTGAAAATAGGGAGAAGGCAAACGAGCGCTCTCGGCTTCACTCGCCAGCCGGAAGCGCATCGATCGCTTGGGTAGCGTTACCAGGTGTTCGCGCTGGATAATGCCTTCAATCAGCAAGGGAGCGGTCGTCAAATCCTTTTCCACCTCAGCCCGAATGGGGCCGAGCCGTCCCTGAAGCGTTTGGATAGACTCTTTTATCGTTTGTTTTTGACGATCAATAAACCCCGGCTTCAAATCAATAATCTGCTCATCTAGCCCATCTACTCCCAGTTGTCCTGCCCCTTCTGGACTGAAGCGCGCGAGGCCTTGAATCAAAACTTGAGCATTTTGATTGCTCTGTGCTAGCCAAGAAGGGGTGACGGGTGCAGCGGCTAATTTCTGTCCCCCAATTGTTGGGAGGGTAAGGCAGAGAATCAGAGTAAAAGTGACGGCTCAGGAGGGTGCGATCGCAGGCGTGAAGCGAAGCAAGGAAGTCATAGGCTCTCTGAATAAATGATCAAGGGACGAGTCTCAGATATCTAGTCCTTATCAGATGTCTTCTAAGGAACATATGCTACTCCTGGGAAGCACAGAAAAGATAGCCAGGTTATTAAAGACAGACGCCCTTACCTTCGCTTAAGCCTTGCTTTGGTGTCAAGGCAGAAGAAGACGTCCAGGACCTGAAGGGTTCTCAGTGAACCTGTATGCCAATGGGATTATTTTTCGGTTTTGTAGGACAGAGGGCAAAATCATCCGGATGGACCTGAGTTATAGGCGCAGGAGAACCAAGACGGAGAGTCTATATGATGAGAAAGGGCAAACCAATAGGCTCAGACCACTATGCGTAAACGAGTCATTTTGACTTTCTCTCCTCAAAATGTCCATATGCCCGTCACCTATCGACTGGCTAAAGATTTCAATATCGCCTGTAATATTCTCCGGGCTCAGGTAGCACCGGATGAAGTGGGGAAATTGGTGGTGGAGCTTTCTGGAGATATTGACCAGATAGAAGCCTCTCTGAACTGGATGCGGGACCAAAGTATTCAAGTATCCCAAATGGGGCAAGAGATTTTTATAAATGAACAGTCCTGTGTCCACTGTGGTCTTTGTACGGCGGTATGTCCGACAGGAGCGCTGTCTCTCAACAAACAAACCTTCCAGCTTCAGTTCACCCGTAGTCGTTGCGTCGTCTGTGAACAATGTATTCCGGTCTGTCCGGTAGACGCTATTTCCCTAGAGCTATGAGGGACTGCATCGTTCTTTCCCTGGGCACCGTCCCCTACACTACAGCTTGGCTGTGGCAAAAAATGCTCTTGGATTGGAAAGGGCAAGACCGTAATCGCCCCGATATTTTGATGCTCTTGGAACATCCTCCCGTCTATACTTTGGGCCAGGGAGCAGACCCCTGCCACGTCCTATTTGCCCCAGGTGAAGCGGAACTCCATCGCATCGAACGCGGAGGAGAAATCACCTATCATGCTCCTGGACAACTGGTAGGCTACCCGATCTTAGATCTCTCCCGTCATGGCAAGGACCTCCATCACTATCTCCGCCAGCTGGAAGAAGTCCAGATTAGAGTTTTGGCACATTTAGGATTACCAGGAGAGCGAATCGCTGGATTAACCGGAGTGTGGTGTGAAGGTCGTAAGGTTTGCGCCCTAGGAATTAAGGTTTCTCGCTGGATCAGCATGCACGGATTTGCCTTGAATGTCTGCCCAGACCTCAAGGGATTTGAGCGGATTGTACCCTGTGGAATCACCGATCGGCCTGTAGGGTCTCTGCAGCAATGGTTTCCCGATGTGACGGTAAAACAAATTCAGCCTATTGTCGCTCAAAACTTTGCCCAGGTTTTCAACATCGAGTTCAGGGATGCTCTGCCGAATGATCATGTACCGCTCTTACCTAAGACCTAAGCTTCTTTGGTAGCTCTTTGGAGCGCGGCAGCCAAACGCGCTTTTTTACGGCTCGCTGTATTCCTATGAATCACGCCATGACCTGCAGCCTTATCAATTTTGGAATAGGCATCTGCAATGGCTGCATTGACTTGGGCCAGGTTCTCCGGTGTGTTATTTTGTCCGTAAGCTTCCACGGCCGTTAGGGATTTCTTAACCAAGGTCTTGATCGTAGACTTGTACTGAACATTACGCTGACGATTACGTTCCGCCACTTCCACGCGTTTGATAGCCGACTTAATATTGGGCACTGATCCGCTCCACTCTCTGACAATCTCTAACTATAAAACATATGCTGCCTTGCGTAACTAGTTAATGAGCAATACCTCTCCTGAAATGCTCCACTTCCATCAAATCTTTAAGGTTGAGCCATGATCGTACGCTATGAACCCAACCGCACACCATCCGCCCTGGACTGGCTGTACAGTTGTCTGCTCGTTCTCTGGACTTTACCAACTTTGCTGGTGAACTCAGGACAGCAGAGCATGGCAGGGTCGGACGAAGGCTACTACGCACAGATGGCTCGTGAGATATACCTCAGTGGCAACTGGCTCGCTCCTACCTTCTTGGGCAATCCCTATTTCGAAAAACCCCCGCTCAATCAATGGCTGATCGCCACCAGCTATACCCTATTTGGAGTCAGTGAGTGGAGTGCACGTTTTCCAAGTACCTTAGCCGCCATCCTGGGCGTACTGGTGACCTACTTTATCGGGCGAGAATTTTTTGAAGCCCGCCGTGCTTTCTTGGGAGCCCTAATCTTGCCCA
>JBAUTB010000085.1:0-1955 GCA_049582005.1 Gloeobacterales cyanobacterium | reverse complement strand
TTTATGGGGGAGAGCCTGCCCCATCGTGGTTGATGGACGAGCATACTCATTCTGTCCAACCTCCCCTGTCTAAGGGGTGTCGGGATGCAGGGATTTGAACCCTGGGCCTCTGCGTCCCGAACGCAGCCACCACACGGCTGAAACCATCACGGGGAAAGGCTTTGAATAATTGATAGAAATTGGTCTACCAAGTTTCTACCATCAGGTTATTGGATATCCCTGGAATCGTCTTCTTCCGGTTGTGTCCACAGGTGGGCTATGAACCTCGTTAATAACGCGCTTTTTGGCTGGTCGGTAGATGAACCAAAATCATCTCGTTTGTGCGCCGAGAAGGCCATGCCTAAAAGATTCTCGATCTTAAGTTATGTAATCCATTACAGACCCCTGTTCGATTCCTGTAAACCGACGGTACATTGTGACTGCTTCAGGTTCACTCATGCTTGCAACAATGTCAACTGCTAGTCTAACTTTTTGTTGCTCAGCATCTACATCCTTAGATAGATGCTCTAGTGAGCCGTCCTGCAAGAATTTCGTAGGAATAATATTGAGATTTTTATCTTTAATAGCATCTCTGTAAATCGCAAAAAGCGTGCTGATTATTTTTTTCTGTCCACACTGTTGACTTGCAAGTCTAGGATTATAAATTACGTATTTCTTAACGAGATGATGAAGAAAATTCATTTCCAGATCTCTTTCCTTATTTCTATTCAGGTGAAAAGCACCCTCCTTTCTCTCCACCCGAACAGAGAGTACGAACTTCTGGATAAGATTAGAGCTTACACCCCGGACATGTGCCAACTGATTTGCCGATGGGGTGACATAGAATTGCAGCATACGCTGTAACCTGCCTTTTGTTTCATCATCTGCTAGTGCGTTTGCTGTTTCTTTATCATTCTTATCTATTAGTTTTTTCTGCCAATCTTTTATTAACTGATCAAATTCTTGATCACTCTTGGCAAGAATATAGAGAGGTATCAAGCCTGCTAAGTAAAAATCTTCTAGGTCATGTACACTGTATGTCGCATCATCTGCGAACTCCATTACCTTTGCTTCAAGACAAGGAATAGTACTTTGAACACCTTCCTCTTCTTCTCTTACAAAGTCAAAAGATTTCCTATCAAGGCCGTATACAGAAAATTTTCGTGAATGCTTATGCTCTGGATCAGAGTGCTTTGTCCAGGGGTATTTTAGAGTTGCATTCAAAGTTGCACGAGTTAAATTCAACCCAGGATAATTCAGTCTGTTAGGCTCAAGTAAAGTTAAAATTCTGAACGTCTGTGCGTTGCCTTCAAATCCGTCTGTTAGCTGAGCCTCTAGCGCTGCTTTGTTAAGTTCTTCCTCAGCAATATGCCCAAAGGGCGGATGACCAAGATCGTGTGCTAACGCAGCTGCTTCAACTACATCAGCATTTAAGTAATGGCCGATCTTGGATCTACTTCTACTTTTACCAGTTTCTTCAATCAGTTTCTCTGCAACCCGCCTAGCAACCTGTGCTACTTTCAGCGAGTGGGTAAGGCGATTGTGAAAAAAATTGCCTTCCGCAGCACCGACTACTTGTGTAACCTGGGCTAATCTACGGAAGGCAAGTGAGTAAAGTAATCGGTCCCGATCTATTGCGTAATCGTGTCGCTGATCGCTTGGCTTTTTAGATCCATGCTGACGCTCGTCACGTTGATTAGACATCTTTCCCCAAAATTAAGCGCCAAGAATCGTCAAAAGAAGCATTACCTCGGTCAACGAGGCTCCAAATGGCTTCCTTGGCAGATTGCTCTGTGTCAAGTCCCTTCAGCTTTAGTGAATAATCGATATCATCCATAGATAGTCCATTGTTAGATCTTCGGAGAACCTCTAGGATGGCCTCTTCATAGGGTTTCAACTTTTCTTGAGACCTGGTGAGAACTGCCATATCAATCTCCTTATACTATTTGGCTTTTCATTCTACAACACCTGTCAAC
>JBAUTB010000084.1:0-2013 GCA_049582005.1 Gloeobacterales cyanobacterium | reverse complement strand
GAAGCGGACGAGCAAGAGATCTTGGTGCATATGCTGTGGTTGCCTATCGCCGCTTATCTTGGTCGTTGGGCTGCTTCGTATCTCGGTGGGGACAGCAACCGGAGACTAACACATGAGTTTGCTCGCGGAATATACATATGGCTGGTAGAGCCTTGATATTCTCTTTAAGCTCTCATTTATTCTGGACACGCTTCATACAAGCCAGTTAGATTGGTTGAATAAATTCAGACTCGTCTTTTGCTTTGGGGAAACCATCTTGGCTGAGAATACTCCACCCCCTCTTCTACCTCTACATAATATGGCTGAACGCCATCAAGCCCTTACACCCTCTGTAGCTGGTAGCTATCTTGAAGCTGCAAGAGTATGCCTTGATCGGCACCACATTTCCCCCAAAGAATTTACATTGGAAAACGATAAAGTTGAGTCTATCGCAAAAGTAGAATAGGAGGCGACAGACAGTAGAATTCAAGCGGCTTGGGCGAATGCAGATGATGCAACAAGAGATGGAGCTTATGCAGTTGCAATTGCGGCTACAGAACTTTTGAGAGGTATGGTTGCTGTACGTCGCGCAGAGACACGTACTGGTGCCGATTACTACATCGCCTTATCAGATCAGGATTTAGAGGACTTAGAAAATTGTTTCCGACTGGAGGTTTCGGGGACACATTCTGATAAGTCAGAAGTAAAAAGGCGACTTCGCATAAAACTTGAGCAAGCAAGCCAAGGCAATAGTAATCTACCTGCACTAGCAGCCGTGATTGGATTTCGGGTACAGTTGATATTACTTCAAACAGTTGATGAAGCATCATGAGTTGGTCAGTGCATCATCCTCGAAGTGAAGGGTATGCAAACCAGGCAGAAGAGTTAAGCAGACGGCATGAAGGTGACCAACCTGCTAAACTTTATCGTTTGGCTGCGGAGGCAGAGGTAAATGCACTCAATAATCTTGATCCCAGCAAAACAAGGACAATTGGTATAACGGCTATCAGTGCTGTCTCTCTTTATTTCAAAGCTCAAGAATTTTCGCAGGCAAGGAAAATTGCTCATAAATGGTTGGCTACTGATCTCCTTCCTGCTTTTGCTGTGGAAGAGTTAGAAGATTTATTGCAAGTTATCCGCTTTGAGGAGTCTCGCGTAAACTCCGGGATTCAATTCATTGAAGGTGAAGTACTCGTTTCTGTAAAAGGTGGGGAAGTTTTATATGGTGCTGCACCTTTAGATCTTGTTCTCCGAAAAGTTGAGCAGATTAGCAAAATTTTTTACAGGACGACTGAGATGCTCTTAGGGCGTGACCTTCGTACACGTGGAAATCCACCTCAAGATGTCAAGAAATACTGTGATCCTTGGCTTTTTCAAGCTGTTCCGGGAAGCTATCAATTTAAAGTACAGGTTCGGAAGCCACAAGATCATGAACAACTCAGCCTCCCTGGGATGTCTGTTACTGATGTTGAATTGCGTGTAGAACAAATCACCAAAAAATTTCTTGATGTTATTCGCGCAGCTACCCAAGATCCAGAGGGGGAGTTGATTGAGGTTGTTCCCCAAGAAGATTACCGAAAGGCGTTTCTAAAATCAGCTCAAGATCTTGCACCACCGCTAACAGGTAAAACTTTTAATCAGATTGAAATCAAGTCAAGTAGCCATGATGAGTCACGCCCTGTAATTCTTCTACCTGAAACTCGTTCAGTGATCAAGGAGGTCTTAAAGAAATCCGAACCCGAACTGCCGGAACTGCCAGAATACAAAATCACATCTCTGAAAGGGACTTTACGCAACTTACATTTAGATGACGATTGGATAGAAATCAGTATCGATGGTAGCTCCCAAAAAATATACGGCGCTGGAGAAGAAATTGATGATCGAGTCGGACCTATGGTAAACCGTCGTATTAGACTTGTTGGGATATAACAACGAAAATCGCTGAAACCCCTACCTAGACTTGCTTTCAGAGATTTTCATGAAAGATCGCTAAAAGGCTCACTGGGAAAGGGTTTCAAGACTTTTTCAGCTTAT
>JBAUTB010000083.1:0-2769 GCA_049582005.1 Gloeobacterales cyanobacterium | reverse complement strand
GTATGGGAGTGGGATTTAGTCCTGCAGACTCTGAAATTGGGATAACAGCCAAGCACTGACTTTGCCATGATTTATTTGGCGAGTGCGATGGAGGGCTTCCAGGGTAAGCGCATCTCAAACCCTATTGACAGCTAGGTTCTAGCGGGAGAGAAGGGTCCGGAAAAGCAGTTGAGAGAATGGTCATCATATAGGTATCGTTCATCCCCGCTCGTTTTGCCTTCTGCCTGAGGCTGTGCTTATAGGTAGCCTCCCGATTCAGGCAGTTGAGGGCAATTCGTCTCAAGACCCCCAGATTATGAGGTCCATGTCCTCTGCGAACCCGACACTGATCCTCTCCAAAGGTAACATCCAGCGTCCAGTGAACAGAATTTTCAATCCCCCAGTGTTGACGTATGGCAGTTGCGATTCTAGTATCTTCTGCACTCAAGCTCGTCAGGTAAAACTGCACTTCATGAGTTGTTTTATTCCACAAACGACGCGTCCTTTCTACAATGACTATCGTTTGTAGCCCTTCCCATTCTTCCTGTTGATGTAGACAAGGTAGTTGTGCCAGCCTAACTTGCCATACCTTGCGAGTCTCAATACGATGGTGCCCAGCCTCAATTCGTTCTTCACAATGGTGAGAGAGTAAGCCCTCAGAACGAGAACTTTGAAACCATGTTTTCACTTGCTCACATAAAGTAGGATGATTTGATTTAAGGCAAAGAATATAGTCTGCCTTGGCTTGGATAATCTGAGTTGCAATTGCCTTTTGAGTTCCCATTGCATCAATCGTGACAACTGCTCCTCCCAGATCAATCAACTCTAGTAAAGCTGGGATGGCGGTAATCTCATTGGATTTATCTTGTACCTTGGTTTGAGCTAATACGAGACGATGTTCACTGGCCCAGGCACTGACAAAATGGAGAGCATTCTGATGGGAATTTCGGTCATAGGAACCCCGTAGAGTTTTACCATCTACGGCTACGATGTTAAGCCCCAGAGATTGGACTAGACTCTGAACCCATTTTTCAAAGCAAGCCTCAAACTGTTGAGGATGGATGCGTTCAAAGACGCGACGGAAGGTATCCTCACTAGGGATGCCATTGGGTAGAGCTAAGAAAGTGGAAAGCCAATAGAATTTATTGAGGCCATAGGCTTCCATATCCTCCCATCCTTGTCCGCCAGCGATCACTGACAAAACAGCAATCAGGATAATATCAGACAATTGATGGAGGCGAGTGCGCTCAACACGAGGGTCTTGAATATCAGCAAAGCAGGATTGGAGTTGAGCAATAAAATCTGTTGCTTCCAAGGGAGGAGGGGAAGAATGAGAGGCAGGAGGAGGAGCAAAACCTTGTGCCATGGGGATGAGTTTTAAACAGGAGACATCAACCACTAATTGTGACTGATGATCTGAACTGATGGTGTGAGGAAGAGATACACGTTAAGGGCGTTGTATAGCTCATGTTATGTTCAATACTTCTGTATGTAATAATACATTTTTAGATGAGCTTACCCTGGGATACGCTAAGCTGAGCTCACCTGTCTCAGCCTCCCTCCATGAGGTTCTCCAAACTCGACTACTGCCACTACCTTCTCAGCAGCCCTATCAATTACACGCTGACTCATCTGGCTGACCACCTTGAAACGGTTAGCCATGATGCCATTAATCGCTATCTGAGACGGGAAAAACTGACTCCTCGCCTGCTGTGGAACCAAGTAGCTCCTACCTTACTTTCTAACCCCGATGCCTATCTAGTCTTTGATGACACCGTTATTGATAAACGGTTTTCCAATCACATTGAATTGGTTCGACGACTCTACAGTGGAGCTGAGCATCGGGTCATTCGAGGTATTGGATTAATTAGCTGTCTTTATGTCAACCCTCACACTGAACAGTTTTGGATCATTGATTATCGGCTATATGAACCGGATGGGGACGGCAAATCCAAGCTAGATCACTTGTTAGATATGTTCTCCCAAGTTTTAGAGCACAAGGCTTTGCCCTTTCGAGCTGTGCTCATGGATAGCTGGTATGCCGCTCAAAAAGTCATGGCAGCTATTGACAATGCTAACAAGATTTATTACTGTCCTTTGAAGCGGAATCGACATGTGGATGATTCGGGAGGGAGAACTGCTTATCAACGAATTGACCAACTTAATTGGAGTGAAGAGGAGATAGAGCGAGGGAAACCTGTCAAGATTCGAAAGTTTCCAGGGGCCAAGAAGGTGAGACTTTTCCGGGTCACTGTTTCCACCAACAGGACGGAATATGTCGCTACAAACGACGAGACTCAATTGAGCAGAGAAGACACACAACAGGTGTGTAGTCATCGCTGGAAGATTGAGGAGTTCCACCGAGAAATAAAGCAACTGACAGGGATAGAAAGATGTCAGTGTCGGAAAGCAAGGATTCAGAGAAATCACATCGCCTGTGCTTTATTGGTATGGAGTCACCTCAAGCAGAGAGCCTATGAGACAGGAAAGACAGTCTATGAGCAGGTACGGGGAGTAATGTCAGACTACTTGAGGAAGGAACTACGCCAGCCCACTATCCCTATGGTCTTTGCGTAAGCCCTGATGGCTCTAGCCACAGGTGCTGAAAGACCCTGCAGGAATTAAGCTCCACCGCTAGCAGGAAATGTGGCCAGATAGTCGAGGGTGGGATTGGAAAAGAGGTAATAAGATGCTATCGCGTAAGCAGGGCTGGGCTCCGCCGTCGAATAGTCTCTGACAGAGGTGTTATAGGTATTGCTGAATCCCTTTGTAACGAGAATGATGCGGGTG
>JBAUTB010000082.1:0-5497 GCA_049582005.1 Gloeobacterales cyanobacterium | reverse complement strand
TGCGGAATTCATCCCACGGGATAATCCGATTGAGTTCGTTCAAGAAGTCTTTACGCGCCTGCAGCATCTGACGACGCTTTTCGGCTCTGCCAAAGCCTTGTGTCATAATTCCAAGTCATGCTAGGTCTAATAAGGTCTCTATTCTCTAGCCCCATCTGGGCTGGGCAGCGATTTCTACATTAAATCTTTCTATTTTTCGAAGTGCCCTTAAGCCACTTCACGATGAATTGATAACCTAATCAAGAAATATAGTTGTCGCCAAAAGCTTTACTTTGGGTCACGGCACAAACAGGGAAAAGCCCTACTAATTTGTCAGATCAATAGTCAGAAAAGTAGAGATTTTAGACCTATTGCTTGTGTTGTTTTCTGGTCATCATTAACGGCTCTAGCGGTGAGGATTTACTTTCTAAACACTGCTCAAATTTCTACCAATGGACATGTTTAGCGGAAGCTTCCCGTATAATCAATGGCGGAAGCTTTGGGTACTCCTTGTGTTTCGTTCTGCTTTTTCTGTTCGTTTGATGTTCATTCCTGCCTTTGCCTGGATGCTTATGAGCTGTAGTACTCCTCCCCAAAGTGCTAATGCGGGGGTTCCGCCCACAGGTACAGAAAATACGTCGACTACAAAAGTAGAAACCTTTGATAATCTGCCAAAACTCAAAGGATCGGCGACCGTAGTGATGGAAACAAGCAAAGGAACGATTACGATTGATTTAGATGGCGATAACGCACCTATTACCGCTGGAAATTTTGCTGATTTGGTGAATCGCGGATTCTATAATGGTTTGACCTTCCATCGCGTAGAAAAAGACCCCCAACCTTTCGTCATTCAAGGGGGAGACCCCAAAGGGAATGGGACCGGTGGTTTCGTTGACCCTAAAACCAAAACAGAACGAACTATTCCTCTAGAAATTAAGACCGCTGGGGATACGCAGCCTCTCTACAACACAGAAGTAGATGCTTCCACGCCTGCTAAGAAATTAGCGCTTCCCCATAGCCGGGGAGTGATTGCTATGGCTCGTAGCGCACCCCTGAACTCTGCTTCCTCCCAGTTCTATTTCACCCTCGCTCCCATCGATTTCCTGGATGGCCACTATGCGGTCTTCGGCAAAATCGTCAAAGGGGAAGACGTGATCGACAAAATTGTGGTTGGGGACAAAATCACCAAAGCAACCCTGAGCAAAGGTGCCGAGAATATCCAGGAACCTACTAAATAGTCCCAACTGTGCTGGGGTATGTCCTATGCTCGAAGGATGACTGCTGTTGCTGTCACGGGGTTGGGTATAGTCCACGGCCTTGGCTCGAATACGCTGGCTATCTGGCAAGCTTTGCTTCAAGGAATTCCTGTTTGGCAAGAGTTCCGAGGCTATCCGGTAAGCTGTACGTCCCTGCCGTGGGATAGGACCCATCGGACTAGTATGCTAGGGTTGGAGGCGGCCCAAAGAGCTCTGTTTGATAGTGGTTTGTCGACTCCCCTAGAGGAAGACTGGGGCTTGGTTTTGGGTACCAGTAGAGGCAATCCTCTGGATTTGGAGCGAGCCTGCCAATCCAAACAGGCTCCCCCCGACTGGTTGGAATGTTTGCCTCATAGTCTGAGCACAATGATTGCCCAAAAAATGAACATTCAGGGGGTCGTACAGACCTTGAGTGTGGCCTGTGCTTCTGGGGCTTGGGCGATTGGATGGGGATACCGCCTTATCCAAGGGGGTTATTGTCAAAGAGTTTTGGTCGGTGGGGCAGAATCTCCGTTGACGACCTTGGGGCTGGCCAGTTTCCAAAAGATGGGGCTTTTGGCTTCAGAATCCCCCAAACCTTTTGATCGGAAACATACAGGGTTTTGGCCCGCCGAAAGTGCTGCTTTTTTAGTCTTGGAAAATAAGGCTCTAGCGCAACAACGAAGTGCCAAAATATACGGGGAAATTCGCGGCTTCGGGGCTACGACCGATGCATGCCATCCCTATAGTCCAGACGCCAAGGGCAGCCAAGCAGAACGGGCCATTCAGCAGGCACTCAAAGAAGCAGGTTTAATGCCTGGACAAATCGATTTAATTAGTCCTCATGGGACTGGAACTCGGCAAAACGACGAGATGGAAGCAGCCTTAATCTCCCGAGTCTATGGTCCCAACATTCCGATTAGTGCAACCAAGGGAATCACTGGGCATAGCCTGGGGGCAACCGGAGCCTTAGAGTGTGCACTCTGTTTACTGGCTATGGAGCAGCGTATCATACCGCCATCGGTAGGATTAACGGACCCGGTGCTCTCTCTCGATTTTGTACGCTCCCCGCAAAAACGAGCGATCCATCATGCCATCAGCCACAGCTTTGGTTTTGGGGGACAGAATGTAGCCCTTGTGTTCAGTTTTGATCCTTCAGCTATCTAAGATGACGTGAACCGCTTCATGCAGGTTTTGTACCACTTTCCAGGGAGCTAACTTGTCGAGATGGTGTTGGTCCCGGATGCCGGAGAGAACGGCTAAAGAGGGGATCCCCAACTGTTGACCGGCGAGGATATCTGCCTCCGTGTCTCCCACCATGTAACATTGGGCGTCTTCCTCTACGGTAGCTTTCTTAAACGCTCTATGGGCACGGGTTAAAAGCATCGCTTTGTCCCGGATGTCATCATCTTTGACGTGATCATTAGAGATGCAGTAGCGATGTTCTGGTTCAAAGAAGCGTTCGAGGTCAAATTTGGCTAAGGCTGGTTCCAGTTCTCGGACCAAACGCATCGTTACCACCCCTAGCATGACCCCAGCCGACTGCAAGCGTTCAAGCGCTGCGATAGCGGTGGGATGGATTTCGTCTAAAGGGAAATATTCAATAGCGTGGACTAATTTTTTGCGTAAGCGGGCAAATTCTTTAGCTTGTTCAGCATTTAAGCCAGAACGAATCCCAATTTCTTTTTCCGGAACCTTAGCGCGCTTATAGTCCCAAAAAGTTTTTTTATCGAGCGGGATCAGTTCTGAACTCTTTGCGGCCTCTCTGAGTACGTGCTGATAGACCTGATAGTAGCGTTCAGAAACATCAATAATCGGACCATCAAAATCGGTGAACACCCAGAGCTGCATGCATTTAAAGAAAATTGGTTTAACAAGCCTAATATACCTGAGCACCTAGAGTTTACTAAGACATAATATTTGCCCCGCTCGACTCTTAATTTCTAGCGCTAATCTGTAGACCCAGCTCTGGAAAGAACTTAAGATCGTCTGTATGCAGAACCGCACCCACTACGAGCGACTAGAAATCTCGACCTCTGCCAGTACAGAGCAGATTAAAGCTGCTTATCGACGGCTCGCTCGTCAGCACCATCCAGATTTGAACAATGGTACCGACACGGAAATCATGAAGCAGCTCAATGAAGCCTATGCCGTGCTCACAGAAGTTAAGCGTAGAGAGAGCTATGACCAAACCCTAGAAGATATTCCCCGGCCCTACCATGTGCCCAAAAACCAGATTAAACCCAGAGGGAGCCGGGAAGACGAAGCGCAAGTCCTTTGGTTACAGAGGATTTATCACCCCGTATCCCGCTCGATTAGTCGCATTGTCGATTCGTTTGAAAGTCGTTTAGAAGATCTTTCCTATGACCCCTATGATGATGAACTGGTGGAAGCCTTTGCTGAATATCTGGAAACTTCGCAGCGCTCCTGTGATATGGCCTGGACTACTTTTCGCTCTAAGCCAAATCCAGCGACTCTAGCGTTAGCTGCTGAATATCTGTATCACAGTCTGAATCAACTCAAAGATGGCCTTGATGAGTTGGGTTATTTTGTCCAAAACTATGGGGTAGGCCACCTGCACACAGGCCAAGATTTATTGACGATCTGTGCAGAACTTCTGTACAAAGCAGAGGAAGCAATGGCCAATTCAGGGCTTGTTCAAAGGCGCTGAGGGCATTCATCGCGTTCGCAAAGCCTTGTACACTGGAGTATGCGCTTTTTGGAAGTTTTGTGAAGGTCGCGATTATCGGTGCAGGCCTAGCCGGGATGAGCACGGCCATCAATTTGGTGGATGAAGGGCATGAAGTAGTCCTACTCGAAGAAAAGCCTTTTGTGGGCGGCAAAGTGGGCTCTTGGCAAAATGCCCAGGGAGACCATTTGGAAATGGGACTGCATGTATTCTTTGGCTGCTATTACAACTTCTTTGCCATGTTAGAGAAAGTGGGAGCCAGGGACCATTTTCTGCTCAAAGAGCATACCCATACCTTCGTGAATCGGGGTCAAGACATTCGGGAATTGGATTTCCGGTTTATGCTGGGGGCGCCCTTTCACGGTCTCAAAGCTTTTTTCACCACGCCTCAACTTTCCGTCGCCGATAAGATTGGTAACTCTTTAGCCCTTGGCACCAGTCCGATTGTGAAAGGGTTGCTCAACTATGAAGCAGCTCTGAAAGATATTCAAGCGCTGGATAGCATGAGTTTTGCTCAGTGGTTCAAAAGCCACGGGGGGACTGAAGCCAGCCTCAAAAGGCTATGGAATCCAATTGCCTATGCTTTGGGATTTATTGATACCGAGCAGATTAGTGCTCGCTGCATGCTGACGATCTTCCTTTTCTTTGCCACCAAAACCGATGCTTCTAAGTTGAACTTTTTGGATGGGGCTCCGGCAGAACGGTTACATGAACCCCTGGTCCAGTACATCACCGAACGGGGTGGGCAGTTCCGCATAAAAAGTCGGGTTCAGGAAATCGTGACCGAGCATGGTCGAGTCCAGGGGCTTTTGCTCAAAGACGGAACCCAGATCAAAGCCGACGCTTACGTTTGTGCGGCAGCAGTCGATGGTGCCAAGAAAATCTTGCCCCAGCCGTGGCGTCGGTTTCCGCTCTTTGACAATATCTATCGCCTCACCTCAGTCCCCGTCGCTACCGTGCAACTGCGCTTTGATGGCTGGGTAACCGATATTGATAATCTGCTCTACACGGCCGATGCCGACTTCTCTTGCTTTGCGGACCTGGCCCTTACCAGTCCCAAAAATTACTACGTAGAGGGTGAAGGATCTCTCTTGCAATTGGTGCTCACCCCTGGCGATCCATTCATTGCGATGCCAAACGAACAGGTGGCGATGCACACCCTGAAACAAGTGCAAGATCTATTTCCTTCCAGTCGAAAGCTCCAATTACTGCGCTGGAACGTGGTGAAACTCTCTCAGTCGCTCTATCGGGAAGCTCCCGGCATGGACCCCTATCGGCCCAAGCAGACTACGCCCATTGAGAATTTCTTCTTGGCGGGAGCCTATACGGCCCAGGACTACATAGATTCTATGGAAGGAGCGACCCTGTCTGGGAATTTAGCGGCCCGTGCCTTGTTAGAGAAGATGGGTTAGCAAAACAACATCCATTCAAAGGGATTTTCATGTCTGTTTAAATGTATATTTCCGCGATCCATGGTCCTGTAGAGGCGTGATATATCACGCCTCTACAAACGAAAACCGCTAGACAACCGATCACAAACAACGGATGACGGAATTCCTATTCGCTATCCCCAAATTAGAACTGTGGAACGGCA
>JBAUTB010000081.1:0-2644 GCA_049582005.1 Gloeobacterales cyanobacterium | reverse complement strand
GTTGACCTCTAGCCTGTTCAGCTTATTCATGCTGTCAGGAACTATCACTGCCTTTGTCCAAGCGGCCCCTATGAAGAGCAGCATTCAGGTCCCCTATCAAAAAGTTGCAGAGAGTAAGGAGGAAATTAATACGCCCCGGCTCAAAAAACTCGCCAAAATCTCTGAAGCTGAAGCCATCCGCATCGCCCGCCAGCGCTACCACGGAAAGTTGGGTAAGGTTGACCTGGAGAATGAAGATGGGAATCTAATTTATTCCGTGGAAGTAGGCGCAAGAGAACTGGCCATTGATGCAGGCAACGGCAAAATCTTGCAGGTGGAATAAAGTTAAAGGAGGGGGAGAGCCAATTCTATGCAATCCCATTGAGCTATGCCCAAAATCCTTTTGGTAGAGGACGATACCCGTATTGCTATTCCACTTCAACGCGCTCTAGAACTTGAGCGCTACGTGGTGGATGTGGCAGGTAATGGCGAAGAGGGTTGGGACTATCTCCGTCAGTTTGTCTACGATGTGGTCATTCTGGATGTGATGCTACCCAAACTTGATGGTCTTGGTCTGTGCGCTCGCATGCGCCAGCAATCGCTTGGCTTCCCGGTACTGATGCTTACCGCTCGTGATACGACACGCGACAAAGTCCGGGGCCTTGATGCTGGTGCAGATGATTATCTGGTCAAGCCCTTCGAAATCGAGGAATTGCATGCGCGCCTTCGTTCTTTGCTGCGACGCCAAGACCCTCACCGCCAGCCTGTTCTTCAGCATGGTTCCATCTGTCTGGACCCGACCACGCAAAGCACGACCGTCGCCGGCTGTAACGTGGATCTGACGCCACGGGAGTACCAGTTATTGGAGCACTTCCTCCGTCATCCCACTCAGATCTTCAATCGCGAACGTCTTACAGAGCGTTTATGGAGCTGGGACGAGCAGCCTGAGAGCAATGTGATTAAGGCTCATGTCAAAAGTCTACGCCGTAAGCTCAAAGAAGCGGGTGCTCCTGACCCTATAGAAACGGTCTTCGGCTTCGGTTACCGCTTGAGCAGCCATGTTTAGTGCTATCGAAAAGCGGTTGCTCTGGAACAACCTGGCCGTGCTCGGTGGGATTTTGCTGATTTTCACCGTCTCGGTTTATGTTCTGTTTTCCCAGAGCATCGCCAGCCAATTGGATGAGCGACTGGTCTTACTGGCACGAGCCGTTTCTCTGTCGGTGGAAAGTGAGGATGGCAAAATTCAGTTTAATGAATCGGTTTATCTCGGCAGTGGGCAGGAGCGGGTCGTGCTCGGAGAAGATGCCACCGCGCAGTGGCTGACGCCTGGGGGACAGGTCCTACGCACGCAGGGACACTTACCTTTAGATAACAAGCCTCTACAGTTGAATAGGCTCCTGACTCAAGAGCACCCAACACGAGCACGAATCTACAGTGAATCGGTCCATGACCCTGAAGATGGCAAGTTGCTGGGCTATGTTCGGGTAGCGCTTGCACTGGCGACCCAGGAAAATACACTGGGTCGTCTGCAATGGGGACTTGCCGGTGGGGTCACCCTTGCCATGACGCTAGCAACCCTCGGTAGTGTTTGGCTGACCCGGCAGGCTATGCGCCCAGCGGAGGCAGGCTATCAACGCCTCCAGCAATTTACCGCCGATGCTTCCCATGAGTTGCGCAGCCCTCTAACGGCGATCAAATTGAATACGGCCACCGCTCTACGACATCCTGAGCAGCTCAGCATGACCGAAATCCAGAACAGCTTTACCCAGATCCAGGATGCGGCGGATCAAATGACACACCTGACCCAGGATCTGTTATTACTAGCGCGAGCAGATGAATTATCTGGGCTTGAAATAAACGGTGAACCCTTGTCTCTGGACGAACTGCTGGCTGAACTGGTTACAGAGATGCAGGTTTTGGCACAGGAAAAGCAGATTGACCTCAGCTACCAAACAGAGGCAGCCCCGATGGTACTCGGTAATATAAACCAATTAAAGCGCCTCTTCCAAAATCTCATAGAGAACGCCGTTTACTACACCCCTCCATCGGGTCGCGTTATTGTCATGCTTCAAGAGCGAGAACACGAAGCACTTGTATCAGTCACGGACACGGGGATTGGAATTGCCCCAGAGCATTGTGAGCAGGTTTTTGACCGTTTCTGGCGAGCAGATAAGGCTCGCTCCCGACATTCAGGTGGAAATGGTTTAGGTCTGGCCATCGCCCAGCGTATTGCTGGTAGTCATGGAGGTAATATTAGCGTTCATAGTAAAGAAAACGAGGGTAGCAGCTTCATCGTTAAGCTCCCACTCTGGAAACTAGGAGCGGGACCTCGGCAACTTAAAAAGTGGAGTCTATAAAACTTTTTACGAAGCAGTTTAAGTATTTGAGGACAAGAAGGAAATATTTTTGGAATGGGGTCCGGTACTACTACCCCACGCTTCTGGGCCCAATACTGACTCAAAAGAGGAACACCCTAAATCCTAGCCCCTAAGGCTTTATAATTGGCTGACTACGGGATGTAGCTCAGTTTGGTAGAGCGCTGCGTTCGGGACGCAGAGGCCCAGGGTTCAAATCCCTGCATCCCGACACCCCTTAGACAGGGGAGGTTGGACAGAATGAGTATGCTCGTCCATCAACCACGATGGGGCAGGCTCTCCCCCATAAA
>JBAUTB010000080.1:0-5097 GCA_049582005.1 Gloeobacterales cyanobacterium | reverse complement strand
CTTGACCTGCTCCTGCTACCTGAGAAACCAGGGTAAAACGTAGAGCATCGGTCCCATAACGATCCATCAGTTCTAGAGGATCGATCCCATTGCCTTTGCTTTTAGACATTTTCTGGCCTTTTTCATCCAGAACAAGGCCATTAATATATACGTCTTTAAATGGAATTTTCCCGGTGAATTCATGAGCCATCATCGTCATTCGGGCCACCCAAAAGAAGATAATGTCGAATCCAGTAACGAGTACG
Organism: Gloeobacterales cyanobacterium; assembly: GCA_049582005.1. Classification (GTDB taxonomy): domain Bacteria; phylum Cyanobacteriota; class Cyanobacteriia; order Gloeobacterales; family PMM-0068; genus Sivonenia. The sequence goes on along the minus strand of JBAUTB010000080.1, from coordinate 4,852 downwards.
GATGTGGGATAAAAGGTTTTGAAATCAGTGGTTTCTTCCGGCCAACCTAAAGTGGAAAAGGGCCACAATCCAGAAGAGAACCAAGTGTCTAAAACATCTTCATCTCGTTCAAGTTGAATATTTGGACCAAATTGTTCACGGGCTTTGAGATATGCTTCTTCTTCCATCCGGGCAACGATAATCGGATCATCCTTTCCTTTTTGAACGATCCCGTCTTTGACGAAATACCAGGCTGGAATTTGATGTCCCCACCATAACTGACGGGAAATACACCAATCTTGAATATTTTCTAACCAATCTCGATATACTTTAGCCCATCGTTCTGGTACAAAATGAGGTTCATTTTTCTCGTCTAGAGCAGCTAAAGTCCTTTCCGCCAAAGGCTCCATTTTTGCGAACCATTGCGTTGATAGCAGTGGTTCAATAGGAACTCCACCGCGTTGGGAGAAAGGCACTGAATGTCGGTAGGGATCAACTTTTTCTAGAAGCCCATGTTCTTCAAACCAGGCCACTACATTCTTGCGGGCTTCAAAGCGATCCTGTCCTGTAAAAGGACCTCCATTTTCATTAATTGTCCCATCAATGTTGAGAATATTGATAAAGGGGAGGTCATGCCTTTTACCTGTAGCAAAATCATTGGGATCATGGGCTGGAGTAACCTTTACGCATCCAGTTCCCACTTCGGGATCAACGAGAATTTCATCTCCGATAATCGGGATCTCTCTATTTTGAATCGGCAACAGAATCGTTTTCCCAATCAAATCTTTATAGCGATTATCTTTAGGATTCACCGCTACTGCCGTATCTCCCAGCATCGTTTCCGGCCTAGTAGTAGCGACGACTAGATAATGGTCAGGCTCATTTTTAATGGGATAGCGGAAATACCACAGGCTTCCATCGACTTCTTTGTTCTCCACTTCTAAATCAGATACCGCAGATATTGAAGCGGGACACCAGTTCACCATGTATTCGCCACGGTAAATCAGGCCTTTTTCATACATTCCCACAAAAGCTTCGACGACAGCCTGGGAAAGCCCTTCATCCATCGTGAAGCGTTCCCGCGACCAATCACAGGAGCAGCCCAAGCGCTTCAATTGATTAACAATTTCGCCACCATACTTTTCTTTCCACTGCCAAACCCGGTCAAAAAATTCATTTCGACTCATGGCTTTGCGTTGCTCAGCACCGGCTAGAGAAGCTTTCTTCTTTTGTTGTTCGGCCAATTCCCCATATTGCTTGGTATATTCCAGGGCTTCACGGCCTAATTCCCGTTCCACCACCGTTTGAGTCGCAATTCCTGCGTGGTCAGTCCCTGGGAGCCAAAGGGCTTTGTAGCCCCGCATCCGATGATATCGAATCAAAACATCCTGGAGTGTATTGGTCAGCGCATGACCGATGTGCAGATTCCCCGTGACATTAGGTGGAGGAATCATGATGCAATAGGGCTCCCCTGGTCCATGGGCATCAACGGTGTAAAAGTCTTTCTCCTCCCAGTGCTTTTGCCACAGGGATTCTGTCTCAAAGGGATTGTATTGCGGGGGAAGGGTGGCTTGGGGCATGACACATAAATAGCTCTTAGGCTAATCGTGCCATACAGGAGTGGATTATGCTGCGTCCTCCCTTGAGACGCGTAGTCCCCGAACACGAATAGATGTACACTTGTCCATAAAATAAACCAGTAAACTCTGTGTGCTTAACAACGCCTCCAGAAATATATTCACCAACGCTACACTGGGCGAATCCAGACCTAGTCGAGGTTCCGCATGGTCACAGAAATAATAGCTTTTGACTCAGAGGCTCCTATCTATCCTGATTTTATGATTGAGTTACGTTCAGAAATAGACGGCTTAAAGATGTTGCAGGAAAAGATGCTGGAATATATCGATAATGGAATGTCTCTTGGCTGGTTAATTGACCGCTTGCAACGTAAGATCTATGTCTACCGTCCTTCTTCTCCCATAGAGGAATTGGATAATCCTTCTACCGTGAGTGGTGATCCATTGCTTACTAAGTTTGTTTTGGATTTGAGTGAGATTTGGTAGGGGTCTTTATGAGAAGGCCGGGGGATTTGTACTACCATGCTCAAAAGGCATCTTTGGAAACCCTATGACCAATTTTCCCTCTTGGAATCAGCTTGCTGACCGTACTCTAGTTGGCGACCTCATAAGTCGTGAAGAAGCACGAGCTGTTCTTAGGGCTCCTGATGAAGTGTTGCTGGAGCAATTAGCGGCGGCCTATCGAGTACGTCGGCATTATTGGGGGAATCGAGTACGGTTGCATTACCTCCTGAATGCCCAGAGTGGGCTATGCCCAGAAGATTGTCACTATTGCTCTCAATCCAAAATTTCCACTGCTGAAATTGATAAATATCCCTTCATGGCCCAGCAAAAGATTCTCGAAGCCGCAGCCCGAGCTGCAGCATTAAAAGCGGGAACCTTCTGTCTGGTTATTTCGGGCCGTTCTCCCAGTGAACGGGTATTCCATGAAGTTCTAGACACCGTTCGGGCCATCAAATCGAACCATGACTTAAAAATATGTGCCTGCCTGGGACTTCTAAATGAAGAGCAAACTCACCGTCTGGCGGCAGCAGGAGTAGATCGGGTAAACCATAACCTCAATACGTCAGAGCAATATCATACGGATATTTGTACAACGCATACCTTTGATGACCGTGCCCAGACCGTCCAGAATGTGAAAGCAGCCGGAATCACCACGTGCTCCGGGGGCATTATCGGCATGGGTGAGAGCGATGATGACATCATCGACCTTGCCCTTTCTCTACGGAAATTAGAAGTCACAAGTGTTCCCCTTAATTTTTTGATACCGATTGCGGGCACGCCCTTTGCAGGAATTCAAGAACTAAATCCGCGTAAATGTTTGCGGGTCCTCTGTTTATACCGATTCCTGCTGCCGTCCCAAGAAATTCGTATCGCAGGAGGGCGCGAGGTCCATTTGCGTTCTCTCCAGCCCCTTGGTCTTTATGCCGCCAATTCTATTTTTGTAGGTGATTATTTGACTACACCCGGACAGGCTGCCCATGCAGACTGGGAGATGATCCGAGATGCTGGATTCGTATTAGAAGCAGCGGATGGCTCTCCTTTGGAGGAAGGTTCTATCTTGGAACCAGTGACCATCGCTTAAAGAGCTGCTTGACTTGGATCTTCTTGAGTTAATAAATAGTTGGGCATGGCGAGCAGGCTTCAATAAACGTAACCTATATAACGGTGAGCATGCTTTCTAGAGACGTGTAGCATGTCAAGTCAAGACACATGTGTGAGTACACCCTTCAAAAGACCGCGCCTATTCACCAATAACCAGTTTTGATAGGAGAGAATGCCATGAACGAATCATCGATCAAGGTGGGAGTAATCACGGACCAGACAGGTCCACTCTCGTTCTTGGGTATCGCCAATGCGAACGTGGCCAAAATGGTGATTAATGACATCAATGCAAAGGGTGGCTTGTTGGGGCAGCAGATAGATCTGTACCTTGAGGACAGTGAAACTACAGACAGTGTGGCGGAAGCCAAAGCTACGAAACTCGTCCAGCAAGATCAAGTGGATGTGATCTTCGGTGGCATTTATAGCTCCACGAGGCAGGCTATCAAGGGTCCTGCTGTAGTGAAGGGCAAGAAGCTTTACATTTACCCAGAGCAATACGAGGGACAGGAATGTGACCCGCTCATCTTCTGTACCGGCCCGGTGCCAGCGCAGCAGCTTGAACCTCTCATTCCCTGGCTAATGCAACAAACGGGGGCGAAGAAATTCTACTTGCCGTCAGCTGACTATATTTGGCCACACATTATGAACAAGAAGGTCCGTGAACTTGCCACGGCCAACGGTGGCGCGATAGTCGGAGAGGAGTACTTTCCCCTCGATCACACTGACTTTGGCAAGACTGTTGACAAGATCATGACCAGTGGTGCAGAGGTGGTATTCAATACGATCGTTCCTCCTGGGCTTGCGCCATTCCTCGAGCAGCTTTACAACGCTGGCTTCACGAAGCGAGGTGGATATCTAGTCTGCACGTACTTTGAGGAGAACTTCCTTACCTTTTTGCCAGCCGCACACGTGGAGGGTATGTACAGTTGCCTCGACTACTACCAGAACATCAGCGATCCATTCAGTAAACAACTACTCAATCAGTACGACAAGCTCTATCCAGGCGGTGCCAAGTTCACTGCTGGCAGTGCGAGTACGGGCATGTACCGAGGTCTGAGGCTTTGGGAGGCCGCTGTGAAAGAGGCAGGCTCGCTAAATCAAGAAGATGTCATCAAGGCACTAGACCACGCAAAGATCGCTGAGGGGCCGGGCGGTCCAGCTGAAATGGTGCCCGGTCAGCATCACGTTCGAATGAACATGTACATTGCCCAGGCGAACAACGGTAATTTCAAGATTGTCAAGAGGCTTGGGGTCATTGATCCAAAGGAGTGCATGCAAGGTATAAAGTAAGCAAACAAGATCCGCGTCGATGACCTCTTGGTGGACTTGAGCGCCTCGCACAGGGGCTGACACGAGTATCACGGACCGTCAGGCGTCGTAACACTATGTACGAGGAACTGGAAGCGCTACTCAGTCGGAGGAATCAGCGGTTCGTCTGTGCGGACGCCAGATGGCCAGAACCTGGCCCCAGAATTTGCCGAGAAAGTTGCAGCATGGAATTTTGATTCAGCCCACATTCCGCAGGTCTACCCCGTAGAGTAGGATTTTTCCCTGGTCAGGTCAGTAAATAGTAACGACCGCAGGAGGCTCCTAGAAAGCGGAGAATTTTCTGCCTTTGTGCTGTCGGTTCGCTGATTTTGGACGAGAGAAAAGAATTAAGTCTTGCCTGGCTTGAGATGTAGGTGATACAG
>JBAUTB010000079.1:0-11992 GCA_049582005.1 Gloeobacterales cyanobacterium | reverse complement strand
ACCCATTCTGCCAGAGCATCCAAACTTTCCTTCACTTCAATTGAGGTTACACCTACCATCAGCAGAGCACCCTAAACGACTCTTCTCAGACTAGCTCATTTGCCCTATATCCAATTTAAATTGGTATGAGTAACTGTTCTAAGAACCCAAGGCTTTAGACCGTTGGGTAGCCGCCTCTACTGCTTGGATCAAAGCACTGCGGACTCCAGCCTTTTCTAAGGCAGCAATGCCTGCAATCGTGGTGCCTCCAGGGCTCGTCACGCGGTCTTTGAGTTCACCAGGATGCAGGTTTTGTTCTTGCAAAAGGGCGACACTTCCCTTAATTGTCTCCAGCACTAAGCTGCGCGCCAAAGGACGAGGCAAACCGACCAGGACTCCACCATCCATCAACGCTTCTACCAAGAGGGCCACATAGCCAGGACCAGAACCCGAAAGGCCGGTCACCGCGTCCATCAAGGATTCCGGCACTTCGACGACGGTGCCTACTGCTTTGAAAATATTTTGAGCCGTTTGCTGCTGATCGGGTGTTACCTGCTTGCCATAGCTTAAAGCACTGATGCCCTGAGCAATCAGGGCCGGAGTATTGGGCATCACGCGCACTATGGGATTGCCAGGAAAAGCTGTTTCTAATTGCTGCAAAGAAACTCCTGCCAAAATCGATAGCAGAAGTCGATCATGGGCCACAGTGCCCATGTCTTTGATAATTTGGGAAAGAACTTGGGGCTTAACCGCTAAGAGTAGAACCGAGCATTGACTAACTTTTCGGTTGCTTTCTGTAACCGCTATCCCAAACCTAGCTTGGAGGTAGTCTCTACGCTCCGGATTAGGGTCACTCACCAATATTTCAGACGTCAGATAGGCTTTTTTAGCCAAAAGACCAGAAATGAGGGCTTCGGCCATTTGACCTCCACCCACAATCCCCAAAGCGGTCATAGGTTTTCCTCTGTCAATGAGCACTGCGTCTTAGAACTGCATGCTACGACGAGGGGGCTCTGATGCACGCCAGTCGCCGCCTAACAAGCTACCCGTATTAGTGACATCAGCACTGGGAGCAGGTTTGATGGTTCCACCGGTATTGATGGTTACGGTACTAGGGGCAAACAGGAAAATACCATCACCGACCCGTTCTTGATGACCATCCACGGCATAGGTGGCACCGGCAATGAAGTCCACGGTGCGCTGGGCTTGGTCCGGTTCCATCAAGGTCAGATTCAGCACTACGGTTTTGCGGTCCCGCAGATGTTGAACGACGAGAGGGGCTTCTTCAAATCCCTTGGGTTCAAGCACCAAAACCTCTGAAGAAGAAGAGATATTGGGCATTCCGATCACGTTGCCTGTCACAGTAGTTGCTCCACTTAAGTTGTTACGGATCCCGGCACGGCGGGGATAAGCATCGACATTTTGATCTGTATAGTTGGCCGGAGCACCTTGGGATGTGGCAGAACCACTTGAGAAATCCTGCAGTGCAGACGACAGAGAAGGACGCGCGTCCACAGTCCCCGCAAGAGGAGGCGAAATCGCATCCGGATCATACTGGGCATTTTCCTGGGCGTATAGAGAACCGTAGTCCCTCTCATCGTATTCATCGAGAGGGTCGTTTAACCCCATGAAATTTTTGACACGATTCCAAATACCACTCATAGCGTGGGCTCCTGTATTGACGAAAATTGAACTTGACCACTTGCTTCTAACCTTGTAGCTTCATTACCCTCCTGCTCAGGAGCAAAAATGTGCCGACCGATGCGGACCATTGTCGCTCCCGCAGCAACTGCCTGGGGGTAATCCCCAGACATCCCCATCGAGAGATCATCCATCGACAAGTGCTGCCAAGCCTGGTTTTTGAGCTCTTGAGCTAAGGCTTTCACTCGGGAAAATAGCGAATATTGTTCGGAGGGAGTAAGCCCATAGGGTGCAATGGTCATTAATCCCCTTATCCGCACATGCTCTAGCAAATCCAATTGAGGAAGCGCCTCGAGCAAACTTTCTAGAGAGAATCCTTTTTTACCAGGGTCTGGCAACAATTTGACCTGCAGCAGAATGTTCGGGCAGACGCCTAGTTCTTCAGCAATACGGTCGATGCGCCTAGCTAAATCAAGTTCGTCCACAGAATGAATCCATGAAAATAACTTGAGCGCCGAGCGGACCTTATTAGCTTGCAAACTACCGATCAAATGCCACCTCACATCCTGACAGTCTTTAAGTTGAAGGATCTTGTTCTGGGCGTCCTGCACTCGGCTTTCTCCAAAATCACGCAGACCTGCGTTGTAAGCTGCGCGGATTTGATCTACCGAAGCGCTTTTAGTCACTCCAATGAAACAAACCGTATTTGGTAATTCATTGCGAAGAGCCTGGACCCGTTGCAATATCCCCATATTTTGCGTGGATTCTATCACAAAAGACTACATGTAGGGGTCAATAAGGTCAAGATATTTTTCTGAACACTAAACATATGGTAGACCTTCAAAGAGCCGTTGCTCTTATCTCAAACTCTAAAGTCTCTCCTGTCTGAAACCGAAAAAGGCCCTAGCTCAAACCAGAAATCACTTCTGCTATCTTGAACCGGGATCATAAAACGATCGGGCTTAGAACCTGGATTCCTCTCCAGGAGAGCCAATCAACGATCAATGCAAACCGGAATTCTCTATAAATTCTTCCAGGATTTTGCAAATCTGAGTACTGGCTGTTCCGTCTCCAAAAGGATTAATGGCACAAGCCATCGCTTTGTAGGCAGGCAAATCGGTCAAGAGATGCCTGGCGGAGGCGACAATAGCCTGGGTGTCGGTACCAACTAGACAGGCCACGCCCGCATCTATTGCTTCTGGTCGTTCGGTGGTTTCTCGTAAGACCAAAACGGGCTTGCCCAGGGCAGGGGCCTCTTCCTGAATCCCCCCTGAATCTGTGAGCACTAGATAGCAGCGTTGCATGGCCCCTACGAGTTGGGGATAGTCCAACGGAGCACAGAGCAAAGCGCGGGGATGGTTCTGAAGGACTTCTTGTAAAGGTTTGCGGACGATGGGATTCGGGTGAAGAGGTAAAACCAATTGGGTATCAGGGAACTGATTAAGGAGTTGTAGAAAGGCTTGGGCAATGCGTTGGACCGGTGCTCCCCAATTTTCGCGGCGATGTACGGTTGCCAAGAGAACCCGTTTATTTGCCCAATCCGCAGGTACGCCCGGGTCTGGATGTTGAGCGCCCATGGATAAGAGGGCATCAATAACGGTATTGCCTGTCTGATAGACGTTCTGTTGGATGCCATCTCGGTGGAGATTCTCTACGGCTAGTTTGGTCGGCGCAAAATGCCAATGGGCCAACTGCGACGTCAAGCGGCGGTTCATTTCTTCAGGGAAAGGGTCATCGGCTTTGCCCGTTCGCAACCCTGCTTCTACATGTCCGACGGGGATCTTTTGATAAAAGGCAGCAAGTGCTCCAGCGAAAGTTGTAGAAGTGTCCCCTTGAACCAGTACGAGGTCTGGTTTTTCCTGTTGGAATACTTTTTCTAGCCCTGTCAGCGCACGGCTCAAGATATCACTGAGGGTTTGTTGGACACTCATAATTTGTAGGTCTTGGTCTGGAGTAATCCCAAACCAACCCAAGGTTTGATGCAGAATTTCTTGATGCTGGCCTGTAACTACCACCTGGATTTCCCAAGGGTATTGCTTGAGTGCCAAAATGAGTGGAGCCAGTTTGACGGCTTCAGGCCGCGTTCCCAGAACGACTAAGATCTTTGCCACAAAAGGCCTCTCAGATGAACAATTGTTTATAATATTTTTCCAGCTGCTCCATCTCTTCCCTCAGAACTTCTGTAGAAGGACTCCTTTTTATAACCCTGAGCCGATTTTCTAAGAGATTTTTGGTTTCAGCCCGGGTTTTGGGTTCAAAACTGAGCATTTTCCCTTCCTGAATGGATACTAGAAAGAACAGCCTTTGTGCATAGAGGGTCGTGAATAGAGCTGAATTAGCATCAAGGGTGCAAAGGCTATAGAGCAAGCCAAAGTTTGGGTGTTGTACGTATTTTTCGTCCAATGAAAATCCAAGCCTTTCCAGTTTGACCGGGGTTATAACTGTCCTTTCTGCTCTCGAAGTTTAAAGCACAGAGTCTACTTCATGCTCATTCCTTTAGCGTTGATCAAGAAAGCCCCAAGCTATTAGCAAACCAAAAGAAGAACAAAACGCTCTATAGCCCATAGGACAAAAATTGTATATTGCTTCTTATCCTACCAAGTTCGTCAATTCAATAAAATTCATCAGCAAGCACGGATCCTTTCAACCCTGCTGGGCGTCGCTTCTCGGATCCTCCAGAGGCTGCAGAGGGGAGTGTCAATCGAGTAAATCTGGGCGACGCTCTTGAGTCCGCGCCTGTCGCTGCTCTTGGCGCCACTGCGCAATCGCTTTATGGTTTCCAGAGCGCAGGACTTCAGGAACCTGCCAACCGCGAAATTCTGGAGGCCGTGTGTAGTGAGGATATTCTAAAAGTCTGCCTTCAAAACTTTCTTCCACAAGCGATGCTGCTTTGCCGACCGTACCGGGCAAAAGACGGATCACCCCGTCAATCAGTGCTAAGGCCGGAATCTCTCCCCCAGTAAGGACAAAATCACCGAGAGAAATCTCCCGAGTGACCAAATGCTCCCGCACCCGCTCATCCACGCCTTCGTAGTGCCCGCAGATCAAAATCAATTGTTGCAACTGACTAAATTCTTGCAAATGCTTTTGTTTTAAGGGTTCCCCTTGGGGTGTTAGCAAGATGATGGCTCGCGGGGTAAGGTTTGGGAGGGCTTCGACGGCAGCAAATAGCGGCTCTGGCTTTAGGACCATTCCCACTCCGCCTCCATAGGGCACGTCATCTACACTGCGATGTTTATCGGTGGTGTAATCCCGAAAATTAGTGCAGTGAACGCTAGCGCCTTCATTTTTCAGCGCCTTTCCTAGAAGGCTAGTGGCTAGAGGGCTGGTGAAAAATTCTGGAAACAGCGTCAAAACATCGATACGCACAGGCATTGCCCTGAAAAAATCGGGTTTTTCCATCCTCTCATCGGGGTCCCCCTTACTTCTCGAGAGAACGAACGCGCGAGGCTATCTCTGGACTATAGAGGCGCAGGTAATTCCAGTAATTTCCAAACACCGATTTTACGTAGCCCCGAGTTTCCTGGAACGGAATATTCTCAATAAACGCTTCTGGGTCTGCCAGGGTGGACGAACCCGTCCATTTCGACACATTGCCAGGTCCGGCATTGTAGCTAGCCACAGCCAGGAGAGAATTATCCTGCCAACGACGATGGGTAGAAGCCAGATACCATGTCCCAAACCGAATATTGGTTTCTGGGTCTGACAAACTCTGGCTGGAAACCCCTAGACTACGGGCAATACTTCGCCCTGTTCCCGGCATCACCTGCATCAATCCAACCGCCCCCGCTCGTGAACGAATAGCGGATTCAAAACCGGACTCCTGACGAATCAACCCTTGCACCATCAAAGGATTGACGCCATTGGCAGCACTCCACTGGTCTACGGACTTCCAGTAATGTAACGGATACACCGCTTGCCAAAAGGCAGGATCTTTGCGCAGTTCTATAACTTGGGCATCTTTGAGGTCGCGATTAATCAAATTGAGTCGCTTGATGGCGGCAAGATGATGGCCGGACTGACTTGTAAATACTGCATCCGTAGCTTGCTGGGCGGGAGTCATCTTCTCAGGAGAAACTAGATACATCTCTGACGTCCACTGCATGGAAGCTTCCTGCTCCAGCCCCAGGCCATAGAGTTCTTTGACGACTCCAGAACCTGCCAAAACCGTAGGAGGTCTAGTTTGGTCAATTCTATGCACATAGGGCAATTGGCGGTTGTAGAAACTGCCCACATCCAAGCCTAGATGCACGGCAGCCCGCCACGCATAGTAGGTATTGGGATGCCGTTTTAAAACTTCTCTCCAGGCATTCTTAGCAGCCCCTTCGTTGCCTAGTTGTTGTGCCCAGCGCCCAGCCCAAAACATAGCCATAGGAGAGTAACGGTACTGGTCTGGAATCGTATCGACGGTTTTACGCGCTATCGCATAGGCCCCTTGTGTATCACCTTGCTTGGCTTTATCCCATGCTAGTTCCCAGGCCGCTTCCGCCGTTTCTGCACTACTGCTGTAGGAAGCCAGAACCTGCTGATATCCCTGTAACTGTTCCGCTTTGTTGCCCATTTTGGCAAGAGCGATCATCGCTTCCGCTGCATGTTCAGGATATTGCTGAGCAATTTGCCCATAGACTTGCCTGCTCGCGTCCCCCCGGAGCGATTCGGCTTTCTCAAAAAGGGCATCTACCGCTTCTTCACTCCTGGGCGCGAGCGCTACTACCCGGTCAAAAACACTTGCGGCAGAAGGGTCACGGACTTTTTTCAAGGCTGTGCCCAAAGCCATGAGATTTTCAGTCGTGGCCGGTGCACTGGCAAGGGCCTGTGCTGCCTCACGGTAAAGCTTTTGCTGGAGATAAATCATCCCCAGGCCTTGTTCATCTTCAGGCGCAAGTGCCCCTAGCTTTTCCCGCTGGCGAGCAAACGTAAGACTATCCGGTTCATCCGAAAAGTTGCGCACAAACTGACTTAGCGCGACGACATCATCCGGTTTTGCCGTCAGACGAACCCGCAAAACATCGGCTGTACGGGAGTGTTTTGGGTAACTTTCCAGAAGTTCATTCCAACTAGGGGTATCGCCGAGAAGACCCCTCTGATAGAGGGCTTCTGGAACAGGAAAACTCCCAGAGGCATCGGTCAATACCTGCTGCCACTTTGCTAAAGCTTGGGCTTTATTTCCCTGCTGACCCAGGGCCTCGGCCTGTTTAGCCAGAATCCATCCCTCTAGTACGGGATGTTTCAGCCCTTCGAGTGCATTTTGGGCTGCGGTAGCATTTTTTTGCTCCAAGTAGGCATTGGCTAATAGAAACCGTGTGCGGGCTTGGTCTAAGGGATTCTTTAAGTTTTGGCCTACGGCCTGGAGGCGGGCAATGCGTTCAGAGGGAACACCCACTTGTTCTGCCTTAGCAAAATCAGGAGAAGGGGCTGTAACCTCTAAACCTGCCTTGCCACTCTTAGCCCAGGAATTCAGAGAAATAAAAGGGAAAGCCGCACTTCCTGCCACTAAAGCCAGAAAAGATAAGGTCAGTAGATAACTTTTTGCGCGTCCTAACTTAGCCCTCATCACACCCACCTAGATCCTGTTTCCTACTGTACCGATTTTGTTAAGTTCTGAATAGACAATGGTGATAAACTTTTGCAAAGATAAAAGCTTACCTCTATAATCAGAGGCCTTAATGATCTGCTCTAAAGTATTTAGGCTATTCCTTTGGGATAGTCTTCCCGTGTCCTCAAAATTTCTACACAAGCTTCTCCGTAGCAGTCTGGGATAGGTAGTTGGGGTTTAGTAATACTCAAGCGGACCTTTAATACCAGGGGATCATGGAGTATGAACCGGGCTAAATGGTCTGCCAAGGTTTCTAATAGCAAAAAATAGGATTCTCGCACCTTTTTTTGAACTTCTACAGCTAGTTTTCCATAGTCAACTGTTTTGCTCAGGTCATCGTGCTGAGCCGCCTGTTTTGTATCTACCCAAAGCTCCAAATCAAGATAAAATACGCGCCCCAGCTCTCGTTCTGGAGCCAAAGAACCGACATATCCCCAGCAAGGCAATCGTTTGATATAGATACGGTCTTCGGTCATATGGTTTTATCGTCTCTTTAAATGGCCCCCAATTTCTCAACGCTAGAAGAAATTAAGGGCTTTAGACGACAGACTTACGCACAAACAGCCGTTTTTTCCTGGTCCTTTTCTACCCCGACTCGACCACGCATCTTCTTCAGTGCTTGGGACTTCAGCTGGCGGACCCGCTCGCGGCTAACCCCTAAAATTTTTCCTACTTGGTCTGTCTCCAAAGGTTCTCTAGACTCTAACCCGAAGAGGAGGTTAATGGCCTTTTTCTCGGTGGGGGTCAGACCTTCCATGAGCTCTGATACTTCTCCAGCCTGCTCCAGGCTATCGAGGGGGTCGATGCCTTCCGCAGGGAGGACCTGGCTCAGGGAGGAATATTCTTCTGAATTTCCCAGCGGCTGGTCTAGGCTCCAGGGTCTACGCAGGCCTCTGAGCAGCAAATCCACGGTGTCCTCATCGAAGCCTAAATCATGGATCAATTCTTTATGGGTTGGGTTGCGGTGATTCATCCGAACAAAATTTTGTATAGCGGAACGGAAATGGTTTGCTTTTTCCACCATGTGGACGGGCAGTCTGATCGTGCGGGACTTTTCGGCAATGCCACGGGTAATACTTTGGCGGACCCACCAATAGGCATAGGTGCTGAACCGATAGCCTTTTTCCGGGTCGAATTTATCTACAGCCCGCATCAAGCCCAAGTTGCCCTCTTGAACTATCTCGCCTAAATCCAATCCCCGATACTGATATTTCTTAGCAATATGGAGTACTAATCTTAGGTTACTCCTTACTAAGATATCGCGGGCTCTACGGCCAAGCGCTCCCCCTTGTTTGGCTTGGCGGGCAAAAAGCACCTCGTCTTCATGACTCAATAGAGGTACTCTACCAATGCCGCTTAAGTACGTTCCCAGAGCATCGTGATTATTGGCCATAAGATTATCTCAATAAACTCTTGATGAAATCTTAGGGTCATGATTTGAAGTGTTTGTGTCTGTGATATGACGGGCAGACGATTTTTTGTCACCTTCTGTCACATCATGATCAAGCGGAGAGACATAGAGGCAAAATATATCGCACCTTTACGCCTCTCCGTCGGTGCTATCTACAAATTTGTACCCTACCCCAATTACTGTTTTTAAGTATTCAGGGTGAGCGGGGTCCTCTTCAATTTTCTTGCGTAGTCGGGCGACATGGGTATCCACCACCCGCTCATCCCCAAAGAAATCATCTCCCCACAGCCGATTGATCAGCTGGTCACGGGTCCAGACGCGATTGGGTTGGGTCACAAAAGTGGCGAGCAGGTCCAATTCCAAGGCTGTGAGGACGAGAAACTCTTCCCCTTTTTGGGCGATACGACTATCCAGATCCACACTGAAATGACCAGACTTGAGAATATGGTTTGCGGTCTTAGCTTCCGCTCGCTGGGACCGACGAACAAGAGCCCGGATCCGAGCAACCAGTTCCTTCGGACTAAAAGGTTTGCTCAGATAGTCATCGGCCCCTGTGGAAAGACCTATGACTTTATCCGTTTCATCATCACGGGAAGTCAGCATCATGATGTAAGGCTTATTGCCGCCAGGTAATGAGCGAATGCGCTGACAAACTTCCAAGCCATCCAGCCCAGGCAACATCCAGTCCAGTAGGATGACATCAGGGCAGGCTTCTTCAAAAGCTTTAAGCCCTGTCAGGCCATTTTTAGCAAAGCGAGCCGCAAATCCTTCTTGCTTCAATACAACTTCGAGGAGTTTGCCTACTGTTTCATCGTCTTCAATGACCAATATATCCATCACAACCCTATCAATATCTGGCCTGTCTCGATTTTAGCCCTGCGGTTGGATTATATCCGACGGCAAGGAAACGACAACAAGGAAACCACGTAATCCGGACTTCTGCCCTAACCAGGATAGCTAGAGAATCGTTATAATTGAGGACAAACTAACATATAACAAAGAATTCACTTCTATAACCCCTACAGCCAGAGGTTTTCCTCGTGATAGAGCAGTTTACCTATTCTTTGTCCTCAACCTACACGCCGCTGGGGGACCAGCCCCAAGCTATTGACTTTTTAAGCAAAAATTGTTCGCGGGGAGTCCCTTTTCAGACCCTTCTGGGGGCAACGGGTACAGGGAAAACTTTTAGTATTGCCCATGTCATTGAACAGGTCGGCAAACCAACGCTGGTCATGGCTCATAATAAAACCCTGGCGGCCCAGCTCTGCAATGAACTGCGGGAATTTTTTCCGAATAATGCTGTGGAATATTTTGTCAGTTATTACGACTACTATCAGCCAGAAGCCTATATTCCCCGCACCGATACTTTTATTGAAAAGTCCGCAGCAATCAATGATGAAATTGATATGCTCCGGCACTCAGCAACCCGCAGTCTATTCGAACGCAAAGATGTAATCGTGGTGGCGTCCGTTTCTTGCATCTATGGGTTGGGCATGCCCGAAGAGTATCTCAAACAGGCTGTTCCCCTCAAAGTCGGTGCCCAACTGGACCAGCGCGAACTCCTCCGCCAGTTGGTCACCGTCCAATATGACCGCAATGATGTAGAAATGGGCCGAGGCCATTTTCGGGTCCGTGGCGATGTGGTAGAAATTGGCCCAGCCTATGAGGACCGAATTATCCGGATAGAATTTTTCGGGGATGAGATAGAAGCTATTCGCTGGCTAGACCCTGTCAGTGGTGAGATTTTGAGCAGTGTCCCCGGATTGAATATTTATCCAGCCAAACACTTTGTCACCCCAAAGGAGCAACTGGAACGAGCCTGCGCTGCAATTGCGCTGGAGTTAGAAGAACGGGTAGCGGAGCTGGAAAAAGAGAACAAACTGTTGGAAGCCCAGCGTATTGCCCAGCGCACGAAATATGATTTGGAGATGCTCCGCGAAGTGGGCTACTGCAATGGCATTGAAAACTATAGCCGTCATCTGACCGGGCGTGCTCCAGGAGAAGCTCCTTCTTGCTTGGTGGACTACTTTCCAGACGATTGGCTCCTGGTCGTAGATGAATCTCACGTCACGGTGCCCCAAATCCGAGGGATGTTCAATGGTGACCAGGCCCGGAAGAAAGTCTTGATTGACTATGGCTTCAGGCTCCCTTCGGCAGCGGATAACCGTCCTTTAAGATCAGAAGAATTTTGGAACATGGTTCCGCAGACGGTCTTTGTTTCTGCAACTCCAGGCCTATGGGAGTTAGAACGTTCTGAGGCGAAATACGATGCAGAGAACCGCGTGTCTGGGGGCTATGTTGCCCAACAGGTGATTCGACCTACGGGTGTTCTAGACCCAGAGATTTTCATTCGGCCCACAGAAGGGCAAGTGGATGACCTTTTGGATGAAATTCGCCAACGGGTAAAACTCCATGAACGGGTCTTGGTGACGACCCTTACGAAACGGATGGCGGAAGATCTGACGGAATATTTTCAAGAACGGGGAATCTTAGTCCGCTATCTCCACTCTGAGATTCAGGCCATTGAGCGAATTGAGATTCTACAAGCTCTGCGCGAAGGGGAATTTGATGTTTTGATTGGGGTTAACCTGCTCAGGGAAGGGCTCGATCTACCGGAAGTTTCTTTGGTGGCCATCCTGGATGCTGATAAAGAAGGTTTCTTGCGGGCCGAACGTTCTCTCATTCAGACGATTGGAAGGGCAGCACGCAACGTGCGGGGGCAAGTGATCATGTACGCCAATCGCGTCACGGATTCTATGGATCGAGCGATTCGAGAAACGGAACGGCGTAGAACTATACAAATGGCCTATAACGAAAAACACAACCTTACGCCCAAGTCTATTGTTAAAAAGACTGGAGGCAATAGTATTCTCAATTTCCTTGCTGTCTCTCGCAAGCTCAATGAGAAAGAATTAGACATTGCCGTCGAAAAAGCGTCAGAAATTCCTTTGGAAGATATTCCTACCTTAATAAGTCAACTAGAAGCCCAAATGAAAGAGGCTGCTAAAAAGCTAGACTTTGAAAAAGCAGCTGAGTACCGCGACCAAATTAAAAGGTTTAGAGAGCGTTTATTGGGGCGTTAGAGAAAACATGACGAATACAGCCTTTCCTACGGTTAAACACTTTTCTTTAGACGAGTACAATCGTCTCGAAGTGCTGGGGTTTTTCCTTAAAAACAAACGTGTTGAATTAATTCATGGACAAATTATTGAAATGGCCGCTAAAGGCACCGCTCATTCAGTCTGTAGTACCCGTTTGAACCGAGAATTATTCAAAGTTTTAGGGGAGCGTGCAACGCTTCGAGGGCAGGAGCCGGTTGTGATCCCTTAGTGTCTTAATGGTACGAAGGCTTGAATTGTATATGG
>JBAUTB010000078.1:0-3492 GCA_049582005.1 Gloeobacterales cyanobacterium | reverse complement strand
TTGAAGCTGCTCCAGCACCACTCTGGCCGCCCTATGCTTCGCCAATTGTTTCTTCGGTGCTGACGCTTTACCTGAAAATCGCTCATTCATGGCCTCAAGCTGGCACTCGCAGCTAAACTCATCCTCTGCATCACTGAACTCATACTCTGCACTCGGCCATTGAAACGCCTGGCACAGTTCACTCAGCAGACCTATTAAGTTTTGCTCATCCTTCAGCGTCTTTGTCAGAATCGGATGCATCAACTTTGGCTCTGCGATAACTTGCTCCTGCGCTATTGTCTCTGCGGATAACCTTATCTCCTCCCGCTCACCACTAAAGGGCGCTCGCTCCTTTTCAACTACCACCTTCCGTGCCTGCTCCCGCTGCTCAGGCGTTACAAGGGCATCCTCGACATAGGCTTGAATCCAGGCAAGACAGGCATGGTGCCTGGCTCCTTGTTTGCGCGGGTGCACCGAAACGTCAACGGTCGTCCATACCTGTCCTCCTCGTTCTACCTCCAACCATGCTTGAAATGGCGGCCCAATCTCTTCCACAAACCTGAATTGCTGCCACTGCTCCTCCACTGAGCACGCCATCGAGATGATACTGGGTCCATCTTGAACATTCTGGGCTAGGTGGGCACAGACCCGTTGCTGGAGTGCTCGCTCATCGCTGCGAAACAGCAGCAGGTATAAGTCCTGTATCTGCAATCGCTTATCTTCGAGGCGTGCTTCAACTTCCTTGCGGATTGGCTCCAGGTCTTTATGGGTGATGGCGTACTTCAGCAAATGCGAAAACTCTTTCTCTGTCACCTGCTCTAGCTCAGCGGCTATTCGCAAGCTTTCCTGGTGCTGTTGCTTGCGTTGTCCTTTGAAATACTCCTCACTTTCGTTCTCGTACTCACGGGTGACGTGGGCAATATACTGAGCCAACTGCTCCAGGTCTGTCTTGGTATAAGGGGGGCGCTGGTCATGCAGTCGAGCTTTGACGATACGGTGATTAATCAGGTCAGCCAGACGACGGATAGGCGAGGTGAAATGGCAATAGGCGGGGAGGTTAAGCGCAAAGTGCCCAATCAAGACCGGGCCATAGTCGGCACGGTTGAGCCAGTTTTGTACTTGTCTTCGCAGGGCAGCCCCTGAACCTAGCATCAGCAATGTTTTGTACATCGTCTCTCGGTCGGGGGCAATATCACGAGCCGTATGATTGCGATAGAGGGCGACTGCATCGGCATCCGCTAACCATTGGGCGACGGCTCGGTTGGCCGCAATCATAAATTCTTGAATAATCAGGTGACTATTGTAGCGGCGCTCCTCTGCCCTAATGGGGCGGCCATCCTCGTCCAGCCAGTCTCCTCGACCTGTCGCAATACCGCCGATTGCCCCAGCCAACCCCCTGGCGCGGTTCAGTCGTTCTGCCCACTGGTGGCTCAGGTGCAGGGTCTCTTGAAAAGGGGAACGTGGGTCATTCTGGGCGCTATCGGCTTCTTGATAGGAGAATTTCTTCTGACTGGAAAGCCAGGACTCGAAGATGCCAACCTCTTCAATCTGGGCAGCAGCATCTAGCCTTATTCTGACACTCAGCGTTGGGCGCTCCTGGAATGCCAGTAGACTCAGCTTGTTCTCTGACAACTCTCGCGGCAGCATCGGGTCATTGCCCCGGCCAAAGTAGCGCGTCTGGGTGCGGGCGAGCACCACTTTGTCCAGAAAGGAACCAGGGTGTACCAGTTCTGCCACATCCGCAATGTGAACCCAGAGGATTGCGCCTGAAGGGGTAGCCTCAATCCAGATGGCATCGTCCAAATCCCGAGAGTGGGGGCCATCTATCGTAATGCCCTGGACTTGCGGACGCTGCCAGAGGCTGTCGCTTAGGTGAACATTTTGGGCTTGGGCGATTGCCTGCGGGGGGAAGCGAAGGATGGTCATCAGTAATGGTAACGACAGACTAAGAAATCAATGGGGCCATGCCTGACTGTATACATTAACTGAGACATGGTTCAAGGCACCAGGTTGGAGGGGAACACGTTTGCCCCAGGGGCTAAGCTGTTTTTACCATAATTAGCAGGGGTTCTAGCTTTTTAGCCTTTCCTAAAAGTTCGAACCATGCAACTGCTCTTCTCCTAATTCTGCTGTGCCAATCCCTAATTCTTCGTTAACCCCTGAACGGTTACTTTTCATGAAATCCCTTCCTGACAACTATCTGAGCAAAACAACGGTCTATGATATTGTCAACTGACATCGGCTTCATCCAACACTTCTATCTTCTTGAGCGCAAATTTGTTCTCTTATCTTGAGCAACCTATGGCAACGAGAAAATCGGCAGGCAATCAAACCGTCTACCAACTCAAAATTACCCTTAAAGACCTTCGACCCCCTATTTGGAGAAGGGTACTTGTTAATAGTTCTACGACGCTCCAACGGTTACATCTGATTGTGCAAGAGGCAATGGGTTGGGAAAACTATCATATGCATCGGTTTTCCATTGCAGGTATTGATTATGGTCAACCAGACCCCGAGTATGACCTTGATGTGCATTCGGAAAATACTGTAAAGCTAAGTCAGGTAGTTGTTGGGGAGAAGTTCAAATTCTCCTACATGTACGATTTTGGGGATGGCTGGGAACACGAAATTTTAGTGGAGAAAGAACTACCCTACTCCACAGACATCCACTACCCTGTGTGCACCACGGGCAAACGCGCTTGTCCACCTGAGGATTGTGGTGGCCCTTGGGGCTATGCAGAGTTGCTGGAAATCATTACAGACCCGTCCCACCCAGAATATGAGGAGCGGATGGAGTGGCTGGGAGGAAGCTTTGAACCGGATGTTTTCGATATAGATGAAGTTAATCAAAGGTTAGTGGGATGTAGATGATCTGCCGCAACCATTTGCATAATTATCACTTTGCGCATGTCGCCCAAAGGGGCCTTCGTGATCCATCCACAATGAACAACCCAATCAGGACAAGCCTGCGCTTGTCGGCTGCGCCTGCCGGACACGCTAACGCAGCAAGCTGTGGGGTATGCGCAGTCGTTTTCAGGCAAGCATAATTACTTGTTATATTGTCGGTTCTAATCGACAATATTAGTATGGAGAGCCAAGAGCGCAAAGTCGAGGTTTATGAGACAGACGATGGAAAAGCTCCGTTCGAAGACTGGCTAGACACTTTGAGAGATCGTAAGGCGGTGGGGATTCTAGAAAAGCGCATTGCCAAGTTGCGTTTGGGACTTTTCGGAGACAGTAAATCCGTAGGAGAGGGTGTACTAGAGCTAAGAGAACATTATGGCCCTGGATATCGCGTCTATTTTGCCCTGCATAGGCTCACCATAGTGGTGCTGCTGTGTGGAGGGGACAAGAGCAACCAGAGCAAGGACATCGCAACGGCAAAGATCTATTGGAAACACTATAGGAGTAAGAACGATGGCTAACAGTAGAAGCTACAAGGAAGGACTATTTAAACGCCTCGAAGATCCTGAGCATGTCGCAGCCTACCTCTCAGCCGCCTATGAAGATGGT
>JBAUTB010000077.1:0-36071 GCA_049582005.1 Gloeobacterales cyanobacterium | reverse complement strand
AGGCTTGCCGCCGCCATGGGCTTTGGGCTCGATGCTGCCGGTTTGACGATGTTGTTTGAGTAACTTGATGATGAAGCTGGTAGCCACATTAAAGCGCTTGGCTAGTTGGCGTTGTGAAATCTGCTCGTGTTGGTAGACGTTAATAATTTTTTGGCGTAAGTCTAGGGAATAAGCTTTCATAAGAGTTACCTATACATTTCTCTCCAAACTGTATCTCATTCAATAGGGAACCGCTATAGGAAATTCGCTCCTCCGGTCTCCCCTACTCACAAGCTTTGAATGGGCAGGCATCAGTTCTTCAGCACTCTGTGAGCAATATCCTTTCGATAGTAAGCATCTTCAAATTGAATGAAACTACAACGCTGGTAGGCTCGGTCTACCGCTTCTTGAAGGGTTGGCGCTATCGCGGTCGCCCCGAGCACCCGCCCTCCTTTCGTAAGAATGCGTCCATCCTGTTCTTCTGTTCCTGCATGGAAGACTACAGTTTCTGGAACCTGAACGTCTAAACCTGTAATTTCTTTGCCCTGGCAATAGGGGCCTGGATAACCTCCTGCCGCTATGACTACACAAACTGCAGCCCTTGGATACCATTGGAGGGGAACCGATTGCAGTTCACCCTTTGCCGTAGCCATGAGCACTTGTTCTAAAGGATTCACTAATAGAGGCAGGACTACTTGCGTTTCGGGGTCCCCAAAACGGCAGTTAAACTCTATAACGGAAGCTGTTTCATCCGGGTGAACCATTAAACCAGCGTAGAGAATACCCCGATAATCGATCCCTCGCCGTTGGAATTCTGCCAACGCACGGTCTAGAACTTCTCGCTGGGTAAAAGCAAGCGTTTTTGCGGTCACTACAGGTGCAGGACAGTAAGCGCCCATACCCCCCGTATTCGGTCCCTGGTCCCCTTCCCCAATCGTTTTGTGGTCTTGAGCAGCCAAAAGCGGAACTATGGTTTTCCCATCACAAAGGGCCAAGACAGAGGCTTCTTGACCTTCCAGAAATTCTTCGACGACAACGACAGAGCCAGCACTGCCAAATAGACCTTTGAACATGGACTCTAAAGCCGCTAATGCTTCCGAAAGATCTTGGGCGATCACGACCCCCTTCCCTGCCGCCAGCCCGTCCGCTTTGATCACGAGTTTGCCCACGTGCGCTAAACGTTCTTGGACATAGTTTTTCGCGGATTCAAAGTCCGTGAATGTCTGCGATAAAGCTGTAGGGATCTTTGCTTGGACCATGAATTCTTTAGCCCAAGATTTAGAGCCTTCGATCTGGGCCCCGGCCTGATTAGGACCAAATATTAGGAGTCCCCGCTCCAGGAAATAGTCCACAATGCCCTTGCAGAGCGGAACCTCCGGACCAATCACCGTCAAATCAACTGCTTCTTTTTGGGCAAATTCAGCCAGTCCTGCAAAATCAAGAACATCTAGGGCAACATTCTGGCTTTTAGGTTCTAGGGCTGTGCCTGCATTCCCCGGTGCACAGAACACCTGGTCTACTCCTTCAGATTGGGCTAACTTCCAAACTAAGGTGTGCTCTCTACCACCACTGCCGACCACTAAGACCTTCATCGCGCTGCCTGTCAAAACTAGAACCCTATTGTTTCACAAAGACCTTGGACAGAGAAAAAAAGAGAGAGGCCAACGAGCGTAGGCTAACGTTGAGGTCTACAGACTAAGGTGCGCTAGGGTGCTACGGTCTCCTGTTTTTGAGCCGTTACACTTAAATACATGAGTCTGATGTGCGGAATGGATCGATCGGTACGGCCCATGAAACGGTGCGTAAAACAATGAATAAAACTGTTTTTATTACGGGAACGTCAAGCGGTATTGGCCAACTAACAGCTCTGTACTTTGCGAAACGGGGGTGGAACGTAGCGGCAACCATGCGCAATCCGGACAAAGATAAAGAACTGGGCAATTTTTCAAATATTAAGCGCTATCGCTTGGATGTTACCGATGCCAACAGTATTCAAAATGCCTTGGAGGCAGCGATCAAAGATTTCAGTCGCATCGATGTGTTGGTAAACAACGCAGGCTATGGGGCCGATGGAGTGTTTGAAGCAATGTCCGATCAGGTCATCGAAAAACAGTTCGATACCAACGTATTCGGGCTGATGAGAGTAACGCGGGCGCTCATTCCCCATATGCGTGAAAACAAGGGAGGCATTATCATTCAAATTGCCAGTGTGGGTGGTCGTGTGACCTTTCCCCTATACAGTATTTATCACGGCACCAAATGGGCTGTAGAGGGCTTTAGCGAGGCTTTGCACTATGAGCTTCTGCCCTTCAATATCAAGATCAAAATTATTGAACCGGGCAGTATCAAAACCGAGTTTTACGGGAGCAGCCGCCAATTCATCATGCGGGATGATCTGACCATGTATAAGAATTTTGTTGAAAAGGCTGAGAAGCTTTCCCAAGAGACAGGTAAAAATGGGGAACCGCCTGAACTCGTAGCTCAAGAAATATTCAAAGCAGCCATAGACGGGAGTAACAAAATGCGTTACCCGATCGGTCAACCAGCGCCCTTACTCCTCATACTGCGCAAGTTATTACCCGATAGCTTGTATTTCTATCTGATTAGAAAAATCTACAAAATTTAGAAAGTGAGTAGAACCCCCTCAAGCCAGACCCCCCTGTGTAACCCCTTGAGGGGGTCTGGCTACTCACCGCTCAAGTGTTCTTTTAAGAAGGGGGTGTTCTCCACGCTATTCAGCCGCTATTCCACTAGCCACCGGCTCCCGTACCGGCAGTGCAACAGAAGCTTGACGTGCTCGGCGGATATCCCGTTCGGCCAGTAGTGCTAAAGCAGGGGCCGCAAAGTAATCCAGACTCTGAAATAGTGCCCCAATGATCAACATGAAGTGTAATCCATGTCCGGGGAGAACGTTGGAGGCGATGATGGCAAATGTGAGTGTTGCTAGGCCCAAAGCAACTTCTACTCGGGCAGAGCTTAAGGCTCCTAAACCAAGCGGTAGTGTCTTGAACTTATTAGTTCGGAACCAGGGAATTTCGCGGGTGAAGACTCCCCAGAAACTGGCAATGGCTATGGTGTGGCTGAGAGCTCTACTAGCCAGCAAAGCTCCCAGCATATCCTTCCAAGAGCATCCCATGACCCCTCGGTACACCATCCACCAGTGGGTAAGCCCCCCCAATAAAGAAATAGAAGTAGAGACCCAGAGCACCAGAGGGACATTCACCACTTCGCGATGGATTAGCATAGAGGCCACGATCGCAAAGCTCACCGGAATCATCAGAAAACGCAGACCGATATTCAGATGGCCTAAGCCATGGCACAGATGGTGAATCTTCTGAGCCAACGTGAACTGAGAAGGTTGGGCTAAAGGTTTGGGCAAAAATAGACGGAAATGGCGCTTGAGTTCCTGCACCGGACCAATCGTCCAGCGGAAACGTTGTTTCTTGTAGCCAAGGAAGGTCTCAGGAATCAGCCCACGCCCAAAAGTAAAGGGCAGGTAGACCGAAGAATAGCCCAGCGCATGAATGCGAATAGACAACTCTGAATCTTCCGTTGCGCACCACTCAGCCCATCCACCCGCTTCTTCCAGCGCTTGGCGTCGGAGTACGCACATGGTTCCCACGGTCAGGGCAGCATCCCGCTCGTTCAAGCTGACCATCTTAGTCTCAAAGAAACACTTATATTCCCAGTAACACATCCGCAAATAGGGGCTATCTTCCCATTCTCGATAGTCGTGAGGGGTTTGTACAAAGCCCATCTTTGGGTTATCGAAGTAGCCCACCAGAGACGCTAGAAAATCCGGGTCGGCTTGATAGTCACTGTCAATAACGGCAATCAGCTCCGCATCCGGAGCCACTTTAGTCATTGCAAAGTTGAGCGCACCAGCCTTGGCCCCAGGCCATTGTTCCAAACGGAAGAAGCGGAAACGCTTACCGAGTCTTCGACAATGCGCTTCAAGTGGACGCCACAAATCAGGGTCTTTCGTATTGTTATCAATGACCATGACTTCAAAGTTTGGATAGTTCAAGTTTGCGAGGCTATCCAGGGTGGCCATCACCAGCTCTGGAGGTTCGGAACAAGTCGGTACCTGTAGAGAAACTTTTGGGTAGTAGGAACGAGGACCGATGGGAAGCGGTTTGCGGGGACGAAGCCAAATTTTGCGGCAGAGTACTTCCCACTGCTCCACGGTTTGAAACAAACTGACGAAGAAAGCGGGAACTAGTAAGGGATAGCTAATCAACATCAGGGTGCGGGTCGTATCACTGACGGGCATGGTCCAGACAAACCATCCCCCCCAGATAGCGCCAAACACCATCACTTGGACATTGGTGACCAGCAACAACTGTCCGCCCAAGGTATAGTTCTTGAGCCAATGCCTGCCAAAGCTTCCACCCACTAAGCTGATCACCAGTGGTAGAAACACGGCTCCAGATTGCTCGGTTAAAGCCCACGTCGCTAACGCTGCGCCGATATGCACTGCGATAAAAGTCAGCGTAGAAAATACAGACGTATCGGTCTTCCCCAAGGAGGAATTACCAAAATTCCGCTGTAGGAAAATGAGGAGGACAGAAGCACCAAACGCAAAAGTTGCGAATATCAGACATGCGGTAATCAAGGCACCGAAGTCAAGCATCATAGGACTTCTCCTCACTCATGATGTGCACATATACAAAAGGCATAGACACTCCTCACCACTTTTCGATTAGGTCTTTTTTCACCCTAAATAGCTCTAGGGGCCACTCCAAAGGTTTGGCTCATGGCCTAATTCCTACCCGCATAGAACGTGTAGTAAATATTTATGACTCTTCACACAACGAAATGTTCCCTGGGCTAAGTAGCCTAACCCTGAAAATTTTAGAGAATACAGCTGTTACAGGGGATTAAGGCGTAATTAAGGCCCCATAAAGTTCGGGTCGACGGTCTCGGAAAAAGCCAAAAGAAGCTCGATTGCGGCGGATTTCTGGCAAGTCAAACGTGGCACAGATTACCCCTTCCTCCGTCCGGTCTAATTCAGCGACTTTGTCCCCACGCTGATTAGCAATAAAGGAATGTCCATAGAAGGTCTGGTCCCCTTCGGTCCCAACTCGATTCGCCGCTACGACCGGAATCACATTCGAGACGGCATGGCCAATCATTGCTCGTTGCCAGGGGTCTTTTGTATCCAGATCAGGCGTTTGCGGTTCAGAGCCAATGGCCGTGGGATAAAACAGAATATCGGCTCCCATCAAGACCATCGCCCGTGCACACTCTGGGAACCATTGGTCCCAGCAGATCCCAACGCCCAGAGTGCCAAAACGGGTGGGCCATACTTTAAAGCCTGTATTGCCAGGCCGGAAATAAAATTTCTCCTCATAGCCAGGGCCATCCGGGATATGGCTTTTGCGATAGGTGCCTAACAGCGCGCCATTTGCATCGACCATGGCGATGCTGTTGTAGTAGTTTTGCCCTGCTTTCTCAAAGAAAGAAACCGGAATCACGACGGCCAATTCCTGAGCCAAGTTCTGAAAGTGTTGAATCGTAGGATGTTCTGTGAGGGGCTTGGCCCAATCAAAAAATTCGTCTTGTTCTTCCCGGCAAAAGTATGGCCCCTCAAAAAGCTCAGAAGGCAAAATCACCTGCGCTCCTTGGAACACTGCTTTGCGCACCAAGTCCGTTACCTTCGCCACATTGGTGGCTACATCCTCTGTGAAAGAAGTTTGGATCGCCGCCACGGTAATCAATTCGGGAGCACGAGCATTCATGCCAAGGACTCACTCCAGGTGCATAGGGATGGGTTGTTGCTGGGTAATGCAGTGAAAAGCACCTCCTCCTCTAAGGATAGCTCTAGCCGATAGGCCCACGGTCTGGCGGTCAGGGAAACACTGGCTAATCAGGGCGACGGCTTCAGCATCATGGGGAGTGCCATAGGTTGGGACGACGACGGTGTGGTTTCCAATGTAGAAATTTACATAACTGGCAGGCATCACCTCCCGCTCTTCATTGAGAATTTTCCCTGGAGAAGGAATGCGCACTACGGTCAGGGAACGCCCCTGAGCATCGGTGAAGGAGGCTAAATCCTGAGCAATTTTTTCTAAAACAGCATGATTGGGGTCTTCTGCCGCTTGCGCCTCCATACAAAGCACCACCCCAGGGGCCACAAAGCGAGCCAGGGTATCAATATGACCGTCCGTATGGTCATTGAGGAGTCCTTCCGCTAACCACAGGACTTTTTCAATGCCTAAGGCATCCCGCAGTCCTTTCTCCACCGACGCTTGGGTCATCGATGGATTGCGATTGGGATTCAGCAAACACTGGCGCGTTGTCAAACAGGTCCCTTCTCCATCCACTTCGACAGAGCCTCCTTCTAACACCCAAGGGAAGCTAAAGGCAATGCCCCCGACCTTTTCAGCAATTTGGGCGGACACCTGAGCATCATCGGGAAGGACATACTTTTCGCCCCAGCCGTTAAAGCCAAAACGGACCGTGGCCAGGCCCCCCCTCGGATTCGTGAGAAAAATAGGGGCCGTATCTCTCAGCCAAATATCCCCAAAGCGAATCAGGTGAAAATTGACGGGAAGACCTGCTAACGCTTGTCTGGCCAGGTTTTTTTGTGCTTCATCCGGCACCAAAATTTCCAATTTTTCGGTGATTTGGGCATGGGATGCATGAGGACCTGCAATTGCCCGGCAGAGGGCGACAAATTCTGAGCGGGCTTCCTCCAAACCCTCTAGCCAAAGATCTTCATGGCTAGGCCATGCCAACCAACAGGCATAGTGCGTTTCCCATTCAGCAGGCTGGCGGAAATGGGATGAATAAGGAGTGGGGACTTTTCCGGTTACATCCATGTGCTGGGGTAGTAAGTAGGGTTCAATGAAGTTTAGACCTAAGTAATCTACCGCCATGAAGCTCAGCCTGTGCATGATTGTTAAAAATGAAGAGGCCAACCTCCCGCGCTGCTTAGCAAGCGTTCGCGAGGCCGTAGATGAAATAGTAATACTGGATACGGGTTCCACAGACCGGACCCTTGAGATTGCCGAGGAATTTGGCGCTCAGATCCATCACTTTGAATGGCCCAATGATTTTTCGAAGGCCCGTAATCAATCGTTAAACTATGTCAAGGGAGACTGGGTTCTCGTGCTGGATGCAGACGAAACCTTGGTGGAAAATATCGCGCCTACCCTCAGGCAACTCATCCAAGAGGAACAATACCTGGTGATTAATCTGGTGCGCCAAGAAATTGGGGCCAGCCAATCTCCCTATTCGCTGGTGTCACGATTATTCCGCAAGCATCCTGGACTCTATTTTTCCCGGCCCTACCACGCCATGATCGATGAAAGTGTGGAACAGGTTTTGAGTCAGGAACCCCACTGGCAGATTGGTACTTTGCAAGATGTGGCGATTCTGCACGAAGGCTATCGGGCGGGTGTGATTGCCGAGCGAAATAAATTTGCTCAAGCACAAGCCGCGATGGAATCCTTTTTGACCACCCATCCCGATGATCCCTATGCTTGTAGTAAATTAGGCGCTCTGTATCTGGAACAAGGGGAAGTGGACCGGGGCAGAGCATTACTGGAACTGGGATTGCAAGCCAAGCAAGCTAATCCTTCCGTTTTATACGAATTGCACTATCATTTGGGACTGGCTTATACCCGTTTAAAGAATCCTGCCAAAGCAGAATTTCACTATAAAGAGGCTATCGAGCAACCCATACTTCCGATGCTTCAAATAGGTGCCTTCAACAATTTGGGAAATTTGCTAAAAGCGCGGGGAGACCTTCCTAACGCAATACTTGCGTACCAGACATCGGTAGAAATTGACCCCACTTTTGCGATGGGTTACTGTCATCTAGGAATGGCTCTGAAAGCATCGAACCGTTGGATGGAAGCAATTGAGGCGTACCGCCGAGCGATCATGTTGAATCCGAATTACGCAGAAGCCTACCAAAACATAGCGGTTGTCTTTCTGAAAGTCGGAGAAATTGCGTACTGTAAGTCTGCTTTTCAACGAGCCATCATCCTTCACCACGAACAGGGAAATTCCGCAGAAGCTGAACGCTTGGGTCAGGGGTTACTTGATATGGGACTTTAGCGATAGATAGAGAAACTATAATAAAGAGCATGGTAGCAGTGCGATTCTCTCTTAGAGAAGCTGCGCCAGGGGAGCGATACGCTTAATGACTAATCTACAAATTAAAACCGAACCGATGTCGATGACAGTGGATATTTCTGCTCTGATGACATTGCCCAAGATGAGTGAGGAGCAATTTTATGAATTTTGCCATCGCAACTCAGATCTGCGCATTGAACGTACTGCCAGCGGTGAAGTAATCGTTATGCCTCCAGCTTTTTCTGATACTGGAAATCGTAATAATAAACTCAGCTATCAACTGACTCGCTGGGCAGAACAGGACGGAACCGGAGAGGTATTCGATTCTAGTACGGGATTTACACTACCCAATGGAGCAGTAAGATCTCCCGATACCTCATGGATTAAACTCGATCGCTGGAATGCTCTTACCGATGCTCAAAAAGGTTCCTTTGCACCGATTTGTCCCGATTTTGTCATTGAACTCCGCTCTGCTAGCGATACGCTCAAGAGTTTGCAAGCGAAAATGCAGGAATACATCGAGAATGGGGTGAGTTTGGGATTATTAATTGATTACCAGAGTCGTACTGTCTATTGTTATCGTCCCGATGGCTCTGTGGCGGTACTAAATAATCCAGATCTTGTCAGTTGCGATCCAGAATTACCAGGTTTCACTCTTCAAATGGCAAAAATTTGGTAATATGGCCCTATTTCTCACACATATTTATAATTGATATCTATGTCCTCTGAGGGCCTTGACCTTGAGAGAGACCAGCGTTCGGGGTGAGTCGTCGAACTATGAAACTGTTGCTTGATACCTGGCTGCTTTCCGAGTTGCGCAAACTCAATTGAGAGGAATTGTAGGTTCTGGATAGCTAAGCATTCAAATATAAGATTTAGTAGAAATGACCACGGGCTCAATCTTGAGCTTTTTCTGATTCTTCGGAGCAACAAAATGTAGTTCCACCTTGTAACCAGCGCCTGCAGCTAATTTAACAATGGTTTCTAGTTTAGGAGACTGTTTACCAGATTCAATGCGTGCTAATTGTGGTTGTTTCATACCTAGGAGCGCGGCGAACTCTCGTTGACTCAATCCACTAGCTTTTCTCAAAGAAATGATTTGGCGAGTGAGCTTAAATTCCTCCTCAAGTGCTTCATACTCTGCCTGGACTTCTGGATTATCAAGAACTTGCTGGCGGATATCATTCCAGGAAACTATCTTTGCTTGCATTTGAGAAACTACATACCTAAAATCCCGAAGTAAAAAAGTGCAGGGAGGAGTAATCCGGCAATTAAAGCCTCTCCACCAATCAAGCCTGAAGCCAGTGTGATGTGATGTTGGGCATAGGTTTCTGGAGATAGTTTCTGCCATAGCCAGCCGAAGATGGCACCGAGAGCAACGGGAATATTCAAAAGACCAGGAAGAATTAAGGCAAAGCCAAGCCCCGCCGCACTCGGTAGCCACCGAATTTTGTACCGGGCTTCTAAAAGTGTCAAAACCACCCCCAAGACGGCTGCAATCGCTGTTGCCGTGAGTGCTCCTTGCGGAAAAGCAGAAATTCCTTTGGAGAGCAGTACCGCCATATTCGCCAGTTTCAATCCCGTGGGAGCCACCAGTCCATCGCCCCCCAGGCCATAACGAGCAATCAGGAGCGGATACATAATCGCGACCGCCGCCGCCCCAATCGGAATCGCGCAAAGCTGAACGCAGGTGAGGATCCAGGGTGTAGAACCTACGATTTGTCCGGTTCTAAAATCCTGCATTGTCCCTTCCGCTTGGGCATTGCCATCTCCAGCCATTCCGGCAGCAATCAAATTAAGCGCAATCTGCTGAGGCCAAAAAATAGCAAACACGGCCTGTAAACCATTGGCCATGAGCGAAACAGGACCCTGATTGGTTTCTCCTAGAACTCTTACCCCAACCAGCATCAAAGGCAGTTCACAGAAAACAGCGAAAAAAGTTTGGAGGTAGGTCATGCCAAAATGTACATTCTGCACATAGGCCAACAGAAGCGTCAGCACGAGGACCCCAGGAAAAATGATCTTTAGGGGGATATCTTCCCGAGGCACTTTTTCTTGCTGAATAGAAAGCGTTCGGAACATCTGAACCAAAGACCGCCACTCCAGGGCCACTGCTGTGATCGCTGCCGTAATCATCAAGGCCGAAGCGGGCCACATCATCCAGAACAAGAGGATGCCAAAATGATTTCCTTTGAGATAGTCACCCATCATGCCGCAGTGCTGGGTCAGGAAAGCCTGTTGCGCTTTCAGCACTTCGGGAGACAGCGATGTCAGAGCATTACACTGCGCTAAATACTGGGGAGCGATGCTGCCATGAACAATATCTAGGCCTACTTGGTCCATAATTAGCGGCCCTGCGAAAAAAACAATCGCGGTGCCCAGCAGCATGGAAAGGCCCATCCTCAAACCCACTAAAATCCCAGTCCCCACAGACAGGACATTCCATTCAATGCCAATCTTGAACCGTTGAGCAATGAACGTCAGGGGAATCAGGCCCAGGCCATCGCGAAAGAAACTGACCACAACCCCAAGCAGGGAGCCTAGGCCGAGGGTTTTTAGTTTTCCTAGCGCTTTTCCACTATCTAGAACATTAATCGTTTCAGATGCCGCTACTCCATCCGCAAAAACCATCTGCGGGTCATCCAGGAAATAGCGTCGGAAGAGAACGATAAACAGTACGCCAATCGTTCCTGAACAGGTCAGCCAGGTAAACATCTCCCAGGGGGTAATCATGACATGCACCTTAACGGTTTCATTCAGGTTCAGATAGCCAAAAGCAGCGGCCACCACACACATAAAAGCGGTCGAAGTCGCGGAGGTGCCTGCGGTCTGAATGATGTTATTCATTAGCCGATTTTGTCCCCGCGTTTTCTGAGCGGTGACCTGGAGAAATAAAGCCCCTAAAAAAGCGGAAAGCACACTTACATTCGGTCCCAGTCCCATCTTCAAAACGATGTACGGGTAGGCCAAAGAGATGAGAGACGAAACCAAAAAAGCGCCTACCACTGCCTGCCATGTCAGCTCATGCTTCATCTGCGCTCCTATACGTACCTCAAGGCAAACAAACTAGAATGAGCCTCTTTTCACTGTTCTTATGTATACAAAACTTCAGTTTAGACTTATCTATTACTAAATTTTTGCCTGCAACGTTCCTAATCGTTGTCTGTGAAGTTGCATGAAAAACAGGCCGGCAATCTCTCTGTCTAGGTCTAGCATGCAAGTATTAGGGTTCACAGGCGTAAACCCTACCTCACAGCTTCTTCATTTTTGAAGACTACGCTCAAGACTAGGGAATCTATAGTCCCCTATTTCATCACAGAGTTTTATGGGAAACTGTGAACAAAGGAAGGTTCACCTTAATGACACGAACCCGTACGGATAATCCAGCGAGTAACCCCTCTAATCCTTCAGACAGCACACCATTGGCTTATCAAGAAGGGCAAGCGCCTACCTTGTCGGATAAACCCAAGTCCAATTTGCGTCCTTTGTTGGTCGTAGGGCTTTTGGCTATCGGGGTCGCAGGAGGCTGGTGGTATTACTCCTCGCTATCCAAGGCAGGTCCTCTGCAATTAAGTGGTCGGATTGAAGGATATGAGACTGATATTGGGGCCAAAGTGACGGGGCGTATCGATTTTGTTGCGGTTCGGGAAGGGGACCAAGTCAAAAAAGGTCAGGTCATCGTCCGGATGGATGATGCAGAGGTGAAAGCCCAATTAGAAGGAGCCAAAGCTCGCCTCACCGCCGCCCAGCAACAGGAAGGTCAAGCCCGTGTCCAACTAGCGGTGACCAATAGCCAAATTCAAGAATCCCAGCTTAATATCGAACAGGCACAAGGGGATTCCAAAGGCCGTATTTTCCAGGCTCAAGCCAATGTTGCTTCGGCCCAAGCCCAACTCGAACAAGCAGAGGCCCAGGTCAATCAAGCCCGTGCAGAGTTACGACTGGCCAACCTAGACCGGGACCGTTTTCGTCAGCTTACCGAAGAAGGAGCCGCTCCTCAGCAGCAATTGGACCAAGCCCAAACCAAGCTAGAAACCGCGCAAGCGACGCTAAAAAGCCGAGAAGCAGCCGTCAATTCTTTTCGTAAGTTAGTCAATGCGGCGCAGGGACAATTGGTGCAAGCGCAGACCACAGGGCTGAACCCACAAATCCGCAATGCCCAACTCAATTCACTGCGCAATCAGTTAGCCCAGAACAAACTAAAACTCGCCGCCAGTCAGGCAGATGTTAAAAGTGCGCAAGCAGCTCGTCAGCAGATTGTCGCTCAGATGGCCTATCTGAATGTGGTAAGCCCGATTGATGGAGTGGTTACTGCCCGTAGTGTAGAACCAGGAGCCGTAGTCACTTCAGGCAAAACACTGCTTTCTTTGGTGAACTTAAACACGGTCTACCTGAGGGGCTACATTCCAGAAGGAGAAATTGGCAAGATCCGAGTCGGTCAAAAAGCAAATGTCTTTTTGGATTCTGCTCCCCAGAAAGGGCTGAGTGCTAGGGTCACGGCTATTGATCCCCAAGCCTCCTTTACCCCAGAGAATATCTACTTCCGGGACGAACGAGTCAAGCAGGTTTTTGGTGTCAAACTAGCCATTGATAACCCTGGTGGTTTTGCCAAACCAGGGATGCCTGCGGATGGAGAAATCCTGACAGGGCCTGAACCTGAAACTAAGTAGGAGGGCCGCTGATGACCAGCATTGCACCTCAGTCTTCTATCGCTGATCTAGCAGCGCAAGACTTGATTATTCAGGTACAGGGCTTGCGCAAAAAATACGGAGCCCTAGAAGCTGTCCGCGGAATTGATTTTGAGGTGCACCAGGGGGAAGTTTTTGGGATCATCGGACCAGACGGAGCAGGAAAAACCACTACCTTTCAGATTTTGTCTGGCGTCATGGAAGCGACCGGGGGCAATATTCAGGTTCTTGGCAAACCCCCTCGTGATGCCCGTTTGGGGATTGGTTATCTTACCCAAAGGTTCTCCCTCTACCTGGACCTAAGCTTGGAAGAAAACCTCCGCTACAGCGCTGGATTGCGGGAAGTCCCCGAAGACCTCTTTCGGGAACGTAGCCGTAAATATCTTAAGCTCATGGATTTAGACAAGTTCCAAAAGCGTTTGGCTGGGCAGCTCTCGGGCGGGATGAAGCAGAAGTTAGCCCTTTGCTGTGCTTTGATTGCCCAACCTAAAGTCTTACTCCTCGATGAACCGACCACAGGGGTAGACCCAGTATCCCGTCGTGAATTCTGGGATGTATTGGCTACCTTGGCCGATGAAGGCGTGACAATGGTAGTGGCGACCCCCTATCTAGATGAAGCGGAGCGCTGTGACCGCATAGCCCTGATGTATGGAGGCCAGTTCCAACAAATTGGGACACCTGATCAACTACGCGCTGGACTGGGCCTACACCGCTTAGAAGTCCGTACGGAAGCGATTGCAGAGGCTGAACAGGCGCTTACGACTCCTCAAGGGACGGATTCCAGCATTATCGATGTCCAAACTTTTGGGGATCGGCTGGATGTCTTGGTCAAAGATACACAGACAGGAGAAGCCCAAATCCGTTCACTGCTTGATAAGAGTCCTCTAGATGGTCAGCCTGGAAGTCCAGTTCATATCATCCGGACAGAACCAACCCTAGAAAACGTCTTTGTCGCTCATTTGCGCCAGCAAGGTTCGGACCCCCCTTTTATTCCCTTCCCACGGATTTACCCGCACGAAAATCAGCAGGGGGAGGTGGCCATCTATGCCCAGGACCTGAGCAAAAATTTTGGAGATTTCCAAGCTGTCAAGGATGTAGACCTGGAAATTCGCTATGGCGAGATCTATGGCTTACTCGGTGCAAACGGAGCTGGTAAAACCACCACCATCAAAATGCTATGTGGTCTCCTAGAACACAGCGCAGGAGCAATAACCCTTGCCGGTCAAACGAATAACCTCCGTAGTGCCGAACTGCGCAAGCGCATGGGCTATATGAGCCAAAAGTTTACTCTTTACGACGACCTGACCATTCTCCAAAACCTGGAATTTTACTGTGGGGTCTATGGTGTGCCCCGCCACGCTCGCCGCGCAAAAATCGATTGGGTGTTAGAAACCTGTGGTTTGACAGGACAAGAAAACATGCTTACCGGCCAGTTACCCGGTGGCTGGAAGCAGCGCGTTGCTTTTGGGGCTTCCGTGATGCATGAGCCCAAAATTCTATTTTTGGATGAACCGACTTCTGGGGTAGACCCCTTAGCCCGCCGCCAGTTCTGGCGTTTGATTGAGGACTTTGCCCAGAATGGTACCGCAATCCTCGTCACCACCCATTACCTGGAAGAGGCCGAACATTGCCACCAGATGTCCTTTATGGCCAGCGGTGAAACGGTTGCCAAGGGCTCTCCCAGCCAAATCAAAGCCCAACAGCCTGGTCAGCTAATCGAGGTGGGATTGGAAGAAACACAAGTCGCTTCCAATTTACTGAAAACTAAGTTTGATCCCTGGCGGGTGTCTATCTTTGCCGATTACCTGCATGTCGTCCTGGACCGACCGGATCAGCAAATCCCTGAACTCAAGTCAATCCTGCAAGCCGCCGCCATAGAGATTCGCTCCTTGAGGACGATTCCTTTCTCTTTAGAAGATGCTTTTATTGGCACGATTTCTCGGGCTCTAGATGGTCAAGCGGGAGGTGCTCCATGAAGCTTCAACGAGTCTGGGTGCAATGCATTAAAGAACTATCTCAGTTTCGCCGTGACCGTCTGACGGTGGCCTTGGCTTTTCTGTTGCCCTTGGCGACCTTGTTAATCTTTGGTTTCGCCATCCGTTTAGAGACCAAAAATATTTCTTTGGTCGTTCAAGATTTTGATGATAGCCCCCTCAGTCGTTCCTACATGGAACGGCTGTACGGAACCAATCAACTGGATCCTGTCCGTTGGTCTAGGGATGATCCGGCCTATGATGCAATCAATCAGGGAAAAGCCAGTGCCGCCCTGATTATTCCGCCAGATTTTTCCCGTCGCCTCAAAGAAGGAAAAACGAGCACTGTCCAGGTCTTAATCGACGGCACAGATGTGGCCAACGCACGGGTGATTAAAAATAGCATCCGCGCTACCAACACGTTCTTCTTGAAAACAGAAGGTCTACTCCCCAAGCAGTCTTTGATCACAGCTCGTACACGGGTATGGTTCAATCCAGGCCGTCAAGAAGCACTCTACATGGTGCCGGGGGTGCTGGCGATTAACCTAGTCCTCTATCCTTCTATCCTGGCTGCCATCGCCATGGTCCGTGATAAGGAAGAAGGCACCATCGTCCAGGTCTATGCGTCTAGCGCCAGTGCAACGGAACTGTTGCTGGGCAAAGGACTGGCTTATCTTTCGATTGCCTTGAGTGAAGCTGTATTTTTGATGATGGCCGCTGCGCTTATTTTTGGGACTCGGTTGGCAGGAGACCCGACTCCTCTCCTGGTGGGTACTCCGCTTTTCTTAGCCACGAGTGTCATGATTGGCTTATTCGTCGGTGCACGCAGCAATAGCCAAAGTGCTGCGATCCAGGCGGTCGGGGCTACGAATGCCTTGACCGCGATGTTGCTCTCTGGCTTTATCTATCCGATCAGCAATATTCCCTGGCCCCTCTCCTTGCTGGCAAATCTGGTCCCTGTCCGCTACTACATTGAACTGACCCGTGATTCTTTTGTCCGAGGAACAGGCTGGCCAGGGGTCTGGTTTGTATTTCCTGCACTCGCAGCCTTAGGTCTGGTTCTCTTTTGGGGGGCCTGGCAAAAACTGCAGCGCATGCAGTTCTCAGATTAGGAACTAAGTGTATGGATATCAAATTTTTTAAACAAATATTCGAAAGTTCTTTTTGGGCCTTAGCGCTCAAAGAAATTCGTCAGATCTTTAGGAACAAACAGCTACTTATCCTCCTCACCTTTCCGCCAACGGTGCAACTGTGTATTTTTGGCTTTGCCCTGAGCCCCGATGTAAACCATCTCAAGCTTGGGATTGTCGATAACGCTAGGACTCACGACAGCAGAGAACTGGTTGCAGCGCTGACGGAGAATCAGGTCTTTATCTCGCAGACCTATGCTGATAACCCAAAAGCTCTGGGAGAACAGGTCCGTCGCGGGAAAGTCGATGTAGGCCTGATCATTCCGGCTGACTTTCAGCGCACGCTAAAGCGGGACCGCCCAACGGAAGTTCAAGTTTTGGTGGACGGGGTGAATGCCTATACCGCTGGGGTTGCCAGTAACTATGTCAACCAGATTGTGAATCAGTATGGCTACCAGCTGGTGGCTCGCCCTCAAGGAGCTAATATAATTCCTCAGATTGTCAATCTCTATAATCCAGGACTGATCAGCAGTTGGTTCTTTGTCCCTGGCGTGATGGGTATGCTGCTGACCATGATCAGCGTCCTCTCTTCTGCGGTGGAAGTGGTAAAAGAGAAAGATGCCGGGACGCTTGAACAACTGCTGATGACACCAGCCAGCGTCCTCGAAATCCTGCTGGCTAAGGTGGTACCGCTGTTTTTCCTCTTGATGGGTGATGTATTCTTATCGCTTGGCGTGGCCCGTTTTGTATTTGCTATCCCGTTCCGGGGAAATCTGCCCTTATTTCTGGGGCTTTCAGGTCTGCAGATCTTTATCGGAATCGCCCTTGGTATTCTGCTCGCCACCGTTTCGAGGAGCAAACAACAGGCTATCCTCACCTCTTTTTTCATTACCCTGCCGATGGTAATCCTTTCTGGGGCGCTGGCCCCGATTGAGAGTATGCCATCCTTCTTTCAAACGCTTTCTCTGTTCAATCCCCTCCGTCACTACATCACCATCGTGCGTGATTTGATGCTCAAAGATGTTGGATTATTCGTCCTGTGGCCACAAATACTTGCTCTAACGACGTTCGCTTTTGTATTTATGTCCTTCAGTAGCTACAGGTTCCGGGCGCAAGCGCAATAGGGTTCAAGGTTTTTCGGCCTTGGCTAAGGGAGTAGTTACCAGAGTGGGAGTATTCTGAATCGAGTCCTTTGTAAAGTTGAGGATAGGGCTAGCCAGTCCCAGAGAAACCGTGGTGATCAGGGTAAAGACTAAGCCGATTTGCAAAGAACGCATTCCAGGCAGTGCCCAGTCTGTAGGGGTGTATTTCTGAACGACCTCGGAGGGCTCTTTGACCACCATCAACTTAACCACGCGGACGTAGTAGTAGATAGAAGCCACACTCGTCACCAAACCGACGAAGACCAAAGTGTACGCCCCAGCCTGGATACCAGCCCAGAAGAGATAAAGCTTTCCAAAGAATCCTGCCAGGGGTGGGAAACCAGCCAAAGAGAATAAACAAAGAGACAGGCAAAGGGTAAGGAAGGGGTCTTTCTGATAAAGACCTGAATAGGCAGAGATTTCATCCGTTCCCGTCTTCAGGGCAAACAGAACAACGCCGAGGAAAGCCCCCATGTTCATAAATAGGTAAATCAACATGTAGTAGATCATGCTGGCATAACCATCGGTAGTCCCGATAGCAAGACCGATCATGACGTACCCCGCCTGGGCAATGGAGGAGTATGCCAGCATCCGCTTCATGGAAGTCTGGGCGATAGCGACCACATTGCCTAGGACCATGCTGAGAATGCCGAGGACGGCAAAAATGGTATGCCACTGCGTGGCAAAGTCAGGAAAGGCCGAGGTCATAAACCGAATCGCCAGAGCAAAGCCGGCCGCTTTAGACCCGACAGAAAGAAAGCCTACTACAGGCGTAGGAGCCCCCTGATACACATCAGGGGTCCACTGGTGAAAGGGGACAGCCGCTAATTTAAAACTGATCCCAGCGATCACCAGCACAAGGGCCAAAATGCTAGGAAAGCCCATAGTAGCAATCTTCGGAGCAATCTCCGTCAGCTTGGTTTCCCCCCCGGAAAGGCCATACAGCAAAGACATCCCATATAGAAAAATTGCAGAACTAGCTGCCCCAAGCAATAAATATTTCAAGGCCGCTTCATTGGAACGCACATCTAGCTTGGTATAGCCCGAAAGTAAGTAGCTCGCGATACTCAAGGTCTCCAAGGCCACGAAGATCATGACCATTTCAGAAGAACCAGACAACAGCATCGCCCCAAGGGTAGCGGTGAGCAAAATCACAAAAAATTCGGCAGGAGCGGTACCCGACTGATAGATATATCGGTCAGACATCAAAATAGCGACAGCCGCACTAATAAGGATGATTCCCCGGAACAGTAACCCTAAGGGGTCTCCGGTAAAAGCGCCCAAAAAAGAATCGGTATTGCTTACGGACCAAATGGGAATCAAGGCTAAAGAAGCAAGCCCTAAGCCCAGTAGACCGATCCAAGGAAGCATCCTGTTGACCGAACGACCCCAGATCAAATCGACCAAAAGCAGAATAATTAAGGTTCCAGTAACGAAATATTCTGGGGCAAGCAGGCCTAGATTCAGGGACTCTAATAAATCCGCTGTCTTGATTACTTCCATGTATCGTCCTTGAGGACTAAGGTCACTAGGAACATAGTACTACCGCTTTGTAAGGGTATGTAACGTTTAATAGTTTTTACGGCCTATGGATAGCCCATCTTCTAAGCCGAGTTTGACCAATTGCTCAAAAGAAATGCCCACTGAAGCCATCGCTTCTGGCACCAGAGAAGTGCTCGTCATTCCTGGCAATGTATTTACTTCTAAGATCCATGCTTTCCCTTCAGGAGTGACCCGAAAATCTACACGAGCGACACCGCTACACTTAAAGGTCTGATAAACCTTCAGCGCATGGTCACTTAAAAGGTCCAGGGTTGTTTCCGGCAGGTCTGGGGGCAAGAGATGGCGAGAGCCCCCGGCACTATATTTGTCCTCGTAATCGTAAAAAGCGGTTACCTGAGGAATGATTTCGATAGCAGGATAGGTCTTCTTCCCAAAGACGGTGACTGTGATTTCCTTGCCTGGAATGAACGTTTCTGCCAAAGCTTGGGGACTATAACGCAGGGCCTTCGCTAAAGCTTCAGGAAATTCGCTTATGGTCTGGACGATAGAAACCCCCACGGATGATCCCGCCTGGGCAGGCTTAACCACCATCGGAAGCCCGAGCGTTTCCAGACATCTCTGGGGATCAGCACTTGGGTCCTCTAGCACTTGATAGGGGATGACGGGTAAACCAGCGCCCTGCAGCAGATCCTTAGAAACCACTTTGTCCATGCCACAGGCGCTAGCAAGCACCCCAGAACCGTTGTAGGGCAAGCCTAGCCAATCTAACAGCCCTTGGATCGTTCCATCTTCTCCCATAGCTCCGTGAAGCGCTATCCAAACAAAATCGGGCGTAAGCTCCAGCAACTTTTTGGGAAGTGCTCTATTGGGGTCCACAGGAACAGCTTGATGACCCAATCGGGTTAAAGCCTTCACTACCGCTTCACCTGTTTTCAGCGAAACTTCTCGTTCAGGAGAAGTCCCTCCTAAAAGTACAACAACCTTCATGAGTTACCTAGAGCGGCTTACGCTTACGCAGGAACTCTGGGATATCGAGGAGGTCGTCTCCTGGTCTTTGGGCTGAGGCCGCTAGAGGAGAAGACTCCGAACGAATTCTTTCGGCACCGCCCCTCCTCAGAGCCCCATTGAAGCCCGTGGCGATGACGGTAATTCTCAGTTCGCCCTGGAGGCGTTCATCAATCACGGCGCCGAAGATAATATTCGCATTGGGATCCACTACTTCATACACGGCGTCGGCTGCTTCCGAAACTTCCATGAGGGTGAGGTCATGGCCACCCGTAACATTAATGACTACCCCAGAAGCTCCCTCAATAGAGGATTCCAACAACGGAGATGAAATAGCGGTTAGAGCTGCTTCTCTGGCCCGAGATTTACCGGAGCCCATGCCGATCCCCATCAAGGCAGAGCCAGCATCGGCCATGATCGCCCGCACATCCGCAAAATCGACGTTGATCAAGCCGGGGATCGTAATGATATCCGAGATCCCTTGGACCCCTTGACGAAGCACATCGTCTGCAATGCGGAAGGCTTCCTGTACAGGGGTTTGGTCTGAAATCACTTGCAGCAAGCGGTCATTGGGGATCACGATCAAGGTGTCGATCCGTCCCTGGAAAGATTGAATACCTTCTTCTGCCTGCTGAAGTCTACGACGACCTTCAAAGGTAAAGGGCTTGGTCACTACGCCTACGGTCAAAGCGCCAACTTCCTTCGCGGCTTCTGCGACGATAGAGGCCGCACCAGTGCCTGTTCCACCTCCCATCCCAGCGGTGATGAAAACCATATCCGCTCCATCGAGGGCGGCGGCAATTTCTTCACGGGATTCTTCGGCTGCTTTTTGACCAATCGCAGGATTGCCGCCGGCCCCAAGACCACGGGTAAGCTTTTGACCAATCTGTAAATGATTTTGGGCAGAAGAGTTACGGAGCGCTTGATCGTCCGTATTCACCACCCAAAACTCTACACCTGTTACATTGCTTGCAATCATGCGGTTGACTGCATTTCCGCCACCACCGCCCACGCCAATGACTTTAATGCGCGCAGAACCAGAGGCGGTGAATTCTTCAAAGCGAGGATTTGTGCCAGTTTGAGGAGACATCAGATGGCTTGAACCGGGTAAAACTTCGTCTAATCTTACCCGACTTTCTGAAAAATCACTCTGACTATTCCGTAGGTATTTTGTCCAGTTTGGCATGGCTTTATGGGGGTAATGGGGCAAAACGGTAGCATTCCTTGGGAGATGAGCGAATAAGACGCACATTTCAATGCTGGAATTTAGAGCTTTCTATGAGCTTTGTCTGAGGTTTGGGACGCAGGTGGAAAGCCGGCATAGTCGGGTCTCGGAGGTCAAAATATTGAATCTGCTCTGGGGGATATTTTTGGGTAAGAGGAACTAACTGCTTCAAGGTTTGAAACTGCTGGTTTATGCGCTGAGACTCTAAAGACCCCAACCATATAGTTCCAAGGCGAGTAGTCAAGACCAAGTTGCGGGGATCGTTGAAATCTATCTTTTGAATGGGAACTGGAGCCTTCTGGAGAAGGGGATAGAGGGCTTGCCAATCTTTTTGTCTCTGGACAGTATATCCTTCGACCTTAAGCTGGGGGCGATTCACTTTAGGATAAGTTGCACACGATATCCAAACTCCTTCTGCATCAATGACTCCCACGGTTCCAAAATGAGGAGCGGTTGCTACAGGAATCCTCTCCTGTATCTCAATATGGAGTCCTAACGGGAACAACTGCCTGGTCAAACGGGCACGCTCGATAAGAGGTAGCGTTTGTAACCGCTCTTCCAGTTGACGGGGCTCTACCAAATAAATAGGCATGGGGAAGGTAAGCGCAAGTTGGTCATAAACCTGAGATGGCGCTAGAGCTTCGGTTCTCTCCACTGTAATTTGTTCTACTTCCCTAATCTGTCCCCAGGGAGAGCGGACGAGTCCCACTAAAGCGATTGCCAAACCAAGAACCACCGCAAAACGCCAAAACTTGAGGAAATGGAGCCGCTGACGTTCCCGACGGATGGCCTGACGTCGGGCAATGAATTGGGCTTTAGTTGCAGGGCTTGCGACAGAAGAGGAAATCACGGGGAATTCAGAGAGGCTAATTAACTAGTTACTTTAGACGACTAGTTTAGGGAATTTCGTATAAATATATAACAGTTTCAGCAAAAGTTTGCTTGTAAGATCCATCTCGATAGATAAACTAAGATTTTGCTTCAAGAATAAGTGACTTGGCACGGAACATACGATAAGCTCAGTTACGACAAACTCGGACAAAAATAGAACAATTATTAAGAGCTTCTCCTCGTTTCCAGTGACTTTCTAAGGGGATGTCCAGCGCTCAGAGCAAGGATATAACAAACCTTATTAATAGATTTCTTGACTTGAAGATTGCTTATATATCGATTGGGAGAATGTTCACAAACGCAAAACTAGTCTCTAAGACTAGCAATTTATCTCGGCGATTGTAAAGAGCAGTTCTTGATTATAGGTAATCATCACTTCAAACTTTATCGGGAACATTCTCTCCCAGAAGTCCTGAAGGGCGAAATAACAAAACACCAACCAAGATGGTAAATGCAAAAACATCTTTCCATTCACTCGATAAGTAGCCCGCTCCCAATGACTCAATCACCCCTAAAAGTAAGCCACCTAGCATAGCTCCAGGGATATTACCGATCCCTCCTAAAACAGCTGCAGTAAATGCTTTGAGCCCTGCCTGAAATCCAATAAAGAAGTTGATGGTTTGGAAAAAGACCCCGAAAAGCACGCCTGCTACAGCTCCGAGAGAAGAGCCCAAGATAAAAGTAATCACTACAATCTGTTCAGTGTTAATACCCATCAATTGGGCAGCCTGCATGTCTTGTGCGGTAGCCCGCATTGCTTTACCCAGACGAGTCTTTTGGATTAGGAACGTGAGCGCAGCCATCAGAAAGACACTAACCCCTAGAATTAATACTTGGGTCAGCGTAATTTGTATCTCATTGAAGCGCCAGGTGATGGCAGGTAGGACTTGAGGCAAAACTTGGTCTCTACTTCCTGCGATTAAGCGAACGGCATTTTGAAGAAAAATAGACATCCCCAAAGCCGTAATCAGTAAAGAAAGTTTAGGTGCCTTGCGGGTGGGTAAAGCTTGACTCAGCCACCAAAACAATCCCCCCAAAGCTGCAGCCCCTACCACTCCAATCCCTAAGCCTTGAGCTATGGCGATAGGGCTATATGTCCCTCGGAGCAAGGTATACAGTACCCAAACTCCTCCACCTACTCCTGTAAGTAATGCTAGCTCTAATAAATTTAAGGGTTTGGCTTCTCCCAACAATGGGCGGTAAGCCAATCGTTCGATCCCCACCCCAAGCAAACAGCACACCAGAATAGCCCCTAAAAGCGCCAAAGCAAAAGCTAATCCCCAGGGCAGACCAGCTCCTAAGGTGATCACCAATACACCCAACGCAGTATAGGCTCCCACCATGACCACCTCGCCATGGGCAAAGTTGATTAGTTCAAGGATGCCGTACACCATGGTGTAGCCCAAAGCGATAAGGGCGTACATGCTGCCTAAAGTGAGACCATTCACAAGCTGCTGGATAAACTGTTCCATGAGAAGCTCAACAAAGTAGGGCTAGGTCTATGCAAGAGACCCGCTGTAATTCTGCCACACTCCATGTCAGAGCGTTGCCGCCTTAAGGAGCATTGGGCCCTAACTATTCACGCCCGTAGCGCATCCGCTATGGGCGTCAAAGTCTTATTGGCAAGTGGATGTATACAGCAGGCTAGAGATGTTTCAGGATGGTCATCTGATAGTCTTTCTTGGATTTTACTCCGACCAAACGATCCACCATTTCCTTTCTCTTGAAGAACATCACCGTAGGCGTCCCGGTCACGCCCGTAGCTTCAGCCATCTCCGGCTCGGCTTCAATGTCGATATCAACGGCATGAAACTTACCCTCAAACTCCGAAGATACTTTATGGAGAATAGGTTTGAGCATATGGCAAGGTCCACATTGGGGTGCGGTGTACTTGACCATGATCAGTTTGTCTGACTCGTGGTAGAGCTTACGCAAGGCATAGCCCCCTTCAAAGAAAGTTTGATCGAGAGAGAAATCTTCTGTAGCAGGGGCACTTGCTTGAGGCTGTGTTTGTTCACTAGGTGTTTCTGCAGAAGTTTCTTCAGTCTGTGGTGGGGTCTGGTGTCCTTCCTGGTGATGTTCTTCTTGCAGAAGCCCCTTAG
Organism: Gloeobacterales cyanobacterium; assembly: GCA_049582005.1. GTDB lineage: Bacteria > Cyanobacteriota > Cyanobacteriia > Gloeobacterales > PMM-0068 > Sivonenia. The sequence continues at coordinate 12,348 of JBAUTB010000077.1, read as the reverse complement.
CGGATAGCCAACGTTCGGCCAGAAGCGCTGCCATACATCCGGTACCCGCAGCAGTAATGGCCTGACGGTATTCATGGTCTTGAACGTCGCCAGCGGCAAAAACCCCTTCTACGTTGGTTTCAACAGATTTGCCTTCAGTAATGATGTAGCCGGCTTCATCGAGGGCGATCTGTCCTTTGAATAAGCTGGTATTCGGGGTATGACCGATGGCATAAAACAAACCCCGAACGGGCAATTCAGAAACTGCTTCCGACTGTGTATTTTGGATTTTGACGCCCTTGAGCACCTCATCTCCATAGACAGCGAGGGCCACTGTGTTCCAGTGGACCTTGATTTTATGATGCTGCAAAACTCGGTCCTGCATTGTCTTCGAAGCCCGCATCTGGTCGCTACGCACGAGCATGTGCACCCTGGAGCCATACTTAGTAAGATAAACGGCTTCTTCTGCAGCAGTATCGCCTCCACCAATAATCGCCAATTCTGCATTGCGGAATAAAGGAATCGTTCCATCGCAGATAGCGCAGGCCGAAATCCCTTTGTTCCAGAATTCTTTTTCCCCAGGTAGATTTAGCCGCTTGGCCGTGGCTCCCGTAGCAATGATGATGCTGTGGGCTTGGACTTCTAAGGTTTCCGATTTAATCGTGAATGGACGCTTACTCAGGTCTACCGAGACCACGTCTTCGGTAATGATTTCTGCGCCCCAGCGCTCTGCCTGAGCACGGGTACGATGCATTAATTCTGGTCCCTGAATTCCCTCAGGGAAACCAGGAAAATTTTCGACTTCGGTTGTAGTCATTAGCTGACCACCAGGAATACCCCCAGCCTGAAAACCTTCGAACACCAGAGGCTTTAGATTTGCCCGCCCTGCATAAATGGCCGCAGTGTAGCCCGCTGGACCAGACCCAATGATGACTAAGTTCTCAACCATAATTTTTAGCTCCTCTAGACGAAGTCATAATGAGTACATCTTAAGAGATGAATGAGGCCTTGGCAATAGGTAGCATTGTCCATGGTCAGAAGCGCTCAGGTTTTCAGGATACCCGAGGTTTCAAGAGAGGGAGCATCTCTTACACACCGTTCTGCTCGATTAGACAGGTTCACTATAGCCCTACACTGGGCGAACATGCCCAAGGGAATGATTCATGAATAACCAGCTGCTGGGATAATCCTTGGATAGTAGCCTGTCGGTTTTTCTATGGCTAAGGGTTCTATAGTTCATAAAACCGAATGTATTCTCTCGCTGGAACTACCTTTTAGCCAGACTACTGCTCTATGGCGGCACCGATACCAGCCACAAACCGATCCTGGTCCAGAGTCTTTGACCATCATCACAGGATTGCATGGAGACGAATTGGATGGAGCTTATGTCTGTGCGTTGCTGCATCAATTTCTGCAGGACCTCCCCAAAGGATGGCGCTTGAAAGGTACGATTAACCTACTACCGAACGTAAATCCCTGGGGAACTGTATTAGGAGAAAGACTTTTTCCCTTGAGTAACTGTGACCTAAACCGCAATTTTCCTGGTAATGCCCAAGGTGTAATCGAAGAACAGATCACCGCAGCCGTTATAAATGAGTGCCTGACCTCCGATGTCTGTTTGGATATTCACAGCTCCAATAGTTTCCTTAAGGAAGTCCCCCAATTACGGGTCGTAGAAGAACGGACTACGCTGGAGTATGCGAAGGTCATGGGTCTAGATTTAGTGTGGACCCACCCTGCTCATAATTGGATTGCAGGCAGTCTTGCTAAGTCTCTCTATGAAAAAAAAAAGCAAGTTTTAGTCCTAGAAACAGGAACAGGCCGCAGGATTGTCCGTCGTTGGGCAGAGCGTATTTATGAAGGAATTCTAAGACTTTGCGTAGAGCTAGATATTCTACACGCAGACCGTCCGTTAACTCCTAGAAGGCGTGCCGTGGTAGTCTCTGAAACAGGCGTTGACCACATTAGTGCTCCTCAAGGAGGCCTATTTGTTCCTGTTGAAGGGATCGATGTAGGACAGCAGGTATATGCCCGCCAAATAATAGGGCATATTATCCATCCCCTTACCCTTTCATCCTTAGCGGTAACTACTCCCAGTGAAGGCTATTTATTTACCCTGAGAGTCAATCCCAGTGTTTTAGAAGGAGCGCTCTTGGGACGTATTGCACGAGGAAGAATGTAGGATGGATTGCATCTTGGGAATAGTTATTCTAGGAATATGAATCAGCGGAGGCTGTGGCTTTCTTCTGAATAATACCCTTATCCCTCGCCACCACCACTCAATGGGACTCATATATATGTCAAAGCGTGCACTGATCACTGGAATCACTGGCCAAGATGGCTCTTATTTAGCCGAACTTCTCTTAGAGAAAGGCTATGAAGTCCACGGTATTATCCGTCGAAGCAGCACGTTCAGCACAGACCGAATCGACCATCTCTATAGAGACCCTCATCTCCCCGAGACTAAGCTTTTCTTACACTATGGGGATCTGACAGACGCTCAATCCCTCTTTCGGGTAGTCTCCAAAACGCAACCGCAGGAAGTCTATCATTTGGCTGCTCAGTCTCATGTGCGGGTGAGCTTTGATGAGCCGGAATATACGGGAGATACCACTGGCTTGGGTACAACGCGTCTCCTGGAAACTATTCGCACTGTGGACCCAAGCATTCGCTTCTATCAGGCCTCCAGTTCTGAGATGTACGGAAAAGTCCTCGCTGTTCCTCAGGATGAAGATACGCCCTTCTATCCCCGTTCTCCCTATGGAGTCGCCAAAGTCTATAGTTTTTGGTTAACGGTCAATTATCGAGAAGCCTATAACATACATGCTTCCAATGGTATTTTGTTCAACCACGAATCTCCTCGGCGGGGAGAAACCTTTGTTACCCGCAAGATCACTCGTTCTCTGGCCCGCATGGCCGCCGGACAGCAAGATCTCATGTATCTGGGCAATCTGGATTCCAAGCGGGATTGGGGCTATGCCAAAGATTATGTAGAAGCGATGTGGCTGATGCTACAACAGCCTGAAGCCGACGACTATGTGATTGCTACGGGGGAAACCCATAGTGTTCGGGAGTTTTGCGAATTAGCCTTTAAACGAGCCGGTATGCCTCTGGAGTGGAAAGGCTCGGGCATCGAAGAACAAGGTTTGCATGCCGAGACGGGCAAGGTCCTGATCAAAATTGATCCCCGCTATTTCCGCCCGACGGAAGTTGACCTACTGCTGGGAAGTCCCACTAAAGCGATAGGGAAACTAGGCTGGAAGCTGCGCACTAGTTTCACCGAGTTGGTGGAACTCATGGTAGATGCTGACCTGCAAGCCATGGGCGTCTCTGGGATGGCTCGGAACGACCGTGCGCTGGTCCGCTCTGGCAGTGCTGTTGCGGACGGAGTAGTCGGTTAATGGAAATGGATCTAGCGGACAAAAATATTCTGGTCACCGGAGGTTCCGGTTTTTTGGGACGTCATGTTGTTCAAGCGCTGCTTGAAGCGGGGGCTAATCCTGCAAATATCTCCACGCCTCGTTCCAAGGACTGTGACCTCCGGTCAGCAGATAACTGCAAATCGGCTTTAGAGGGGAAGGATGTTGCCATTCACCTAGCTGCCCACGTCGGTGGCATTGGCTTAAATCAAAAAAAGCCGGGTGAATTGTTTTATGACAACCTGATGATGGGTGTGAACTTGATTCATCAGGCATATCTAGCAGGGGTTAGCAAAGTGGTGGTGGTGGGTACCATTTGTGCCTATCCCAAATTCACGCCCGTCCCCTTCAAGGAAGAAGACCTTTGGAATGGCTATCCGGAAGAGACCAACGCTCCCTATGGAATAGCTAAAAAAGCGCTCCTGGTTCAGCTCGATGCCTACCGTCAGCAGTATGGACTGTCTGGGGTATATTTGCTCCCCGTGAATCTTTATGGTCCCTGGGATAACTTTAATCCTGATTCTTCCCATGTGATTCCCGCTTTGATCCGTAAGTTAGATGAAGCGAAGCTGCGCAAAGACGACGTGGTTGCGGTGTGGGGAGATGGTTCTCCGACCCGTGAGTTCCTTTATGTCGAAGATGCCGCGCGCGGTATCGTCATGGCAACACAGCATTACGATGGTTCAGATCCCGTTAACTTGGGCACTAACTACGAAATCTCCATCAAAGACTTGGTGGAACTGCTTGCGGAATTGATGGAATTTGAGGGCAAAATTCACTGGCAAACCGATAAGCCCAATGGTCAACCCCGCCGCTGTCTAGATACCCAAAAAGCAGAAAAACTCTTTGGCTTCAAGGCACAAATGCCCTTCAGAGAAGGGTTGCAGCGAACGATTGACTGGTGGGAAGCTCATCGAGACGCCTAAGGTTGGTGATTCCCAAAATCCAGATGGTATTCATGATTGGCATCTTTGAGTACCGTACTCGGTTCTACATGCGTCGTAATCCGAGCCGAACCAAAGGTTCTCTGGAGACGCTCTTCTAAACGTTCTGTCAGGGCGTGGGCTTCAGCCACGGACATCTGGGGGGCAACCGTAATATGTAGTTCAATAAATAATCGTTTGCCCTGTTGCCCACGGGTCGCGACGTCATGACAATCTACCACCCCTGGCTCTTGCATCACCACGCGAACAACTTCCCGATAGTCTAGCGCGGCTTCGTCTACCAGAAGGGGAACATTGCGCTGGAGAATATCCCAGGCACTCTTAAGTACCAACAACGCTACGGGGAAACAAAGTGCAACGTCTAGCCAAGGAACTCCCAGCCAAACCCCGATCAGCCCAGAAGCAACTAAGAGCGTGACCCAAATGTCACTGCGGGTATGCGCGGCATCGGCGATCAGGAATTCACTGCCTAAACGGTTCCCCTCCTGATGCTCATACCAAGCCGTAAAAACATTGACGGCAAAAACCAACCCCAACCCGATAAAAGTCCCGACCGTGATCGTGGGAGGGGTTGATCCGGCCAAGCGCTCCACGGCCATACGGACAATTTCGTAGCAGGCGAAACATAAAAACCCAACGACCCCTATCGTTCCTAAGGTTTCAAATTTTTGATGTCCATAGGGATGGTCTGCATCAGGAGAGGGGGAGGCCATCGCCAGTGCGGTTAATCCCAAAATATTACTACCAGAATCTGTAAAGGAATGCAGAGCATCGGCCAAAAGACTCAAAGACCCAGCAGAAAAACCAAGGAATGCTTTAATCAACATCACCAAAATATTGAGGCCCAGCGTAAGCTGCAGGACCCAACGGACCTGTTTCAAATCATCATTGCCAGGCTGTACAGCCCCTGAATTAGGGGCGATGTCATGTTCAGGCATCATGGGCAGCCTTTCCCTAAGAATTATGAATGACGCGTCGATGAACTCGTCTCAATTCTGATGCATCCTGTCGACCAAAATAGTTATGTCTTAGCATTTTTCCAAAAGAACAACCGCATAAGCACAGATCGCTTGTCCTGCTCCGATTGGTCCCAAGCCTTCCTGTGTGGTTGCTTTTACCCCTATCTGCTGAGAGGTAATCCCCATAGCCATAGCTAACTTGTCTTGAATATGCATGATGTGAGGACGCATCTTTGGGGCTTCAGCCACAATCACGGTATCTAAATTTTGAATCCGGTAGCCACGGGCTTGGACCAATTCCATCACTTTTTGCAAGAGCATGAGACTATTAGCTCCCCGCCATTGTTCATCCGTTGGCGGAAAGTATTGACCAATATCCCCTAAGGCCAGTGCTCCTAAGAGAGCGTCCATGATGGCATGGGTTAAAACGTCTGCATCACTGTGCCCCAATAGGCCCTTCTCGAAAGGAATAGGGACTCCCCCAAGAATCAAGTCACGGCCCTCTACAAGCCGATGAATATCGTAGCCATTACCGATGCGCATAGTTTTCGTATGGTACTCATTAAAAAGCACCCAGAGCGTTCGTGACTTCGTTACTCTGGATGCTCCGTTCGTTATGACACTTACTTAACTTCTGTAAAGTCAGCGTCAATCACATCATCATCGGGACCTTTACCTTCAGGGCTAGGGCCTGATCCTGCTGAACCAGAAGCATCAGCGCTAGCGGTTGGGCCAGCAGACTCCTGGTAAAGCTTAGAAGACAAGCCGTAGACTGCCTGCTGAAGCTCTTCTTTAAGGGATTTGATCTTGTCGATGTCGCTAATGTTAATTGCGGCCCGCAGATCAGTGACTAAGGTTTCCACCTTAGTCTTGTCCTCTGGCGGTACGCGGTCACCGAACTCTTTGAGCTGGCGTTCTGCCGAGAAGGTTAGAGAGTCAGCCTCATTTTTGAGATCTACCTCTTCCCGCCGTTTCTTATCTTCAGCAGAGTGCGATTCAGCATCCCGGACCATACGCTCCACATCCATCTTGTCGAGGGTAGAAGCACCGGTGATCGTAATGCTTTGCTCTTTACCAGAAGCCTTATCCTTCGCCATAACGGCAAGGATACCGTTGGCATCAATGTCAAAGGTTACTTCAACTTGAGGCACTCCTCGAGGAGCCGGTGGGATACCATCCAGACGGAATCGGCCAAGGGACTTGTTATCTCCCGCCATCTCCCGTTCTCCTTGGACAACGTGGATCTCGACGGAGGTTTGACCATCGGCTGCCGTAGAGAAAGTTTCTGACTTCTTGGTGGGGATCGTGGTGTTGCGCGGGATTAGCTTAGTGGCAACCCCACCCAGGGTCTCCACACCCAGCGAAAGCGGGGTGACATCCAAGAGCAAAATATCCTTGACTTCACCAGCCAGAACCCCAGCTTGAATCGCTGCACCAATAGCCACGACTTCATCGGGGTTAACGGTTTGGTTTGGTTCTTTGTTCGTCAGTCGCTTAACCAACTCTTTGACCGCTGGGATCCGAGTAGAACCGCCGACCATGACCACTTCATCCAGCTGATCCAGAGAGATTTTGGCATCCTTAAGCGCTTGCTGCACCGGACCACGGCATCGCTCGATCAAGTCAGAACAAATTTCTTCAAATTTGCCTCTGGTGAGCTTGAGTTCCAGATGCTTGGGTCCATCCTGGGTCGCCGTAATGAAAGGGAGGTTGATCGTAGATTCGGTAACGGCAGAAAGTTCAATCTTTGCTTTTTCCGCCGCTTCGGTCAGACGCTGGAGTGCTTGACGGTCTTGGCGCAGGTCAATCCCTTCCAACTTCTTAAACTCATCAGCCATCCAGTCCACAATGTGACGGTCAAAGTCATCCCCTCCCAGATGCGTATCCCCTGAGGTGGACTTCACTTCAAAAATGCCATCGCCCACTTCCAGGACAGAAACATCGAAGGTACCACCGCCAAGGTCAAATACCAGGATGGTTTCATTGGCTTTTTTGTCTAAGCCATAGGCCAGGGAAGCAGCCGTCGGTTCATTGATAATCCGAAGAACATCAATGCCGGCAATCTTGCCTGCATCTTTGGTCGCTTGGCGCTGGGCATCATTAAAATATGCCGGGACCGTAATCACCGCTTGAGTGACTTTTTCCCCCAAGTACGTGCTCGCGTCATCCACTAGCTTACGAAGCACCATCGCAGAAATCTCTTCAGGAGCCATGTCTTTGCCCGCCAGGGGGCTAGAAATCTTGACCTTTCCTCCAGCGTCTTTTACTTGGTAAGGCACTTGCTTCGCTTCGCTGCTTACTTCCCCGGTATTCCGACCGATGAAACGCTTGACCGAATAGAAAGTGTTTTCGGAGTTCAAGACGGATTGGCGACGGGCAATTTGCCCGACCAAGCGCTCTCCTCCTTTGGTAAAAGCCACCACGGAAGGTGTAGTGCGGTTCCCCTCTGCATTGGGAATAACGGTGGGTTGTCCCCCCTCCAGTACTGCTACTACGGAGTTGGTTGTTCCCAAATCTATGCCAACTACTTTTGCCATGCGTCTAGCACCTCTTTTCGAGTCCTTTTTCTAGGGTACAATTACGGCTTGCCGGGAAAACCCGTTCTTTATTCCACCTAAGCATATTGAGTCTAGCTTTAGCAACTGACTTGATGAAGTGCTAACATGAGACTCCTCCAGACCAAATCAGCACGAAACAGAGCGTTAAGGCCTGTATTCTATCTTGATCCATTTTACTGGTAGTGGCAATCAGGTGATCTTTTAACGGAAAATAGAAGGTTCAGGGCTGGACGCTGAGGTGGTATGGATAAGGGCGCATTAGTTGAATTTCGTCTTCAGGGAGAGCGGCTCCTAGCCGTGATTACAGGGCCAGATGGCAAAAAAAATTGGTGTTTGCAGACAGCCACTGGACAAATTCATCGTGTTCATCCTCGTCAAGTTACTTTTGAATGGCCCGATGGTCCATACAACCTGCAAGATATCCCCCAGATGGAGTTTGTCAGCCAGGAATACATCACCGCCACCGATCTGGAAGTCGCCTGGGAAATCCTTGTGGATACCCATGAATCCACAGCCCCTAAGGATTTGGCTCAACTCCTGTTTGGAGAACAAACTCCCGTAGCGACCTATAGTGCCCACCGCCTTTTGGCGGAGGACAAACTGTACTTTAAACAAAAAGGAGAAGTTTACGAACCGCGGTCTCGTGAACAAGTTGAGGAAATCCGACATCAGTTGGTCGCGGTTGCTGAAAAAACGCGTATCCAAGAATCTTTTGTCCAAAAAATTCGCCGCCGTTTAGCGGGGAGCACCGATCCAAAAGATTTGGTTTGGGACCGAGAAATAGACCTCCCTCGGTTGACAGCTTTAGAGCGTTGGGTTCTGTGGCAACAGGAATCTCCCGATTACCGCATGGCCCAGGAAACTTTGCGTATTTTGGGTCGAAAGGAGGAACCCCAAGATGCGTTCCGGCTCTTGGTGGAATTGGGCCATTGGAATGCCCATGAGAATTTATTTCTACTACGCTCTCAGATTCCCCAAACTTTTTCTAAGGAGGCCATCGCGGAGACTCAGCGGCTTCTGGAAAATCCACCCATAGACCTAGACCAAGCTCGACGTCGTGACCTTAAGACCTTGCCGGTCTATACCATTGACGATGAATCTACTCAGGAAGTGGACGACGGCTTGAGCATAGAAGAACGTCCTGATGGTACGCAATGGATTTGGGTCCATGTGGCAGATCCCAGCCGATGGATATTCCCTGATAGTGTATTGGACCGAGAAGTCAGAGCGCGGGGGACTAGTGTGTATCTTCCTGACCGCGTACTACCGATGTTTCCCCCTGAATTGGCTACAGGACCGATGAGCCTGGTGGCAGGACGGGATAACTGCAGTCTCAGCTTTGCCATTCATCTCTCTGAGACGGGAGAGGTCCTGCATTACGAAATCATGCCTACCCTCCTGCGCACCATCTACCGTATTGATTATCCTGAGGTGGATGAACTGTTGGAAACAGGCTCGGAGCCTACCCTGGAGAAGCTATATCAATGGGCTAAGAAGCGCCGGGGTTATCGACTGGGTTTGGGTGCTGTGCAAATTGATATGCCGGAATCTCAAATTAAAGTCCAGGAGGGGGGCAAAAAAATCAATTTAGAGGTTTTAACCGAGAGTCCTTCCAGGCTTTTGGTTTCAGAGATGATGATTTTGGTGGGAGAAGTCACCGCACGCTATGCCCAGCGGGAAGGTATTCCGATTCCCTACCGAGCCCAGCCCCAACCGCAGCTTCCTCCGAAAGAAGAGATCGACCAACTCCCTCTTGGTCCTGTGCGGGATTATGTCCTATGCCGCTGCATGCAACGGGGAGAAACCAGCATCAGTCCAGCTTCCCATGGGGGGCTTGGCCTTGCGGCCTATGCCCAGGCTACTTCTCCCATTCGTCGCTACAGTGACTTAGGGGTTCATTACCAACTCAAAGCGCACTTGCGAGGAGATCCGCTGCCTTTTGATGCAGAGCAACTACGGATCCTCTTAGCTCCCATAGAAAGTGCCTGCTATGAAGCAACGCAACTGGAACGGCAAACAGAACGTTACTGGCTTTTGGAATACATTGCCCGTGAACCCGATACGCGTCAGCCTGCCCTGGTTTTAGATTGGGCTGGGGGAGATTCCCACCGAGGGGTTGTACTTCTAGAACAAATTGGGATTCGTTTGCCTGTTCGCTTTGACCGAGCGGTAAGTCGGGGCGAAATGGTAGACCTTAAAGTAGTCCAGATAGACCCACGGCAAGATGTTTTGGTGCTGAAAGAGGCCCGCTAGTTTAGCTAGTCTAAATACAGAGAACTAATTTAGAAAGAAAAGGAAAGGTTATGCAAAATCCGCTTTTACGTCAACTGCTGATGTTGGGTTTGGAAACCACCAACATGATGGTGGATAGACTTCAGAAAACCCTGGATGATTGGGTTAAGGATGGCCGCCTTAATCAGAAAGACGCCAAAGAATTCCTCGATGACATGCTCTTTCGATTAAAAGAAGAGCAGGGCAATTTTGAAGATCAATTTCAACGCCGCTTACGGGCTACCCTCAAGGATATTGGAGTTCCTGAAAATAGCGATGTAGAAGCGCTTAAAAATAGAGTTGAACAGTTGGAATACCAGGTCCGCCAACTACAAGAACGACAAGAACGGCGCTAAATACTAGGCTTATAATCTCAAACCTGAAATAAAGACAATGGGGTGCGTTAAGCTAGCGGCTGATTCTTGAGACGGTTCCCATGGCTCCCCGTATCGATGGCCGCAAGCTTGATGAACTGAGACCGATTCACTTCGCTCGGCACTACACTCGTTTCGCGCCTGGATCCGTTCTGGTAACCGTCGGCAATACCTGGGTTTTGTGCACGTGCTCTGTGGAAGAGAAAGTTCCTGATTTTCTCAAAAACACAGATCAAGGTTGGCTCACTGCAGAATACAGTATGCTTCCTGGTTCGACGCCTAGAGGTAGGGCTAAACGGGAAACCACTAGACCGTCAGGTCGCACCCAAGAAATCCAACGCTTAATTGGTCGTTCTTTACGCATGGCCGTAGATCTAAAGGCTCTGGGGCCACGCACCTTGACGGTAGATTGTGATGTCCTGCAAGCCGATGGAGGCACGAGGACAGCCGCAATCACTGGGGGCTGGGTTGCTCTCCGGGATGCACTAGAAAGTCTAGGGCTCACGGGCGCCTTGAAAACCCAAGTTGCCGCTATCTCCCTTGGAACCATTGAGGGGACTGCGCATTTAGATCTTTGCTACGAAGAAGATGTAAAGGCCGAAGTGGATATGAATGTCGTGATGACTCAGAAACTTGCCCTAATTGAAATTCAAGCTACCGCGGAAGAGGCTCCCCTAGAACGCTCTGCGTTAAATAGTTTACTGGGTTTGGCTACAGCAGGAATAGCGCAGTTACTGGAGCTGCAAAGAAAATAAGCGTTGCCCTGGGACAAGAATACGCACAAGGGGAATCCGCCGATGCTAGCGATTCCAGGTCATATAGGGAAGCTTTGAAGCTATTGCTCGGACTTGTTGCGCTTGGGCAACTAACTGTCCACAAGCATCCCAGGTCCCTTCGATAAACATGTTGCGCGGTCCTTCGCCCATGAATACAGGAGCATGAAAATCTCCACAATGGACGTGCATGGTCATTAGATCCAAACTGATCGGGGTTTGAGGGCTCTTCGCTAAAGTTTTTTGCAAATAGTCAACGGTGCCAGAATTCGCTGTCACGCAAGGAATGCCCATGGCTACACAGTTACCGAAGAAAATCTCAGCAAAGCTCTCTCCAATAAGTGCCTGAATACCCCATTTTGCAATCGCTTGTGGTGCATGTTCTCGACTAGACCCACAACCGAAATTGCGGTTAACCACCAGAATCTTGGCTCCCTGATACTGAGGCTGATCAAAGGGGTGTTCCCCCGCGAGTGCCTTGCGATCATCCGCGAATACCGCTGCTCCTAGTCCGTCAAAGGTCACACAACGCAGGAACCGAGCAGGGATAATCCGGTCTGTATCAATGTCATTACCGATGAGTGGGATACCTCTTCCAACAACAGTTCTCACTTCACTTGTCATTCCAGCAACTCCTGCCTGGGCGTATTAATAAAAATTATGAGGCTAGTCCGCTATCACTTGCTCCATCTTATAAGAGTCAGGCTTTAATAGAGAAGAACACTTACCTAATAGAGGTAATTGACTTATGACTGCTACTTTAGAGCGTCGTTCTAGTCAGGGGCCCTGGGGTCAGTTCGCTGACTGGGTCACCTCCACCGAAAACCGTCTTTATGTCGGTTGGTTCGGCGTCTTGATGATCCCCACCCTTTTGACTGCGACCACTTGCTTCATCATTGCCTTCATCGCTGCTCCTCCTGTGGATATGGATGGAATCCGCGAGCCTATCTCTGGAAGCTTGCTTTACGGCAATAACCTCATTTCTGGGAATGTCATTCCCTCTTCCAATGCGATCGGTTTGCACTTCTATCCCATCTGGGAAGCTTCCAGCATGGATGAGTGGCTCTACAA
>JBAUTB010000076.1:0-3212 GCA_049582005.1 Gloeobacterales cyanobacterium | reverse complement strand
GGTGAAATCACCAACATTACAGCCGCATTTTCGTCAAATTCTGTCATTCAATTTTTATTGCGGGATGAGCAGCACTATTGTCAAACCAATTCTTTAAGAAAATCTTTTTTTAGAGGTACCCATAAGTAATTTTAGCAAAGCGTAATATCGCCTAAACCATCCGAGTGTTGTCCATCTTGCCCCGTAGTTGTTGACGCATTTCATTGGGACGTGGAGAGGCTTCAATAGCAATTTCAGCGGTGATTCGTTCGTCTTGATAAAGCTTATAAAGGGCTTGATTCATTGTCTGCATGCCATCGAAGGCACATTGGGGGATCAAAGAGTCCAATTCATCCACTTTGTTACCCTTGATATAGTCACGGGCTGCGTCGGTATTAATCATGATTTCATGGGCAGCACAGCGCTTCCCATCGGTGGTTCTCACGAGGGTCTGCGCGATAACGGCAACCAAAGACTCTGCAATTTGGTGGCGCATTGGTTCTTGTTCGGCTGGACTGTAGATATTGAGAAGACGCTCTATGGTAGATACCGCACTGTTGGTATGGAGGGTACCAAAAACCAAGTGTCCTGTCTGAGCAGCTTTCAGCGCGATATCTACGGTGATCCGGTCGCGCATTTCCCCAATCAGAATAATATCGGGGTCTTCCCGTAAAGAAGCCCGTAATGCGTTTTCAAATTCCAGGGTATGCATGCCAACTTCCCGCTGACGGATCAGAGAACGAATCGAAGTATGCACATATTCAATCGGGTCTTCGATAGAGATGATGTGTTTGGAGTGATTTTCATTCAGGTAGCGAATCATCGCAGCCAAGGTTGTGGACTTTCCAGACCCGGTCGGTCCAGTCACCAGAACCAATCCTTTGTGCTGTTCTGCAATCGTTTTCAGCGATTCAGGCAGCTTGAGATCCTCCATCGTAGGTATTTCCAGGTCAATTAAACGCATTACAGCCGCTGGTCCGTGCAAGCTTTCAAAGAGGTTGACCCGACAGCGGGCAAATCCTGGATAGAAGATGGCTGTATCTAATTCTTTGGTCCGTTTAAATTCAGCAATTTGATCAGGGGTCAATACGTCTTGCCACCACTCAAAAAACACTTCATCCGTCGTAGGGGGATAGGCCGTGTATTCCATTTGTCCCCGACGGCGAAAACGTGGTCTTTCTTGAACACCTAAGTGAATATCAGACACCCGACAAGCCTGAGCCTCACGAATTAGTTCCTCCAGGTCAACGGCATGCGATTTGGTGATGGGAGGAGTATCGTCGGTCAGCTCGTTCGAGGATTCAAGTTCCAAAACTAGGGGTTCTTCAGCAGCACTTTCTAAAAGTTCTAATGCATCTTCTTCATATTCCTGAAGGTTGTCCCGTTCTGGGTTCAACTCCTCTAAAGGTCTCATTGAGGGAGCTTGACCGATGCTGGGTGGGGCCATGGGTACAGCAGCAGGTATGGGCGCGGCATAGGGGGGCGGCGGCAAGGGACGCTCTCTCACGGGAGGTGGGGGAGGTGCCGTTTCCACGGGAATGGAAGGCGTCTTTTCTGTTAAGGGGCGACGAGGAGGGGCAGGAGGGGGCGGCGGAACTCGGGTGAGATCATTCGTAGGGGCAGGACGCTCACTAGCTTGAGGGATCGAACGGTACGGAATTTTAGGAGAGTCGCCTGTGTTCATGGAAAAGTTGCCCGATGCTTCTTCCATTAAGCTACCCAACTGCTCTCGGACTATCACTGCTCTTAAGAGAGAGGTTTTACCTAGGGAGTGTTTTTAGACAACCAGAAAGAATGATGTTCTTGGAGTTCTGTTTCACCATTAAGGGCAGCCAAAACGGCTTCTTGGTGTATGACATTCTGACCAAATACGGCAATTGCTGGAAAACTTGAGGGCAAATCCATCAATAGATAGGGATTGGTATAGCTGATGTAGATCTGGGGAGAGCGCAAACGCTGGAAGAATTTCATTAATGAGCGAGGTAGACCGGAACGTCCTGCATAAGGTCCTGTTTCTAACAGAATATGAATCAAAACTCCGTCTGCATTTTTAGAGGCGTCTTCGATGAGATTAAAGCGTTGAATAGAAAGGTTAGGGTCTATCAAAAAGTTTCTAAGCGTGGTGTCAGGCGCAGACCAGGTCAGCATCGGACTGTCTTCATTCCAGGGAGAATTGAAACGGCTATCCACCACTACGATATTGACCCGTTTCTTCCAACTAGCCAGATCCGGCAACGGTACTTCATTCAGCCGACAGATACTTTTCTGAGCAATGGTTTGTGCCAGGGCTCGATGTTCAGGGATACTTACGTGATGGAGAATGTTATCTAAGAGTGGTTCTTGGCTAGGGGTACCGACTCTTGACTTAGCCTCTAGGATGCGGCGCACGGAAGCTTTCAGCCGTTCTATACTGATTTCTCCATCCCGCACTGCTTTACACATTCTTTGGTGGGCTTCAGGAAATACTAGGGGCATCAGCAAGATGTCCGCACCAGCCTGGAAAGCACGCAGAGATGCTTCTGCTGAATTGTAACGGTCTGTAATCGCCTGCATGGTCAAGGCGTCGGTAACGATCAAACCATCGTAGGACCACTGTTTGCGCAAGACCTCTGTTAAAAAATAAGGTGAAAATGTAGCAGGTAGTGCGTTTGACTCTGGGACTTGAGGAAAGGTCAGATGGGCACTCATAATGCCATCGGTACCTGCGGCAACAGCCTTTTTAAAGGGCACCCAGTCGGTTCTATCCAATTGTTCCAGGGTCCGCTGTACGGGGGGCAGATCCAAGTGAGAGTCTAGATCGGTGTCTCCGTGTCCTGGAAAATGTTTAACGGTTCCCAGCACCTTCGCTTTGTGCAGTCCCTTCAAATAAACGGTGACGCAATCGGCTACATGCTCAGGGCTAGCTCCAAAGGACCGCGCTCCAATCACGGGATTATGGGGATTACTATTCACATCTGCTACGGGTCCCAGCACCCAATTAATCCCAATCGCTTTAGCTTCAAGACCCGTCACATAGGCAGCTTGTTCCACCAAGGCCAACGAGCCCGTAGCCCCTAATCCCATCGCCGCAGAAAGTTCACTTCCGCCTTGGACCTGTTCGCCCAAGCCTCCTTCCAAGTCAGCACAAACCAGCAGTGGAATCTGACTGCGTTTCTGAAGCCATTGAATTTTCAGGGCTGTATCTCCCACGGCCCCGCCAAAAATAAGAATGCCTCCAACGCCTAGTTCCAAAG
>JBAUTB010000075.1:0-7104 GCA_049582005.1 Gloeobacterales cyanobacterium | reverse complement strand
TAAAGCGTTTGGCTAATTGGCGTTGTGATCCTTCTTTGCGGTTGTAGGCATCAATCACTTTTTGACGCAAGTCGAGTGAGTAGGCTTTCATAATGGGTGATCGTATAGGGGGTCTTGGACTACCTTCTCACTGTATCCCATTCGAATGAGAACCGCTATATAGGACCTGAGGCGGACGGGTGAAGGATCTTGGTGAAGATTCAAAGGATACTAGCTGCCGCTTAACTTAGCCGTGAGGCCGCAACTTAATCAGCCTAAGTGGCTTGGAAAAATAACAATGGAAGAGTGGGAGAACGATCGCTTTTTTCCCTTGCTGAAGCCAAGGCTGGGCGATCGCCCTGAATAAAAAGCACGCTCCTACAAAGAAGATAAATCCCACGCAAGTGCTAGTTGACCAGATAACTTGCGCTGAGCCTCCTCTCGCAGCGGATGATAACGCGCTCCTTGCAGATCACGGAACAATTTCTCCAAGCCAAGTTTGCGATAGAATGCACTTCCCCCAGCAATTTCCATTCCTAAATCAGCGACGTTGAGTACTGCTTTGGCAACCAGGGTACGTCCCGTCATGATTTGATTTGTGGTCTCAAAGCCAGGTTGACTAATCACGGCGGTAGAAATCATGTGCTGAAGTGCCAACTTGGCAGCCGTCAATTCATTCTCCAAACCTCCCACCATATAGCAAAGATGTTCATCGGTGCGGCGCTTCATGGCCCGTTGAACAGCGCGATCGCGGGCCGCTTCTGCAACCCCGACATAAACGGAATAAATTAATGGGATTGCAATCATCGAGATAAGGTGAAAAATAAAATGCCACTTCCCTTGTTCTCGTCGCAAAGTCACGGCTGCATCCGGCACAAAAACATTCGAGAGTACGACATCATGGGAACCTGTTCCCCTCATCCCCATCGCTTGCCAGGTAGGTTCAATGGAAACTCCCTGAGCATTCATGGGAACTGCAAAATGTAATACGGTAGACCCTATTTCTGGGTCTTCATAAACAGCGCTGGTCATTAATAAATTCGCCGCAGGCGCACCACTAGCAAATACTTTACGAGCTGTGATCAGAAATCCACCCTCTACTTTCAAAGCCGTGCCAGCGCTCTGTAACCAATCCGATCCGCCACTGCTAAGAAGGATCAGTTGCTCCGTTGCCACTCGTCTGAGGAATCCATCAACGGGCGCATTCTGATTGCGCCACCGCCAGGTTGGTACCATGACCTGATGGGTATGCATTGAAAAAGCCAGCGCTGTTGAACTGCTATAGCGTCCCAAGATGCGGAGCACAGCGCAAAGATCGGTATAGCTAGCCCCGCCGCCGCCCAGTTCAGCCGGAACACCCGCTGTCAACAGTCCAGATGATTTCAATTGGGCAATGTTGTCCGCGACAAACAGGTCACGCTCATCAGCTTCGACTTCTTTTGCAGCAAACTGGTTTCCCAGAGATTCTGCCAGAAGTAACCAATCTACCCCTTCCTGTGGGGTTGTCAGTTCAGTCTGTAACGCTAACATCGAATTGACTCCTTTAAATCTTGTGATGGTCTCATTCTGATTTGCTGGATAAAGTGATACAAGTTCAATATCTGAACCTGAATTTGATCTCCCTGTACGTATTATGAGAAAGGGATATGGGCAATTCTGCCCGGTGGCAAAAGCCACTGAAGTGATTGGCGATCGCTGGAACCCCCTGGTGCTGCGAGAGATGATGTATGGCAATCGCTACTTCAACGACATTAGTCGGGGGGTGCCGTTAATGTCTCGCGCCCTTTTGGCTCAACGCCTCAAAGAGCTTGAGAAGGCAGGGGTCGTTGTTCGCTACGAAAAGGAAACGGGGCAAGGGCATGAGTATGTTCTTACTGCCGCCGGAGAAGCCCTGCGCCCCCTGATTGAGGCGATGGGTGTTTGGGCACAACAATGGGGAAGCGAACAAATTGCCCCAGAGGATTTAGATGATGCCCTGTTGATGTGGGGCATGAGGCGGCGGATCAATCTAGGGGCTGTACCCGCGCAAAAAGTAGTGCTTCAGTTTGATTTTCAAGGGTTAACCAGAGGACACAAAACTCAACGCAGTTGGTGGCTGGTGATAGAAGAGGGAGATGTTGATGTGTGTCAAAAAGATCCAGGTTTTAAGGTGATTTCCGGGAATGAGAGTACCATATAATTTGGTCTTGAAACAGTGCAAGCTGATTGATCGGTGGAGCGAGTTATGTTGCTAGCAAACCCAGAAGGAGAGCAATTAAGCAGGAGTCAAATCGAAGACCTCCGATTGGCATCGTCAAAACTCAGTGGAGCGAAGCGTCGTAGTTTTCAGGCTGCGATGTGCTTGAAATATTGTGATGGGAGTGCAAGATTGACCGAAACGGTGTTCGGATGGAATCGAGCCACGGTTGAGCTAGGGTTGGCAGAGCAGCGGAGCGGTATCACCTGCCTGGGGGCACAAGCGAACGCTAGTGGCACGAAACGGTGGGAAGAACGACACCCCCAAGTGGCGCAAGCCCTGAGAGAACTCGCCGAATCCCACGCTCAACAAGATCCAACGTTTTCAAGTTCCATCGCCTATACACGATTAACCGCAGCAGAGGCGTTGAAGCAGTTAGAGCAACAGGGGTTTGCTGCCGAACAGTTGCCCTCAGGCAGTACGATGGCAGCAGTGCTGAACCGGATGGGCTACCGGTTGAGGAAGGTGGTGAAAGCAAAACCCCAAAAAAACTCCCGGAAACCGACGCAATTTTTGACAACATCAATAGCCATAACAAACACCTAAATGATGGCAGCGTGAGAAGATTGAGTATGGATTGCAAAGCGACCGTCAATATTGGAGATTACGCTCGTGGGGGCAAAACTAGAGGCAATCACCAAGCGAGTGACCACGATATGGGATGCACAGAGAAATACATTCCTTGCGGCATTGTGGATGAGGACAGCGGGGCGCTGCACCTCAACTTTGGCAGTTCTTACAAAACCAGTGATTTCATTGTCGATACAGTACAGCAATGGTGGCAGAGCCTAACTCCTGCTCAGCAGCACATGACCCAACAGATCCAACTCAAAATTGATAACGGACCTGAAAGTAGTGGGGTGCGAACTCAGTTTTTGAATCGGATGGTGGAGTTTGTCGATATGATTGGCAAGCCCGTACACTTGTTGTACTATCCCCCGTACCACAGTAAGTACAATCCCATTGAGCGGTGCTGGGGCATTCTAGAACAGCATTGGAATGGAACCCAGCTAAAAGATGTTGCCACGATGCTCGCCTGGGCACAAAGTATGACCTGGAAAGGTCTTCAACCCATTGTTCAGTTGAGTCAGAAGGTTTACCAAAAAGGGATCTCACTCTCCAAATCAGCAATGAAAGCAGTGGAGAGAAGATTAGAACGCAATCCTTTGTTACCCAAGTGGGATATCCTTATCCGCCCTGCTTAATTCGGTATCTTCTTTCCCGGAAATCACCTAAGGTGGATATTTTAATATCGGCGGATCTGAGTGCGTTCACTCATGTCTGGATGGGGTATACCCTATTGAATTTAGCGCTCAAGCAGGGCACAATCCGTCTTGAGGGTGATCGCAATTTAGTACGTCAGGTGCCCACCTGGCTATATCTCAATGGCGAATGGCGTTATGGTATGGGAATTGATCACTCCGCAACGAAGCTCATACAGACTAATCGGGTAGGAGCAGAATGTAATGAAGTTTTTGGCTCTTAGTTCTAATGTTAGTTGCATCCACTAAACACAGCCGTTAGACCACCTGAATCAGTTCAAATCGGAGGCTGCTCCTGTCCTTTACGAGGTAAATCCGTGTCTGAATTAAAATTCCCCACACCGCCTACATTTGACCGAGTAGAAGATGAGCGCCGTCACCGCCAAGAAAGATTAGCTGCTGCATTTCGCCTGTTCGCCCGCTACGGGTTCAATGAAGGTATTGCCGGACACATCACAGTCCGTGACCCTGAATTTCCAGATTGCTTTTGGGTCAACCCTATTGGATTGTACTTTGGTCACATTCGAGTATCAGACTTATTGCTGGTCAACCATAAGGGCGAAGTGGTGAAAGGGAACAGACCAGTCAATACAGCGGCTTTCGCTATCCATTCCCAAATCCACCAGGCCCGACCTGACGTGAACGCGGCGGCCCATGCCCACTCACTTTATGGCAAAGCTTGGTCAACGCTTGGACGCTTGCTCGATCCCCTGACTCAGGATGCTTGTGCTTTTTACGAAGACCAGGCATTGTTCAATGACTACACCGGAGTAGTTTTAGACACTCAGGAGGGCAAGCGTATTGCTGCCACACTGGGGGCAAGCAAGGCAGTCATACTCCGCAACCACGGCTTACTAACCGTTGGCCATTCAGTAGATGAGGCTGCGTGGTGGTTCGTCACCATGGATCGCTCCTGTCAAGCTCAACTCATGGCTGAAGCAGCAGGAAAACCAGTGCTGATCTTGGCGTTCGCGTAATCGAATCGGGTAAATATACTCAGTGTATGCTCGGCTAGCAATATAGCTAGGTCTGGGGCATGGAAACTCAATTTACCGTTATTACTGAGCGTATTGATGATGTGGTGCTTTTACTGCATGTGATGAAGCAGATGGAATTGCCAGAATTGCTCAACCAGCATCTGCCACGTCACTGGAAGCAGGAAGGGTTGGACTGGGGCTGGGTGGCGGTTATCTGGCTTGCCTATATCCTCTCAGAAGGAGACCACCGCAAAGTTGTGGTACGAGAATGGGCTAACCAGCAAAAAAACATGATTGAACACGTGTGCGGTCTGGTTTTGCAGGAGACAGATTTTACAGACGACCGTTTGGGCATCGTGCTAGGCAAGCTAAGCGAGCCAACGCTATGGGAAAAGATCGAGACCGCTTTGAGCCGTCAAACCATCCGCATTTATCGGTTGTCGAAGGAGTGTGTGCGTCTGGATGCGACCACGGTTTCTGGGCAGCATTTAGTCACTGAGGAAGGACTGTTCCAGTTCGGGCACAGCAAAGATGACCCCAGCCTACCTCATCTGAAATTAATGTTCGCGAGTCTAGACCCGTTAGGAATGCCCTTGGCGACTTATGTCGTTTCGGGGGAGCAAGCTGATGATGGGCTGTATCTGCCGAGCTTTGAACAAGTTCGCCAGACCCTTGATACTCAAGGTTTACTCTGGGTAGGCGATTGTAAGATGAGTGCGCTAGCCATCCGGGCTCAGATTCAGCATCATCAGCATTACTACCTGACCCCGCTAGCCAGAGTGGGGACAGTCCCTGAGCTACTCAAACAAGGACTCACGGATGCCATAGACAGCCAAACTCCTCGACTCAGGGTGAAACGTCCTGACAAGAAAGGCCAACTTCAAGAGATTGCGACTGGATACGAGTTTTCTCGAGAGCAGCAGGTGGAGCAAGCAGACGGCTCAAAAATAGAGTGGACAGAACGGGTATTGTTGGTTCATTCTCCTGCCCATGCGCAACAGCAACAGCGCGGTCTTGAGCAACGACTGCAAAAGGCAACGGAACAGTTGAAAGCCCTAACTCCAGATGTCGGACGTGGTAAACGACAAATTCGCACCTTGTCGGATCTCGAGGACAAGGCTAATGCTATTCTCAAAACCCATCGAGTCGAAGGACTATTCGAATACAGCTACGAGTACCAACCGGAAATGAAAAACCGGAAGGCTCGCTATCAAATAACCGAGGTCACCCTTCAGCAAGAAGCACTAACGCAATCTCAACAGACCTTTGGCTGGCGGGTGTATGTCACCAACGCTCCCCCCGAACGCCTCTCGTTTGAGCAAGCCGTGTTGACGTTTCGGGACGCTTGGATCCAGGAAAGTGGGTTTTCTCGGTTCAAAGGTAAGTCCCTCGGTGCCAGTCCGTTATTTGTCCAACGCGATGACCAATCTAAAGGGCTGATGCATTTGTTGAGCCTGGGGTTGCGTATTTTGACGTTAATCGAGTTTGTTGTGCAGCGCCGCTTAAAGGAGGAAGGGGAGGAGCTGGTCGGGCTTTCCCCTGGCAATCCTAAACAGGCTACTGCTCGGCCAACAACTGAACGAATTCTGATGGCATTTAAGCCCTTGTCTCTCACCATCTTTAGTGTCAGAGGCAAGGAGTATGGTCATGTCTCTCCTTTGAATCCACTTCAACAAAAGATTTTACAGCTCTTAGGATTGCCTTCTGATATATATTCCAGCCTCGAAGCAAGTCCTGTTTAGCCTTAGATTACAAAAATGTGAGCACACGTATCCTTATTCGACTTGGATAACGCGAACGCCAAGATTAAGGGACAAGGCTCTTTGCATGGACTCCGACTTCCTTCCGAGAGGCATACTGGCACTCTCGATGTTCAATTTCTATACTTCCCGTATTAGCGCTATCGCCAGAGGAGCAGGATATTTCTTAAGGCGGTCTATTGATTCTCTGGGGAAGCAATTGTGAGAAAACAGGAGGATTCGCGTGTATGGTTAACTCCCGAGGGGGCGCACTCGCTATGCTCTGGATGATGGCACCCGCTTTTGCCCAACCCCAAAAACCAACAGACCCGACGCAAGAGCAGATCCTAGAAGCCGGCCTGGTTCAATCACGGGTAACGCTTTTGGAGCGATCAGGTTAGCCTGAACCCTGTCGTCATAGCGCAGAGTTGAACCCAAAGCATGAGTCCAAACCTCTCAGTCGCAGCCAGTTTGCCCCCTGATATCCGAAAAGTTATCGCCATCCAGGTGCTCTCCAAGTCAGAGCCTGTCAGCCACCTGTCCGCCAAACACCAGGTGAGCCGAAAATTTGTCTATCAAGAGGGGCACAAAGCCCAACAGGCACTCGATGAATCCTTTGCTCCCTCTCCAGAGGATCATGAGGTTCTATTCTATTTGCCCATTACCAAAACCTGGCTGTTCCAGCTGATTCTAGGGCTGGTCTTGTTCTGCCACAGTTCCTATCGAGGAGTGGTGGAACTGTTTCGCGATCTATAGCGGTTCTCATTCGAATGGGATACAGTGGGAAGGTAGTCCAAGACCCCCTATACGATCACCCATTATGAAAGCCTACTCACTCGACTTGCGTCAAAAAGTGATTGATGCCTACAACCGCAAAGAAGGATCACAACGCCAATTAGCCAAACGCTTTA
>JBAUTB010000074.1:0-18143 GCA_049582005.1 Gloeobacterales cyanobacterium | reverse complement strand
AGCTATTTGGAATTTCCTCAGCAGTCCTAGATTGGCTCAGTAGCCTGAAACCCAGACCTGTCGTAATAATTTGAATCTCATTGCGCATCTCGTGGGCATAGCCAATTACTTGTCTAATTTAAAGTTTTTTATTTCTTTGAGGTCATGGTTAACCATGAGTTCGACCAATTGCTCAAAAGAATATTGCGGTTTCCATCCCAGATACTTTTGAATTTTATCGATACAGCCGACTAACTGCACCGATTCATCAGGACGGTAAAAAGTGGGATCAACAGAAATGTAGTCTTGCCATCTGAGGCCAACACAGTCAAAAGCACAGGCCACCAGTTCTTTCACAGAATGAGCTTCACCGCTAGCAATGATGTAGTCATCAGGTTTTTCCTGCTGTAGCATCAACCACATCGCATAAACCGCATCTTTGGCGTAGCACCAGTCACGACGAGCCTCCAAGTTACCTAGTTTGAGTTCCTGGGTTAAACCAAGCTTAATCTCAGCAACAGTACGTGTGATTTTGCGGAAGGCAAACTCCACACCACGGCGAGGAGATTCATGAGTATAGGTAAGGCCACAGCAAGCATAGAGGTTATATTGTTGCCGATAGTTGATAGTCATCCAGTGGGCATAAGCCTTCGCAACACCATAGGGGTTGCGAGGGCGAAAGGCAGTGCGCTCGCTTTGAGGAGATTCGTCGGGTTGACCGAAAACTTCACTACTGGAAGCTTGGTAGAATCTAGCATCAGGTTTACAGCGGCGAATGGATTCTAGTAGACGAGATACACCAAGGGCGGTGTACTCGGCAGTTAGAGCTGGCTGTGTCCATGAGATCGGGACATAGCTCTGAGAAGCTAAGTTGTAAATCTCATCTGGCTGGGCTTCAGAGATAACATCCATTAAAGAAGATTGATCAAGCAGATCGCCTGAGAGAATCTGAATTTTCCCAGAGAGGTGACTAATGCGGTCCAGGTTGCTGGAACTGGAACGCCGAACTAAACCGAAGACTTCATAACCCTTATTGAGAAGGAGTTCAGCCAGATAGGAACCATCTTGTCCCGTTAATCCCGTTATCAGGGCTTTTTTTACCATTTTTGCATGTTGAATTTTACTACTCAGCAACTTTAACCAATTTTGTACACAGATCAATATGGGCCATGTCCACAGTATTCCCCAAATTGAACCTCAATTCTCTAACGTGTTTATTGACAAATTATTTCCCCTAACCAATTAGAGACAACTATTCTTCATTTCTGCATAGTCATCCAAGTGAATACATCATGAAAAGATGGCACGACTTGATCTGCAGCTCTCTCTCAAAAAGATTTTTGATAAGTCTAGCTGTTATTTACTCTGGTCTATCCACTTCGAGGACGTTTGTTCTTTTCGGCAGCTTTATACTTCTTCGAAATTAACCTAATGAGGCTCATTTAAATGCCTCAATCTTTAATCCTATACCGGGCCTTAAAAACTATGGAGATCATCTCTACTAATTAATAAGTTGCAAGGAGACAAAGTTTTAGTCTCAGCCTCTATGTAGCCAGTTGCCGGGTATGGGTCCGAGCAAAGATCATTTTACCGGCAGAGGTTTGGAGGGCACTGGTAACGATCACATCCACCTGTTCACCAATATGCTCCCTTCCTTCTTCGATCACTACCATCGTCCCGTCCTCCAAATAGGCAACGCCTTGATGGGCCTCTTTGCCTTCCTTGAGGATCCTTACCTGGAGCAAGTCTCCGGGGATGTGTCTAGCCCGTAAGGACTTGGAAAGCTCATTGATATTCAATACGGCCACTCCTTGCAGACTGGCCACTTTGTTGAGATTGAAGTCATTGGTAACCAGCGCCGCTTCCCCGTCCTGGGCAAGGCGAATCAGCTTAGCATCCACCGTGGTGAGCTTCGGATAATCCAAATCATGAAGGACAAGGCGTTCAGGGTAAGCTGCTTGGAGCTGGTTGAGGATATCTAAGCCTCGGCGTCCCTTTGCTCTCTTCTCATCATCTGAACTGTCTGAAATGAGCTGCAATTCCTCTAGGACAAAACAGGGAACGACGACGGGCCCTTCGAGGAAGCCTGTAGCCATCAGTTGTTCGATGCGACCGTCAATGATGACGCTGGTATCCAGAATCTTGCCCAGGACATGACTTTGGGGGAAAAAGCTGGCCGCCTCCTCTTCGCCATTGGCATTGAGGGTGCGTACCGGGAAATTAAAACGCTTGAGTAAGCCCCGACCATGGCTATCCGCTAACGTCATCCCCAAATAGCCAATCAGCAAACTCGCCAAAAGGGACGCCAACCATTTAACGAAGTCCAACTGGGTTGGGAAAGGTAGGAGGAATACAGGACCGAGGAGTAGGTTAGCGATAATCAGGCCGCCTACTAAGCCTACGGAGCGCGATACCAGAGAATCGGTGGGCATTTCTCGGATGTTTTGCTCGAGCCGACGGTAGGTGTTACTGACCAATACGCCTAGGGGGAGAGATATCAGCGAGCAAATCCCCATCGCCACCCAGCGAGAGCCATTCGTCAACTCGGCCCCCCCAAGCCATTGCCGGGGCAGCAGTTCCACACCAACAAATCCTGTTACTGCCCCTGCCGCCACGAATATGAGAATGATGAGTGCATTGAGCATAATTGAAGTACTGAGGGGGCAACAATCGGTGAAAAGGAGATAAAACTATTAGTAGAAGTATAGCTTTCGATACAGACAGCGAGCGGGATATGCTGCATCTAAATCAAACAGATGCGCTACCTGCCAGTCTTTATCTTCACATTCCTTTTTGCAAAACCCGCTGCCATTACTGTGACTTTGCTACGGGTCTGGGTACCTCTGCCTTGATTGAGCAGTATGTCCAAGCCCTGATCCAAGAAATAAATTTTACCCCCACCGCCGATCAGGGGCTGGAAACCGTTTACTTCGGGGGAGGCACGCCTTCTCTTTTGACCCCAGAACAAGTCAACCGAGTGATGACCGCCTTAGCAAAGCGTTTTGGGATGAAGGCCGGGGCTGAAGTGACCATGGAATGCAATCCAGGCACCGTTAGCGTGGAAACCTTGCGCGGTTATCGTCAAGCGGGCGTCAACC
The DNA here is from genome assembly GCA_049582005.1 of Gloeobacterales cyanobacterium. Lineage (GTDB taxonomy): Bacteria > Cyanobacteriota > Cyanobacteriia > Gloeobacterales > PMM-0068 > Sivonenia. The sequence continues at coordinate 15,066 of JBAUTB010000074.1, read as the reverse complement.
GCATCAGCCTCGGAGTCCAGGCTTTTCAAGAAGAACTCTTGGCCCTCTGTGGTCGCTCCCATGGCGTGCAGGAAGTCTATGAAGCGGTAGAGGCTATTAAGCGAACGGGTTTCCAAAATTTTAGTGTGGACCTTATTTTTGGCTTACCCCATCAGACCATGGAGCATTGGCGTGCTTCCCTGCAGGCTGCTTTGGATTTGGAGCCCCAGCATATTTCAGCCTATGACCTGATCTTGGAAGAAGGTACGCCTTTTGAACGAGACTACCAACCCGGAACCACGCCGCTGCCCTCAGAGGACCAGAGCGTAGAAATGTATTGTGAGATGCTTCAGTTTCTTCCGAGTCGAGGGTATGCCCTCTACGAAATTTCTAACTTTGCTCAACCCGGCTATGCTTCCCGGCACAACCAGGTCTACTGGAAGAATGAAAGCTACTATGGACTGGGGCTGGGAGCGACAGGATATGTACGGTACCAGCGGGTTGCGCGCCCTCGGAAATTGGTGGACTATTTCAACTTTGTTGCGCAGGGTACCTTTCCCGAAGAGCCTCCCACTTCTATAGAAGATCAATGGGCAGAAACCCTTATGCTCGGATTACGTCTTGTACAGGGGATATCTCTAGAGCAACTGGAAAAAACTTTTGGGAAAGATGCCGTGGTAAAGGTTCTCCGTCAATGTGAAGGCTTCATACAACGGGGTTGGATGGAACTAACAGGGGACCAGCGGCTTTGTCTGACGGTACCGACTGGATTTCTTTTTTCCAATGAAGTACTGGCTGCACTCCTCTAAAGGCTATGGATTGGGTACAGTTACTCATAAAAATGTCTCTCACGATACCTACAACAAAAGTTCTAGGCTCTAGAGTTCCTACATAAGTCATGCGTTGAGGCTTATTACGATGCTGCCCTTGATTCAGGAGTGAACGTGATACATGAAAGCTTTTTTATTAGCTGCAGGTAAAGGAACCCGTTTACGCCCTTTTACCGATGAAATTCCCAAACCCCTTGTCCCGGTGTTAAATCAGCCTGTCATGGGAGGGGTGATGAACTTGTGCCGACGCCACGGATTTACCGACTTAGTCGCGAATCTCCACTACAAGGGGGAGAAGATTGAGCGCGCTTTTGGCGATGGCAGTGCCTGGAATGTGAACCTCCAGTACTCCTGGGAAGATAATTTGCTGGGAACTGCCGGAGGCGTACGTAAGCAGGCAGACTTCTTAGGCAGTGGTACCTTTGCGGTCATTTCTGGTGATTTGGTTACAGACCTGGACTTGAGCAGTCTTTTGGCCTTCCATCGGGCTAGTGGGGCAGTGGCAACGATGGCTACCAAAGAAGTGGGAGATCCTTCTCGCTTTGGGATTGTGGTTACGGATGATTCCGGACGTATTCATTCTTTCCAGGAAAAGCCGACTTCAGGGACAGAAAAGTCTCGGATGGCCAACACCGGGGTTTATATCTTTGAGCCTGAAGTGCTGGATTACATTCCCGAAGGGGAAATGTTTGACTTTGGCAATCAACTCTTCCCGATGCTGGTTGAGAAGGGTGCTCCGGTCTATGCGATGAAAACAGAAGCCTATTGGTCCGATGTCGGAACCTTAGCGCAATACCTCTACACCCATTGGGATCTGTTGACCCACGCCAATGTAAAGGAACGGATTGGCAAGAATACGATTATTGAGCCAGGCGCTATTGTTTCACGCAATGCCCTGATTGGCGAGAATTGCCATATCCATGCCGGGGCGGTGGTAATGGGCTATAGCTGCATTGGTCATGGTACGGAAATCAGGCAAGGCGCACAGGTGCTTGACAGTATCGTTTGGGCGGCAGAACAGCTTAGTCAAACGGTGGTGGATGAGGTATTCCGTTCGGTGATGGGGGATGGACAGCGCGTCGCTATCGGGACCCCCTCCTTATAACGCATTTGTTGCTGGAGAGGCGCGCGTGGAGACGCCATAATCGCGTCTATACAAGAGTCGTTGCGCTAAAGTGGGGTCAGTCTATGTGCGGTCCCCATTTTTGCTATGGCTAAAACCAATTTCATCACCAGACTTCAAGCTGCGGTAGAAGCTCATCAAGAAGAGTTTGGCTATCCTTACGTTTCGCTCAAGGTGTTGCAGGCTGAATTAGATATGGAGTCCCAAGCGTTTCAAGCGGATCTGGCTAAGGCCTTAAAGGCTGCTCAAATCCGGATGACGCCTTTGCCTGAACCAGTACAGGCAGCACTGCCTACGAATGCCGCACCTGTAGTCATTGATGGACAGGCCTATGTTAGTTTGGCGATTAACTGAATAAGGCTAATCCGTGAAAAACAAGCTGAATTAAAAAACGTGAACGATTCTTATTCGCTTTGTAGTTAGCACTGTACAATGCTGCCCAGTGCCAAACCTGCGATGTTAGGAGAACCTGTTTGTGAAGGACACCATTACGGCCATCATCAACGAATACGATACCCAGGGGAAGTATCTCGATAATGCGGCTATTGAAAAGATGAAAGCGTATTTTAATACGGGAGCGCTCAGAATCCGTGCTGCCAGCATTATTGAGAGTGAAGCTAGTGCCATCCTGAAAGAGGCTACGGCCAAATCACTGCTGTATACGGCCACCACCAAGCCCGGTGGCAATATGTACTATACGCGCCGCTATGCATCCTGTATCCGGGATATGAGTTACTTCCTGCGCTATGCCACCTATGCCATGGTTGCCGGGGATACGGCTCTTCTAGAGAATTGGGTTTTGAAGGGCTTGAAACCGATGTACAAGTCCCTCGGTGTTCCTCTGCCTGAAACCGTAAATTCCATCAATGCTTTACAAGCAGCGGTGGCCAATCGGGTTGAACCTGCAGCGGCACAAGAGATGGCTAAATATTTTGACTATCTAGCTAAGGGATTGTCCTAGGCTTTTCGGAGTCTACCCTCTCCTATGAGCGAACTCCCGAATACCTACACCGATGCCCTGGAAGATTGTGTTCGGGGTATTCAGCAAGCTAGCCTGGCGGGCAAGTTCCGTCAGGAAATTGTGTTTCGCTCTCCGGGGCTGGATATTCTGGAGGTCGTCCGCTATGTGGCAGAGCGCTTAGCTGAAGGCTCAGAGCGGCCCCCTCTAGTACTCTATCCGGATGCTGGAGCCGCTGCTTTGGCCTGTCAACGCTTGGGAGAAGTTAGCTATCCTATTCAGAGTATTAATCAACGCATCGCTGATTTCGAGGCCTATGGGGCGGTTCTCTTGGTGGAAATCAGCATGGTGGAGGTTGAGGCTTTAGAGAAGCTGGCAGACGCCTGTGGAGCACGGCCTTATATCATCCTCAACTCTCGTTTAGGAGAAGCAGGGGCTGTCGGTATCGGGCTGGTGGGTAGACAGCTCAGGAGCCGTTTCTTGAGCACTCTGGAGCCTGTGTTTTATCTCCAGCCTGTGGAAGGAGGGGCCCTCTACCGTAGTTATCCTTCGAACTGGCAGGTCTGGAAAGAAAATGCACCTGAAGCGGAAGGCTATAGCTTAGTGAGCGAGCGGGGAACGCGGCCTACGGCTGAAGAACTTAGCGGTGACCTCTATAGGGCGGCAGATAGGCAGAACTTCCTTAAGACGGCCTGGCAGGCAGGTAATCGTCTTCTCAAAGCTCTGGGACGTTAAAAAAAAATAGCAAAAATATTTACAGTCTGCTCGATGTAGGTATTTTGGCATTTTCGCATTATTGATTAGAGTAGGGATAGCGTACTAAAGTCTCCTCACGCATGACTCTAGACCCTGTTCTAATCTCTGCTGCTGTTGCTCCGGCCCTGATTTTTTTGGCTGTGGTCTCAGTCCGTCTTGAAAATAAAAAACGATTGCTTGTTCCTCGGCCTCTATGGACGATTGTCCTAGCGGTTCTGATGGGGGTTGGTTCAGCGTTCCTGGCCTTGGGTATGGAGCAACTGCTGACCGTTAAACCCTGGAATATCAGTAGTCTGGGAACCCTGGCCCTATTTACGTTGATTGGGGTCGGACTTGCGGAAGAGGGAGCCAAGTTTTCTCTTATGCGTTTGGTGCTCTGGCGTCTTGACAGCTTTCAAGAGCGCTATGACGGCATTCTCTATGGCGCAGCAGTGGGGCTGGGTTTTGGGGCAACGGAGAATATCATCTATGTGCTCCATGGTGGCATGGACACGGCCATTGTGCGTGGATTCACAGCAGTTCCCATGCATGGGCTATTAGGAATTGTCCTAGGCTATTACCTTGGAAAAACTAAGCTCAGTCCTGGATGGGGATTCACTGCCCTGTGGTGGGCCGTCGTTGCCCATGGATTCTATGATTTTCTAGCTTTTCAGAATAGTCCCTTGGCAAGTTTTAGTTTGTTCAGCTTTATCGTTTGGCTGGCTTGGTGGAGTTTTAAGGCCAGTCGGGAAGCTCGTCGATACTCGCCCAGTTGGGGAGGCATTGATGAAGAGCTTCTACAGCCCTATACTCCTCCTCCGATACAGGAAAAAAGCCCTCAGCGGGCTGCTTTGTTGTCCTTAATGCCTGGGTTTGGCCAGTTCTACAATCAAGAACCGGAGAAGGGCAAGGCTTTTCTCAAGGTTGGGATCTTTAATAGCCTACTGTTGGGTGCCCTAGGAATCCTTCTGAGTTATCCTCTAGCCACACTGGCCCTACTAGAGCTTGGCGGGCTGTCCTTAGGCAAAGACTCCCTTAAATTTGTCCAGAGCTTACAAAATTCATCTCTATTAACCCTACTAGGGGTTATTTCTGCTCTATTTCTGCTCTATGGCATGTGGGATGCCTATGCCACCGCAAAAAGCCAAAAATTCGATTATTTGTTGCCTCCGGACAAACGTAATCGGATTGTCCAAAATCTAGGGGGTTCTTACCTCGGTCATTTATCGGTAGTGCTGCTTTTGGTTTTGGTCCCAATTTTGGGGGGTGCCAGTGGCGGTCGCCCTAGCCCTAAACAACTGGGAGATGGACAGGTCCCGCCCATGGTTTTTGATATTGTGGAAACACCGCAAACGCTGGAAGGTCATGGTAACAGTGCTGAAGGCACTAAAGATGGCAAAGATACACTGAATAGCAAGGAGCAGAGAGAAATCCTTACTGCTGCTAAGGGAGAAGGGGAATCTAGCAAACCCCGTAAATCTAAACAAGCCAGACACAAGCAGGGTATTCCTCGTTCCTACAGCGACTATCTGTCCTACCGACTGAGAATAGACCCTGCTAGCTATGATTTTTATTTCAGTCAGCTCGGGCAAGACCAATGGACCGTGGTGCGCTATCGCATTGAAACGGATGGTTCTATTGACTCCGTAGATATTTTGGAAGAACATACCACAGCTCCTCGGCAAGTTGCTCAAATAGCGGTGGATGATGTATACCGCATGGGGCCAGTCATTCCTCCGCCTACAAATGGTAAAGCGATTGTGGTGACAGAACTGTTTTGGAGGCAGGCGAAAATCGGACAAGAAGGAAGTTTAGAAAATCGTCTGAGCGGATTACCGGATGGTCGGATGATTGAATTGGAAAGTTAAATTTTCTGTGGATAACTTAATTATTTGTTCTTAATATTTTCTTGCAATTCATCACTAAATTGACGGAGCACTATGATGAAGGTACGAATGGCATAAGTGCTAACACGAGTGGGGAAAGAAGAAACGAAATCTTTCCGGAGGATGCTTCAATGTTCCGTAAAATCATGCGCCCTTCCAATCTTTTCTTGATGCTCTTGGGCGTAGTGCTTGCGTATAGTTTTGCCTTAGCTGCAGGAGCCTCTGCCCTTGCAGCAGGAACTTGGTTAAGTAGTATTTTGTTTATCCTCTTTTTAGGATGGGTCTATACCTATACGATGGGGCCTCGGATAGCAACTGATGCGGAAGAGGTAACGGGAGAAGATGTCCAACAGCTTCGACAGGTCGTACAGGAAGAAGACATCAAGATTCATACTCAAGAGATTCAGATTACCCAACTGAAGTCAGAGGAGGAAGCCCTAGAGGCAAAGGTCCAAGCACTCAAAAAGCAAGTCGAAGATCTCAGCCATACTCCTCATGGTTCAGTTTCTTAGTCCTATGGGCACCGTTGTCGGCTGCGCCTGCCGGACACGGCTACGCTGACAGTGCAGAATCAGTCGGCTGCGCCGTGAGCGTAGCCGAAGGATCTAATAATGGGTTCCTGTAGTCCGATAGTGGACTGCAGTTTTTCCTGATGGCATAAATACATCTCCGGCTTCAGCAATGCAATAGACCAACCAATGATCCCCGCAATCCATACGACTTTGAACCCGGCACTCTAAATAGCTCAAGGCATCTTTGAGAATGGGTAACCCATTTTGAGCCTGTTTGGTTTCAATCCCTATAAAGCGGTCTTCACCAGGGCCAAAAGGTTTGAGAAAATGTTTCATTAATGGAATGTATTTGCCTTCTTCTAAAAAATTCACCACAAACCGATCGCCTGGATAGAGGAGCGATTCAATGGCTCGGTCTTTGGCTACGGCGACGGTCAGCCCTGGCGGATTAAAGGATGCCTGAGCAATCCAAGACGCCACCATCGCTCCTGTGGCATCTCCCCGTTGGGCAGTAATGATGCTAAGGCTGCCGACCAAACGACCTACGGCTTGCTCAACAGGCGTCGCCAAGGGACGGGTTACCTGTTTGACTTTTTTAGCTTTCTTCAGGGCTTGGGCAAAATCGGTTCCGGCTTCTTCACACTGCTGAAGAATGGCATCAGAAGGCGTGAATTTAACGCGTATGGGTGCGAATCCAAAGGGATAACCTGCATTTTTGAGCTTCTCTTCCAGCAGATCAATCGCTTCTCCACTCCAGCCATAGGACCCAAAGACTCCGGCTAACTTAGACTTTTCTGCTGTGGCCAGGATAATACCTAAAGCCGTTTGTACGGGAGTTGGCGCATGACCGCCGAGGGTGGGAGAGCCGATGATAAATCCATCGGTGTGGGATATGACTTCTCTGATTTCTTCGGGCGAGATGTGTTCGCAATTGATTGTTTCTACGGCAACCCCAGCTTTGGTAATACCGTGGGCAATAGCCTGACTCAGAATAGCGGTATTGCCATAGGCAGAAGCATAGAGCATTGCTACGGAGAGCGTTTGGGTCGCTTGTTGTTGGTTCCATGCTTGGTAGCTTTGGAAGATCTCGCGCGCCCCTTGGCGGAGCAGAGGACCATTAACTGGGGCATAGATTTGGGCAGAACTTGCCCAAGGGGCAAGGCGCTCTAGGGCTATCTCCACTTGGCTGATTTGAGTTGCCATCAAGCAATCGTAGTAATACTTGCGGTCTGCTTCGTAAATCTTGCTTCCATCGTCATAGACCTGTTCGTCAGCAACATGAGCTCCAAAGAATTTGTCGCTATAGAGGATGGCTGTCTTCGGGTCATAGGCACAAATTGCATCGGGCCAGCGGGGGGTAGGGGTGGGAATTAACTGCAAGCGATGGCCTTTGCCCAAATCTAGGGTTTCTTGTCCTTTGACCACATAGAGTTCTGGATCTGGAATAGTTTGTGTACTATCTGGACTGTTTTTCTCTCTCGCAGCCTCCAGCAAAGCTTTTAGGGTTATGGCCCCTGGATTGGAACAGACCACGATCAAATGAGGCGCTAATTGCAGGAGCTTCAGGAAGGTGGCAAATCGGTTGGGATTGATGTGACCCAAAATCACATAATCCAGCTCGGCGGGGAGCACTAGCTGCTGGAGTTGCTCCAGGAAAAGTTCCGTAAAGCTTTCTCCCGGCAGACTTCGGAGGGCAACTCTATCACCTTTAATCAAAAACGAATTGGAGGTCGTGCCCCGTTGCAAGGCATATTCCACCTCAAACTTGAGGCGGGTCCAACTGCGTGAGCGGAGCATCAACGTATCGGCCCCGACGGACAGAACCTGAATATCGCGAGGAGTGGGAAGAGCGCTGACCATACGATGTACTCGCTAGTAGTGATTGCCAACTTTACGGTGATGCGCAGCGGTTAAGCCTTCAGGGTTGGATACCTTGCCCTCTTCAACGACGCTGTATACCACCCAGTGGTCTGGGGTTTCCATCCTCGAAGCTACCCGACACTCCAAAAAGGCGAGTGCATCTTTCAAAATCGGGGAGCCATTCTCAGCTTGGAGAGTTTCTATGCCCACAAAACGGTCTTCTCCTGGCCCAAACCGCTGGAGGAAATGACGCATCAAGGAAGCATATTTGCCTTCTTCCAAAATGTTGAGCACAAAAGTATCACCCACCTGCATCAAGGCTTCAATAGCCCGGTCCTTGGCGACGGCAATCGAAAGGCCCAGCGGGGTGAAGCTAGCCTGAGAAACCCAGGACGCAAGCATCGCACTTTGGAGATCCCCTTTGTGGGCCGTGATGATGTACAGTCCCCCGGCAAGGCGACCCATCGCTTTATCCAGATTGACGTCGGTGGACTTCATCTGTTTGATGGTTTTGTCGCGGGTTAACCACTGCGCCAAGTCGGTACCGGATTCTTCGCAGAGCTTATAGGTGTTGGCCGTGGGTGGGCTCTGTACCCGAATGGCTGGAAAACCAGCGGTCAATCCCAGGTTTGTAAAGCGTCCGACTAGAGGAATAATTGGTTCGTCATCATCTCCAAAAGCCTCATAGACGCCAAAGGCCTGCTTTTCTTTGATATTGGCTAGAATCACGCCAAGCGCAGCCTGAGCATCTTGGGCACTGGGTCCTTTAGCAGGTGGTGTACAGACTACGATTCCAGATACCCGACTCATGATCTCTTGAAGTTCACTCAGGTCTGTGGCTCGTAGGTCTACCAATTCAACCCCCACTTGCACCTTGGTAATCCCTTGGGCAATGGCCTGGGATAGACGATCGCTGTAGCCATAGTCTGAGGTGTAGAAGACGGCAACCGTCGTCGTCGCCTGACTTTGTTCTTGGCTCCATTGGCGATAGCGGTCTACCATCTCGGCTAAATGGATGCGGATGAGGGGACCGTGGCCTGTGGCAATGGTATGGATGGTGAAGGGCTCTATGCGTTTGAGGGCGGTTACTACAGAGCGGGCATTGGGTGCCATTAGGCATTCGTAGTAAAACCGATAGTCATTTTCGATAGCATGCAGGTCTTCATCGAATAGACGTTCATCACAGTAGTGCATTCCAAAAGCGTCACAGGTAAAGAGAATTTCTGTGGCTTGATCATAGGTGAACATGGTATCGGGCCAGTGCAGATTGGGGGCTGGAATAAATTCCAAGACATGCCCTTGACCCAAATCTATTTGGTCGCCTCCTTTGACTGCCCGCTGGGCAAAAGGTTTGTACACCATATTTTGCAAAAACTGTAGTGCCATCTTGGAAGCAACGACGGTCACATGGGGCGCGAGGGCCAAAATCTCTGGGACCAGTCCACTATGGTCTGGTTCGGTGTGGCTGATAATCAGGTAGTCAATCGTCGCCGGATCGATTTGTCCCTTGAGTAGCTCTATATAAAGCTGACGAAATTTGGCATGGGAGGTATCAATCAGTGCCGTTTGATCGCCTCGAATTAAGAATGAATTGTAGGTGGTGCCGTTTTGCAACCCAAATTCAATATCAAAGCGGTCCCGGTCCCAATCCAAACTCCTCAGGGCCGTGGTGTTCTCGGCAATCCTTTCAGCCTGAACGGTCAAGCGATTGGTTTTTGTGGGAGATTGGACCATGACATTCATCCTCTTGGGCTATAGTCTTCAGCCTATCCCAGAAATTAAGAGTCGTAGGAATATTACAGCACTCTTTTAGTGATGGATAAAAAAGATGGGAATCTATAACTCATCACTTCCGTTAAAGAATTTGGCCAAAGCCTTGCTAGAACGCGAACTCCCCATCAGGAAATAGTGCCACTTGGTGACCTTATGAGTAGACAGTATATTGATGAACAAGAGAATAGGAGGAACTATGGCCTTGGGCATGTTGGTTAAGGGAAAATGGCTGACAGAACGGGAGCAGGAAGATAGCAAAGGTCATTTTCTCCGTCCACAAACTACCTTTCGCAACTGGGTGACCGCTGATGGCTCTAGTGGTTTTCAGGCAGAGGCAAACCGCTATCATCTCTATATTTCTTGGGCTTGTCCTTGGGCGCATCGCACCGCCCTCATGCGCCGCTTGAAGGGCCTAGAGGAAGCGATTACTCTATCGGTGGTAGACCCTTATATGGGAGAAGAGGGCTGGGCTTTTTCAGAGGGACCCGGCTGTATTCCTGATCCTATTTTTAGTGCTCAGTTTCTTCGGGAAATTTATGTCAAAGCCGATAGCCATTATACGGGAAGGGTCACGGTGCCTATTCTTTGGGATAAAAAGACCAACACGATTGTGAATAATGAATCCCGTGAAATCATGCGTATGTTTGATCTGGAGTTCGATGCATTTGCTAAGTCTAAGGTGAACTTTTTTCCAAAGAAACTCCAAGAAGTGATCGAGCCAACCATTGAAGTGATCTATAAACCGATTAATAATGGAGTCTACCGAGCTGGATTTGCTACCACCCAAAAAGCCTACGAAGAAGCAGTCATAGAACTATTTAAAGCGCTTGATTATTGGGAAGCTGCTCTTGGTGAGCAGCGTTACTTATGTGGTAGCAAAATAACGGAAGCAGATTGGTGTATGTTTACTACACTATTGCGCTTTGATTTGGTTTACTACAGTCACTTTAAATGTAATCTAAGGCGTATTTTTGATTATCCTAATCTATGGAACTATCTCAAAGATCTCTATCAGCAACCTGGAGTGAAAGAAACGTGTAATTTTGAGCATATCAAGCAACACTACTATAAAAGTCACGAAAAAATTAACCCCACTCGAATTGTGCCTAAAGGCCCCCTGATTGATTTTGGGGCTCCTCATAATCGAGACAGGATGAAGAAATAGACCGGTCAAGCCAGACCCCCCCAGGCCACTCACTGCTCAAGTGTTCTTGCCTGAAGGGGGTTAAAGATCAGCTAGAAGACTTTCCAAGCCCCAGTGCCCAATGTGGCTTCTAAACCATCTTTAATATGGGTTTTCTGGGAATCATTCAATTGTTTTGTGACTATTATTCTGCTATTTTTTCTATCTACACTAACATCGGTATGTGAAATATTCACGCTTGTGACAGAGCCGATTACGAAATTCTTGATCTCATTGTTTGTCATATTATGCTCTGAATCATGTTCTCTGATTGTAGAAAGTCCAGAGCTGTTTTTGCAAGTTTTGTTAACATTAACTCATGAAACAGGTAGTTCCAACATGAGTTTAGAGTTTTTCATTCCATCTGGTATGGAAATGGGATAGTTGCCTGTGAAGCAGGCGCTACAGTAGCTACTCTCATTGGTTCGGGTAGCGCGGAGCATTCCCGCATGGCTGAGGTAGTGTAGAGAATCTACGCCAATGTGCTCCGCAATTTCCTGAGGAGTTTTCTTCGCCGCAATCAGTTGGTCTTGGGTGTCGGTATCAATGCCGTAGAAACAGGGATGGGTGACGGGGGGAGAAGAAACCCGCATATGAACTTCTTTTGCTCCAGCATCGCGCAGGGCTTGAATAATCTTGCGGCTCGTGGTGCCCCGAACGATAGAGTCATCAATAATCGCTACGCGTTGGCCTTCCAGTACATCCTTTAAGGGATTGAGCTTCATCCGAATTCCCGCTTCTCTCATCTTCTGGGTCGGTTGAATAAAGGTACGGCCCACATAACGGTTTTTGATTAAACCTTCCGAGAAAGGTATACCCAAAGCTTTAGCAAAACCAATCGCGGCGGGAGTCCCAGAATCAGGCACCCCAATCACTAGATCCACATCGGCGGGAGCTTCCTGGGCTAGGATTTCTCCAAGGCGAGTACGGTAGAGATACAGACTTTCCTCATTCATTACAGAATCTGGACGAGCAAAATAGATCATTTCAAAGATACAAAGCTTTCGTTCGGCTTTTTCAGCCCAAATATAGCTTTTTAAACCTTTTTCTCCAATCACCACTAATTCTCCTGGTTCTACGTCCCGGAGATAGTCTGCTCCGATATTATCGAGCGCACAGGTTTCAGAAGCGAGAACATAGCGTCCATCCAGCCTCCCAATCACCAAAGGCCGGATGCCATTGGGGTCACGGGTTCCCATCAGTGAGTGGGGAGTGGCCATTACCAGCGAAAAGGCTCCTTGGCAACGCTTGAGGGCATAAATGGTTCCATCTACCCAGTCCATGCCCTCATCTACTGCTTCCCCAATCGCATGAACAATCCCTTCGGAGTCCGTAGTCGATTTCAGGGTGTGATGACGAACTAAAAGCTCTGCCCGCAGGTAGTCGGCATTTACCAAGTTGCCATTGTGGGCCAGGACGATCGGTCCCAGGCGGGTTTTAGAAACGACTGGCTGGGCATTGGCGATTTTGGAAGAGCCGGTGGTGGAATAGCGAGTATGGCCCACGGCGACGGAACCGGATAAAAAGCCCAGGATTCCTTCATCAAAAACTTGAGAGACCAGACCCATCTCTTTATGAATCTTGAGGTCATTTCCCTTCAAGACGGCGATGCCTGCTGACTCTTGTCCTCGATGTTGTAAGGCGAAAATTCCAAAATAGGTCAGCTTGGCTACGTCCATTCCAGGTGCGTAAATACCAAAAACCCCACAAGCCTCTTCTGGCTTGTCTGCTCGCTCTTCTGATCTAGCTGCGCTCTGAGTACCGGAGGGGTCTAACTCTTCCATGTTTGGTTCAGCCTCGTGAGGGGGATCAACAGTTAAGGGCCGTTAAGAGAAGGTAAACTTCAGCATCCTAATCTTAGGATTAATCGAGGTGAGCCATCCGTTGAGGAATGGATTTAGTCCAAGTTTGTGTGAGCATCTCAATCGTAACGCTTATTACGGAGTCTTCTTTGTCTACCACCCTAAAACCTTGCTCCTTAGGAGTTACTACCCCCAGATGATGCCAGTCTGTGCCTAGGTTTTCTCTTAAAAAAGTTTCCCAAGCTTTTTGGTCCGTGGGACTCACCGTCACTATAATCTGTGCCCCTGCTTCCCCAAAGAGTCGTTCATCCCAACGCAGGTTCGGAGCATAATGGCTCACTTCCACCCGTAGGCCTAAGTCCCCAACGATGGCGGATTCGGCTAAGGCGACGAGGACCCCTCCTTCGGCGATGTCATGGGCTGAGTGGATCCAGTTCTGCGTGATCCCCATACGACAGGTGGACTGAACTTTTTGCTCTTGGGTGAGGTCAATGCGGGGCGGTCTGCCCGTAGCCATACCATGAATGACTTTTAAATATTCTGAGGCTCCTAAGCTACCTCCCGCTTGACCCAAAAGATAGACTAAATCCCCAACTTTTTTGAATCCTAAGGTGCAGTGCTTTTCTAGGTTTTCTAAGATGCCAATCATGCCAATCACAGGGGTGGGATAGATTGGTTGGCCTTGGGTTTCATTGTAGAGAGAGACGTTGCCTCCGGTGACGGGCGTAGCGAGGGCGCTACAGGCTTCGCTGATGCCCCGGCAAGCTTCGGCCATCTGCCAGTAAACTTCTGGTTTTTCGGGACTTCCAAAATTCAGGTTGTCGGTGACCGCTACAGGTTCAGCGCCCACACAGCTTAAGTTCCTGGCAGCTTCTGCTACTGCGGCCTTTCCCCCTTCATAGGGGTCCAAATAGACATAACGGCTGTTGCAATCCACTGTTGCCGCCAGCCCCCTAGATACTCCTGACAACGTTTGTAGTCGGATCACCGCCGCATCTCCAGCACCCGGCAAGACCAGAGAATTACCTTGGATCAAACAGTCGTACTGGCGATAAACCCACTTTTTAGAAGCAATCGTTGGGCTATCGAGGAGTTTCAGCAAGACTTCCACCCAATCGCTGGGTTGTGCCAGGGTCTGTACATCCCAATTCCAGGCTTCTTGGGCATAGGCGGGTGGTTCCGCGAGGATGGCACGGTCATAAACCGGGGCTTCTTCGGTGAGCGTGGTAGCGGGTACTTCCACTACTACAGAACCGTGATGCAAAATCCGCACTAGAGGTTCGGCAATGACCCGTCCAGCTACAACAGCTTGAAGTCCCCAACGATGGAAGATTTCAATCAGTTCGTCTTCTCTTCCTTTATGGGCAACAAAGAGCATTCGCTCTTGAGATTCAGAGAGTAAAAATTCATAGGCACTCATGCCCCTTTCCCGCGCAGGTACCAAACCGAGGTCTAATTCAATACCAACTCCACCTTTGGAGGCCATCTCTGAGGTCGAACAGGTCAAACCGGCAGCTCCCATATCCTGAGCGGCGACTACTGCTCCCGTTTTAAAGGCTTCTAAACAGGCTTCAATCAACAATTTTTCTAAAAATGGATCGCCTACTTGCACGGCAGGACGGTCTTTTTCCGATTCATCGGTGAGTTCTGCACTGGCAAAACTAGCGCCTCCCATACCATCCCGGCCGGTGGTAGAACCGACATAGAGGACTGGATTTCCCGGTCCTTGCGCACCGGAAACCACAATCTCTTCTGTTTCCATCAAACCAATCGCCATGGCATTGACCAGAGGATTGCCACTGTAGGTTTCGTCAAAGTAAATCTCTCCACCAATCGTAGGCACGCCGACGGAGTTGCCATAGCCGCTGATTCCTGCGACTACGCCGGAGAAAATATGGCGGTTGCGGGGGTTATCGAGGGGGCCAAACCGCAGGGCGTTCAGGGAGGCAATGGGTCGTGCGCCCATAGTAAAGATATCTCTGAGAATGCCGCCAACCCCAGTAGCCGCTCCCTGATAAGGTTCTACGGCAGAAGGGTGATTGTGGGATTCGATTTTGAAGGCAACTCTGAGACCATCCCCGAAGTCTACAACGCCTGCATTCTCTCCCGGTCCGACCAAAATTTTGGGGCCGGTGGTAGGAAAGTTCCTAAGCAAGGGTTTGGAATTCTTGTAACAACAATGCTCTGACCACATCACACTAAACATTCCCAGTTCATTCAGGTTGGGATGACGTCCTAATAACCGCACAATCTGCTCATACTCGCTAGGAGTGAGGCGGTGAGCCTGCAGTTGTTCGGCGGTAAAGGGTGAAGAACTAGCAAGGACCAAGGGAACAACCCCATGCAAAGGACAGACTCATTATATGAATGAGGACGCCCTTGGACAGTGTGCGCAGCATTCATTTTTTGGGAATAGGTGCAGGGG
>JBAUTB010000073.1:0-1620 GCA_049582005.1 Gloeobacterales cyanobacterium | reverse complement strand
CATAGCTCCACATCTCGTCAAGTTCTGATTCTTCAACGTCTTGTTTTTCAAGTTCATCAGCTCGTATGAACTCTACTTGGCCTTTGTTTATCAATGGACCCAAAATGGTCGTTAGTGTGTTCAGTTTGCCGAACGATGTTAGTGGTCGTACTGTCCCAGGAAAGGCTGTAAGTGGGACAGTGCTATTTTATATCCCTTGCACTACAAGGCTTTCAGGGCATCGACTAAAATCTCCCAAACATCGTAAGTGGGACAGTGCTGTTTCAAGCAACTGTATCGCTACATAGGCCAGGAAGTAGGCTATAAGTATAAATACTTAGCATCAAAAGCCTTGCTGGGAAGCTGTTTCAGCCTTAGCGACCAAAAAGGGTCGGCTGCTAAATAATGGCCGGATCCATACCCAGGAATTTAACAGCTTCCCTAAGCCTGCTAGACCCCCGACTTTTTGATGCTCTCCTTACTGCGTTGCTTTGCAAAGTTCAAGCAGATTCTTTCTGAGAAGGAATGGAAACCAAATTTTCGTCAGTCAAGGGTTTTACTTCAGTTTGCAAGACGGCAAACCAAGCGATCGTGGTGCCATCGTCGCGGGAGAACTCAATTTCGTAGGCTTCATCCTTATAAACTTCCAGAATGGTTCCGATTGCACCTGCGGTAACTCCTCGATCTTGGTAACGGTCGGTGAGAAGTTTTACGAGAGAATAGGGTTCCAGAGTCATGATGGGTTGCCTCCATTTGCAAATCCAGAGAATGGGGTGGCTAGCTTTAATGTACCTTGATTATCCAAAATCCAGCCTGTGAAAAGTCTTTTACCTCTGATCTCTACAACGATCGTCAACCTTTGTCCGTGCTGATCGCGTTCACCTACAGTGTAGTCTTGTGCTACAAATTTGGCTTGGGCTTGAGTGATGTAGATTTCCAAAAGGGCTTGAGCATCGTCAAGGTTATTGGGTCGGTAGTGTAGAAGTCCGAGAAATATTTTGTCCTTGCCGGATTTGTGATTGGGAACGAGAACGTACTCTGAAAATTTTCTATAGTCCCCAGTGATTTGGTTAACTTGCCATGGTTGAGCATTTTCTGGTTCCAGATTTTCTCCTCTGTTGCTCATGATCGCGCGATAGTAAGTCGTATGGGCTGTTAGATTCTATGCCCATTTGCACCAGAATTTAACGATCTCATCTTCCAGTCCATCCAATAGCAACGGAGAAATTGGAGTTTGGGGAGCAGTGGAAAGACAAATGCACTTAAGCGTCCTCTCCTTCGGGTTGCGCGGTGGCCTCAATTCATCCCTGGCTACAGCCTCTGGTCCCGTAAACGAATAACGCCCCAGCAGGAATAACGCTTGCGAGCCTCTCTGGGAGGGAGCTTGCAGCAGTTGAGACAATCTAGTTCTTTGGCTCATGCCATAAACCTTTGAAAATAATACGTACATCAATGCGTACATTTTCAAAAATATGAAATTAGGCAATACCTGAAGACTCAGCTTACCCAGTCTTACAACTAGTTGCGGGTTTTGTTCCTTGGGTGAATTTGTCTGGAAGCCCTTAGCTAGGTAGAACTCCATCGATTCAAACTAAAGTGCTTAAAGTCTCTTTAGTTTGACGTTCGATAGGAGTAATAATG
>JBAUTB010000072.1:0-3350 GCA_049582005.1 Gloeobacterales cyanobacterium | reverse complement strand
TTGCCTGGGTTACTAAGGGCAGAGAAATTGAAAACTATGTTGGGCCAAATTCACTTGAAGAAGCAGTTAAAAAAGTTCACAAGGATGTAGATAGTCTACATAAGACAGGGCAATTTGATCACTGCTTACCTTATAAGACGAAGACAGGGGACATAAAAGATAAGGTTGATAAAGTCAAAGTTGCCCATGAAGTGATAAAAAACCCGCTAACCTTGAGGTTCTTGATCTAAGGTCAATGGTACAAAAGCTAGTGAATTTTATTCATCAGTCTAATAATTTTAATGAGGTATCTACACCCAAGGCTTAATAAGGTTGCTTCTCCTCCCAAAATTGGAGGGCTGGGGGGGCCATATAAGCGCTTCAACGACTTTACTTCCCTTAGACCATTTAGAATTCAGGTAGCGCTTAATCTGACTCCATGGCTGAAACCATTACCCTCCAAATTCCAGAGCCACTCTATCAAAGGCTAGTTGATACTGCTCGTGCTACCAACCGTCCTTTGGAAGAGGTGACGCTTCATGCGCTGAAAGTAGGGAGTCCCCCTGACTGGACAAACGTCCCTGATGAATTTCAGGTAGCTCTTGCTGCCCTTGACAGACTAGAAGACGAAGCTTTGTGGAAAATTGCTCGGAGTCACAAATCTGCTACTGAGATGGAACGTTATAGCCTCCTACTTGAACGCAATCAGGAAGGAAGGTTAACCGATGCGGAACGAGCGGAATTGACAGCGCTACGAGCTGAGAGCGATCGCTTCATGCTGCTTAAAGCTCAAGCTGCGGCCTTACTGCATTGGCGCGGCTATCAGATTCCACGCTTGTAATCGTTGTGTCTACTTACATTTCCGACAGTCTAAAATCCCAACTTGATGCTGCGGATTCTCGGCGCTGCTCTTACTGTCTTACGAGCGAAGCCAATAGCGGTATTCCGATGACGTACGATCACATCCTGCCTCGGTCGAAAGGGGGTACAACAACATTCGAGAATCTTTGTCTTGCTTGCCGTACCTGTAATGAGTTCAAATCTGACACTATAAAAGCCGAAGATCCTCTTACCTGCGAGCGCATTTCACTCTTCAATCCGAGCACTCAAATCTGGACTGAACACTTTGCCTGGAGTCCAGATGGCACAAGAGCAGAAGGTTTAACGGCGGTGGGGCGCGCGACGATCGTTACGCTACGCATGAATAATCCTGTCATCGTAGCTGCTCGCTGGCGTTGGGCCATAAGTGGCTGGCATCCCCCAATTTAATGTCCAAGCCTGTATAGATCTTCAATCATCCCTGCTGAAACTTGGTCGGTGGGGCTATCGAATAAGATGCGTCCTTGTCTGAGACCGATGACCCGTTGATAGTGACTATGAGCAAACTCAACCGCATGGAGACTACTCACCAAAGTTTTGGCTGTTTTTTGGCTCAAGTCCCGTAGCAAATCCATGATTTCTCGACTACGTTCAGGGTCCAGGCTAGCAATCGGTTCATCGGCCAGGATGGCCAGCGGGTCTTGGACCAACACCCGTGCCAAGGCGACTCGTTGCTGTTGTCCACCGGAAAGTTCATCATTACGGGCATAGAGTTTTTCAGCCATTCCGACTTGCGCCAAAGCTGCCCTTGCCGTTTCCACTTCCAACGGCCAAACCAAAGAGTTCAGGGCTTTGAAAAAAGACCAGCGACCTAAGTGCCCAGCATTGACATTGTGAATGACCCGCAGACTATCTACCAACTGAAACTGCTGATAGATCGTGCCAATCTTTTGTTGCGTTTGGCGTAAAGCATCGGTACGGAGATGACTGAGGTTCTGACCCAAGACCCAAACTTCCCCCTGACTCGGCAAAAGCGTGCCATTACAAAGGCGAATCAGGGTACTTTTGCCCGCACCACTCGGTCCTATCAGCGCCACCTGTTCCCCAGGATAAATCTGTAGGTTGATATCACTTAAAGCCGGAGAACCCCCAAACTGATGGGTCACTCCTTTCAACTCAAAAATGGGTACTCCTGGACTCATTAAGAGGACTCTTCATTGATGGACAGTAATAATATCGCGACCCAATTCAATATAGGCATGCTGCTCAAATAATGCGGCGAGGTGCGGCAAGTTTTCTAAAAATAATGCTTCAAGCTCCCCATTTATGATATTTCCTGTTGTGACTAACAACAATTTGTAAGGCTCCTTGTTGATTAGAAAAGAATGAAGGAAATCTGCATCTTTAGTAACAACGATTCGATTTTGCTGAACTGAAATATCATTAATTTTTAAATCTTGTGTTGCATTCTGATCAGGCAGATCTCTAGTGTGAATTGCATCATACCCGGCTCTCTGCAGTAGCCGTGCCAAACGCACCGGCAATTGTGCATCAACTAAAAACTTAATCATGCTGTTTTGTAGATGCTTTTGACTTGACTAAGTCGTGCAGCAAATAATAAGACAGCCAGAATATCGTCTCGTTCAAGGTCATCATAGTCAGCCAAAATATCCTCAATACTCATGCCAGAGCTAAGTAATTCAAGAATGAACTCAACTGGATAGCGTAATCCTCTGACACAAGGCTTACCATGGCAGATATTCGAATCAAGGGTTATTCGCTGCAGGAGGTTGCTTTCCGCTGCGCTTAGCATGTCATTTTCCTCTTGTGCTCCCAAACGACAGAGATCAGTTTTCGTTCAAGAATTGTATCTATACTACTCATTTAATCTTGCCAATTTCCCGACCGACTTGCTCAATCTGAGCATAGTTAGCATTCTGCGTGGGGATGAACTTAGTGGCACCAAATAAATCCAAAATTTCTTTGTGCTGAGGAATCTTGGGATCCAGTTTTAAGAGTGCTGCCTGCACTTCTGGTATAAATTTAGCGCCGTAACGGGCTTTTACGCTGGGATTGACTACCCAATGATAATCATAAAAAGCAGGGCTGCGAAAAATAGCCTGCACTTTACTGAGGTCTACTTCTTTAGATTTAAGGCGACTGAGCCAGACCTGTTCATTTAGCACCCCAGCTTCATAGGTCCCAGCCGTGACCAGTTGGAGGGTGGCATCGTGGGAACTGGAGAAACCAGGTTTACCTTTGAAGTCATCCAGATTTACGCCCGCTTGTTTCAAGAAATACTGAGGCATCAAACGCCCAGAAGTTGAAGACTCACTGCCAAAAGTAAACCTATGACCCTTCAAAAGAGACAAGTCCTTGAGGTCTTTCATAGGGGCAATCCCACTATTTTTGTTGGTAATAAAAACACTGTGGAACTGTGCGTCTATATTCCGTTGGGCAATCGCTTGGGCTCCGGGTACCTGTAGACGCGCTTGCACGCCCGTAAGTCCCCCAAACCAAACCATATCCAAGTCACCCACCCGGAACGCCGT
>JBAUTB010000071.1:0-4099 GCA_049582005.1 Gloeobacterales cyanobacterium | reverse complement strand
GATCGCTGGCTTGGATGCTTCTCTCCACGTAGTAACAATTGCTCGGTATGAGACGTAGCAGTTTCCTTTTGATTGGTGTCCCAGTTGTGATAGGGATTCCACTTTGGGCTACAATCCTCTGCGGCGGTTCTTCTACTTCAACCCAGAATGTTTGTCTGAGCATGACTCAGGAACTCGAAGCCCAAGCGTTAGCTATTTTAGATTCCCTCGTTTCTACACCGTTTGACCAATGTATTCCTATTACCCGCGCCTTTAAAAATGTGACTGCCAGTGCCAGCATCTACGCTGTTCGCCATCGGGAGTTAGGGCTTCTTTATGTGGGCAAGACTCGCTACAGCCGGGAGCGGTTTCGAGATGGACATAAGGCGTTTCTCTGGTCTTGGCTCGATCGCGACAATCCTGATGATGTCAGACTCTTACTGCACCCACTCAATTTCGTCGAGCTTCAGACGTTATCATCGTCTTTAAGAAGCCATCATCATTGCGGCTGCCAAACCACCCTATAACGCTAGATACCCTGCGAGGGACTAATGCAATCAGCCAGTACATCCCGACCTCCTCAGCAAAATGATGAGCATCTTAGCCCGGTTGCGGCAAAGATGTTTTTGGCCGCTCTGCCGGAGCGCATTCAACGGACACTACTGGCTCACTCTCAAGAAACTCAGTACCTGCTAGAAATGGTACTTGAGATGGCGCGCGCTTCGCGTTACCCGCAAGGGGTCGCGGGGTTTCTGGACAATGAAGCCATCACCTTCGCGGATTGCCGTCCTGAGTATGAGTGATGTGTTTCTCTACTCCAGCTAGCTTTGCTGCCAGTGCTTTGTTACTCCCAACAGGTTTTTACGGGTTGAGGTTGGCATCTCAGAATCACCCTGGTTATCTTCCACTCGCAGCAATTCTGTCCCTGCTCATTGTCTGAATTTGCCAATCTGCCTCTACAGTGAATGGGCATCAAGGGGTGAATTGATAGGAAGAGGGGCAGGTGAATGCAGATTACAAATGATGCCAACCTACCAGAGCCGCTGTATCAGGTGATCGTGGCTCAACAACACCAGCATTCGGTGGGCGAGGCGGATATCTCCTGTACTCAGTTGATTGATGCACCGCTGATTGCTTGGATGTGGCGGAACTATGGGGAGCAGGTCGTGGAAGATGCGGCAGATCGGCTGTGGGCGCTGTATGGGTCGTTCGGCTTGCCGTGCCGTAGGCACTTGCTCACTCTATTTTGGAAGGGTATGCCGGAACTGGACATCATGTGGGGACAGAGGCGATTTCGGTGGTGGACGGAATGCGGGTGTCGGGGCATCTGGATCTGTTGGTGATGCCGGATGGCACGATTCAGGATTACAAGTTTACGAGCGCCTGGACGGTTGGGGAGGCGAAAAAGAATGGTAAACCGGAGTGGGAACGGCAATTGAATGTCTACCGCTCTTTGCTGGAGCAGGATGCGCGGTCGAATTTTCCTCCAGTGAGGCGGTTAGAGATTGTGGCGATGCTGAGGGATTGGGGTCCGCGTCATGCTCAAGATGGACTGAAGCCGGTGGCGGTGCTTTCGGTTCCACTGTGGGAACAAGATCGGGTGGAAGCGTATCTCAGGGAGCGGGTGAGGTTGCATCAGGCAGCTTTTGCGGAGGAGATCCCGCCGCAATGTTCGCCGGAGGAGCGGTGGGCAACGCCAACCACCTATGCCATTGTTAGACCGGGGCGAAAAACAGCGGTGAAGGTGTTTCAAGATGAGGCTGAAGCCCAGGTATGGCAGCAGCAATATCCAGCAGACAACATTGAGGTGAGACCAGGGGAGAATAAACGCTGTCTCAACTATTGTCCTTTTGGAAAACAGAAACTTTGTCCCTATATGGCTGGGTAGGGGCAGGAAGGAGGGGCGATCTCTCCCCCGCAGGCGAGATCGCAACGATACAGTGAAAAGTTTGTATGGTTCAGAGTTTTACCGTACAAACTTTGAGTTGCAGACGCTCAAGTGGGGTGGAAGGCAAGTTCTCTAATCGGCACTCTCTGGGTAAGAGGCACAAGGTCAGAAGAGTGGTGCGACCAACGATGACTCATACCCTGCTGCTTGACCCTCAATCGGGTTCGACTCAAGAGGCTTTCCATGCCAGTCTCGCTCCAGATTTGGCTGACCAGTTAGACCAGGTGATGCAGCGCGATCGCAAGTTCTTCCTCTAACATCCCGATCAAGATTATTATGTCCGTCCGATTACCCCAGTGGAGGTACTGGAGGGGCAGGCTCTGGGTAAGCAGGTGCATGAGCAGGCACGGGTGCTGGTGGGCGAGGTGGTTCCAGGGAGTCGTATCAGGTTGACCATCCTTGATGACCTTCCACCTCCAGTTGAGGAGTTTAAGGCGATGCAGCAGCAGTTGCGGCATGAGATGGGGGCGAAGGCTCCTACCCTTAAAGACCGCATTCAACACAATCAAAAAGCACGACCCAAAGCGAAAGGTTTCGGAATGAAGAAATAGGAGCGATCGAGTTAAAACTTATCCTTTCAGATTGATTAGTCTTCTTATTCTTATTATTTTCTTATTGGAATGGCGATACAATAGGATAAGTTTACTCGTTCCGCTATGGATGCCTCTCTCCTCAAGCAAGCAGCGACTCAAGCCAAAACTGGCTGGCTCGAACAAGCTCTAACAGACCTGTTGCCTCAAGTGTGGGATCTGACCACCCAATCTTCAGGGTGGGAGGCAATTGCCTTAGAGTGGGCAGCACAAATTGATGATCTGTTTGAACAGAAGAAACTCACAACTCCAGGACAACAGAAAAATCGGCGCACCGATATCGCCAATGCCCTCAGAACCATTGACCCCAATCATCCGGTCATTCCTTTCGTACTGCTGTCTTCTGAGGTCTATACCCAGTTGAACAATGAGCAGGCAAACCGTCTCAATGCCCGTGAAAATAAGTTCTTTTCCACGCAGCAAGCGGATGAATTGGTAGAGAGAGCGATCAAGCTTCTCGACAGTGATGAACCTGATGACGTGGCAGCAGGGCTGGCAGTGTTGGTCGGTCGCCGCATTAGTGAAATCCTCATTTCTGAGTTCAAACCCAAGACGGCTTATAGTTTGTTGTTTTCGGAGGCGGTCAAGCGTCGCGGCGAGGTGGGGATGGAGTTTGAAATCCCTACCCTGGCTCCCGCTGAAAGGGTGTTGGGGGCAATCAATCATCTTAAACACGTTTGGAATATTGAAGACCTCAAGGCTCTCGATTTGCCAGATAACCATCTCAAACGTCGCATTAATGCCAGGTACTCTGGAGTACCTCATGCCTGTCGTCAGCACTTCGCTGACCTGGTGCCAGGAAGGGAGGCAGAGAATGATGATGGCGAACGCCTCTATACCCATCTGTTTCGGGCGGTCTATGCGGAGATTGCCACCTACTACTACAAGCCGGATTGGGTGCCCGACCATCGCTTTAAAGCCGAAATTCAAGGGCATTTTAAGCTGTCTGACGATGGAGAGAAAATCCCCAATTACTCGGCACGACAAAACTATGATGATTACCGCCTGCGCGATCGGACTTCGGGATTGCCGGGGGTAAAGTTGGACATGCCGAGGGTGGAGGTTCTGGAGGTGTTTCAGAAAGGGGAGGCGGTTGAGGACAAGAGGGTAAGCAGCAGGATGTTGGAGACAGGAACCATTAATGCACTGATCTATCGCGCGGTCGATCAACTCCTCTTTTCCAATCACTGGGCAGAAGCAGCTACAGGGCTGGTGCTGGTGACGGGAAGGGCGATCCAAACCCTGATGGAAAAGAGCGTAGAAGAAAAATCGGGGTTTTCCATCGTCGTTGATGGGCTGGAGGTGCCGACGCTCACAGGAGCAAGTCAGGTCGTTTCTGCCTGGAAGAAGTGGCAGCAATTAGAACCCTTGCCGGAGGTACAGATCGATGCGGCAGTCAGAGAGGTGTGTGAACTCACCTTTGGCGATTTGCTGACGCTGCAATCGGTGTCAGATTTGAGGGCGGTTTATGGCGCGATCGCAACCCACTGGTTCTGTCCTCCAGAAACCGAAGCAGAGGCGTTTTTGAAGGCGATCCGGGCAAGTGAAACGGCAGGCTTTATGACCGCTAATGGCGTTCAGG
>JBAUTB010000070.1:0-26956 GCA_049582005.1 Gloeobacterales cyanobacterium | reverse complement strand
GGAGAGACCACAGCCACATCACTGCCTTAATGGGAAGGAGTTTGACCTATCTTTCCAAGCTCTTAAGTCGTACAACACAAGCCCCATATACAATTCAAGCCTTCGTACCATTAAGACACTAAGGGCTTCCGACTAGTCTTAGTAGAACCCGATGGCAATCATAATCCCTTCCTGAATCTGGCTGAGCGCTTCATGGCTAATGACTCCCCCATAGGGTCCTCGCTCCAGTAGCGATTGCTTCACAGTGGTGATGTGATCGCACATGGCCGCTGAATCGTACTCCAATCCGCCTTCTCCCTGGAGCACCAAAACTCTTGTCGGCGCAAGCTGGTCGATTCTACTGGTGAATGGAACGATTAGAATCGTGCTGCTGTATTGATTCCGACGATTCTCTGAAATCACCAGCGCTGGTCTTTTTTTGGTGTCACCTGAGGACCTAATAGCTTTGCACAGGTAAATTTCCCCTTGTCTAATCATCCGCAAAGGCCGCGCCTAAATTTTCAGATGCAATGTCAACCCAAACCTGCTCTTCTGGCGTTTCTCGGTGCTGGCGATAAAACTTAAGCAGTTTCTGGTCAATTAGGTGCTTACGGTACCATTGCATCGCTGTCTCTACCAGCTCAGAGCGGCTCTGGTGGTTGTACTGCTCCAGGGAATGTAGCAGGTCCGCGTCAACGGTGACTGTGATCTTTGTCTTAGTCGCCATGATTAAGATTATGATGTTTAGCTTATTAATTGTAAGGCATTTTGTCTTACAATGTGACGACGCACCAAATTACCTAATATTGCCTTAAACGTAAGAGAACATCAGTTCGACGGACTAGAAAAAGCCAGAAGAAAAGGTGAGACTAAGTTTGAAGTATTAGGATCTCACCTGTAGAAACTATCGTATTGCGCCTCCACATCACTCAGATTGTCTGCGATGTAAAGGATTGAGACTATTGCCAGGATAGGAATTTGATCCAAAAAGCTCTAGGTCCCAAGATGGACGTGGTTTAATAAGCTTGTAAAAGTAAATTCAATATTAGAATCAGAAATTTGAGGAATTATGGGTATTCACCTACAACAAGCTCTTGCTGTTGGGCAGTATCTGGTAGCTCAGCGCCTCAAAGGCCGTAAGCGATATCCCTTGGTGCTTATGCTAGAACCATTATTTCGTTGTAACCTGGCGTGCTCTGGCTGTGGCAAAATTCAGCACCCTACTGAAATTTTGAAACAGAATCTGTCTCCTGAGGACTGCTTCGCAGCCGTCGAAGAATGCAAGGCTCCTGTGGTTTCGATTCCTGGTGGAGAACCTCTTTTGCACCCGCAAATTGATGAGATTGTCCGGGGTCTGGTTGAGCGTCGGAAATTTGTCTACCTCTGTACTAACGGGTTGTTATTAGAAAAGAGCATGCACAAATTTTCTCCATCTCCCTATCTCACGTTCAGTGTTCACCTGGATGGTATGCAGGAAATCCATGACAAATGTGTGGATCGTAAAGGCGTATTTGATATAGCTACCAGCGCGATTCGCGCCGCCAAAGCTAAGGGGTTCCGCGTTACCACAAATACGACCGTTTTTGAAGGCACTAACCCTAGAGATATCCAGGATTTGTTCGACTATCTCACGACCTTAGGGGTGGATGGAATGATGGTGTCTCCTGGGTACAACTATGAATGGGCACCCGACCAGGATCACTTTCTCAAGCGGAATCAAACTACAGCTCTGTTCCGGGAAATTCTCATGCCCTTTCAAGAAGGTAAGAAAGCCTGGAATTTCAATCATAATCCCCTCTTTCTCGATTTTCTGATAGGACAGAAAGATTATGACTGTACTCCTTGGGGCAGTCCAAGTTACAGTGTTTTGGGCTGGCAAAAACCTTGTTATCTGTTCAATGAAGGACACTATAAGACATTCCAAGAGCTGCTCGATAACACCGAATGGGATCAGTATGGTCATAAAAGCGGTAATCCCAAATGTGCTGACTGCATGGTTCACTGCGGATATGAGCCGACGGCAGCTGAGGATGCCTTGCAACCTAAGAACATGATGCGATCGCTTAGCGGTGTTCTAGGAACTGCGCGCTAAAAAAGTGAGACATGACATTTAGGGTGTACCGTTGGTGTTTTGCCATATCGGCCTTCCCTCTATGGCAATCATTCATCCCTAAGGGAAGGGATGGGGCTCTTCTGTTTAACCCTACACATTGCGAGAAACCTGCTCTGACCTTACTGACAATCCAACATGAACATCCTTGACTTGATTAAACAGCGGCAGCGAGAAAACTTTTCGCTGCATGAGCAGTACCTCAATCCCCAGATGGTCAATGTGCTCAAGACGATCGGGTTTGATCGGCACTATGTGAAAGCGGAAGGCTCTTATCTGTTTGACAGCAGGGGCGATCGCTATCTGGACTTGCTCAGTGGCTTTGGGGTGTTCGTGCTAGGGCGCAACCATCCCACCATTGTCCAGGCATTGCAAGATGTCTTATCCGCCGAATTGCCTAATTTGGTTCAGATGGATGTCTCTTTATTGTCAGGACTCCTGGCAGAGCGTCTGCAAAAGCTGACCCCACCTGGGCTGGATCGGATTTTTTTCGCGAACTCAGGCACCGAAAGTGTCGAAGCGGCGATCAAATTTAGCCGCTATGCTACAGGGCGTTCCAAGATTGTTTACTGCCAGGGCAGCTACCATGGGCTCACAATGGGGTCTTTGTCCGCCACAGGGGATCCCCATTTTAGAAGTGGCTTCGGCCCGTTTTTGCCAGGGTTTATTGAAGTCCCGTTTGGGGATTTAAAGGCTCTGGAACAGGTGCTATCCCGAAAAGATGTGGCGGCGTTCATCACCGAGCCGATTCAGGGGCACGGGGTTTGGATTCCTGAAATTGACTATTTGCCAGGGGCCGCAGCCCTTTGTCGACAATATGGCAGCTTGTTTATTGCCGATGAAGTGCAGACGGGTCTGGGTCGCACGGGCAAGTGGTGGGCCGTCGATCATTTCGGAGTAGAGCCCGATTTGCTATGCATGGCGAAGGCATTATCGGGCGGATTTGTGCCAGTAGGGGCCGTCGCCTGTCGTCCATGGATTTTTGACAAAGTATTTAACCGTATGGATCGAGCAGTTGTCCATGGCAGCACCTTTGGTAAAAACAATCTAGCAATGGCGGCTGGACTTGCCACCCTAGAAGTGTTGGAAACGGAAAACTGGATTGGCCATGCTGCTCGGATCGGTCAGCAAATAGTGGAGGACCTACAGCCCCTCGTCACTGAATATGAGTGTCTGAAAGAAGTGCGCGGCTTAGGCATGATGATGGCCTTAGAGTTCGCAGAACCCAAAAGCTTGGCGCTCAAGATGTCTTGGAAAATGCTGGAGACCGCCAACCGAGGCCTGTTTTCCCAGATCATCACGGTGCCGCTCTTTACGCGCCATCACATTCTCTCCCAGGTAGCTGGCTATGGTATGAATGTGGTAAAGTTTATCCCGCCTTTGATCCTGACTGAAGCCGATCGCCACTGGATTGTAGAGGCGGTCAGCGATGTCGTTAGCGATGCCCACCGAATCCCAGGAGCTGCCTGGGACTTTGGGAAAACCCTGGCCACTCAGGCCATGCGTACTAAGGCTGGAGACCTTTAGCCACGACTATGGCCAGTCTGTTTCATCCCCTCTGTGGCAGCACCCCAGATACCTTACTGAAGCTGTTACTTGCTAACGGGCCAATCGCCTTAAATCGGTGGCCACAAGTGGCGATTGCCTTAGCGGTATCCCTGGCGCGCTGGCCCTTTTCAACAGCAGAGCGAACGCTCTTCAATCTGGCCCAGCAACAGGCTGAACTGATGATTGACCCGGTTTTCATTGTCGGATATTGGCGATCGGGAACTACTCACCTCCATAACCTGTTGGCCCAGTCATCCAGCTTCGGTTACATCACTCCACTGGCAACGGGGCTCCCCTGGGATATCTTAGGCATTGTCAGAAGCCTGGAGTCTCTATTGGAGAGGGCCTTGCCTCAAGACCGCTATGTGGACAATGTCGCAGTCACTCCCAACTCTCCCCAAGAGGATTCCATTCCCCTAGCGACCATGGGAGCGGCTTCCTACTATCATGGGCTGTATTTTCCCCAGCATTTTGAGGCTCATTTCCGACGGGAAATTTTTGTAGACAAGGAAAGCAAGGATCTGGACCACTGGCGATATCTCCACCGTCACTTGCTTCAAAAAGTCTCGATTCATCAAGGACACCGCCAGCTCATCATCAAAAACCCGGTCTACACCGGCTATATTCGCCATCTACGCGCGGTCTGGCCAAGGGCCAAATTCATTCACATTTACCGCAACCCATATCGAGTGTTTCCCTCAACCAAACACTTTTTCACCCGCCTGCTGCCAGAGTTGGCTCTGCAGTCCTACGATAATTTGCCGATAGAATCCCTGATCTTGGAGAGCTATCCCTATCTGATGCAAGCTCTCAAAATGGACACCGCAGATTTACCCTCGCATCAGTTTGCAGAAGTCCGCTTTGAAGATCTGGAAGCGAATCCGCTTGAAACGCTAGAAACCCTCTTTACGCAGTTAGAACTCCCTGATTTTGAAATCGTGTATCCCCAACTTGAATCCTATTTAGCCAGCTTGCAGAACTATCGCCAAAACGACTACACGCTTGATCCTGAGACGATTTCCACCATCGAGGGTCACTGGTCTCCCTATATTGAGCAGTGGGGATACCGCTTGCATGGACTTGAGGACTAACCCGCTGAGCTTGTTACCAATTTTTGACTACTCTAAATAGCAAGCGCTATATCTGCCCAGTGCCATCAGCGGAAAATGATGTCGGTAGAGATGATAACGAATGTAGAAATGGCAGGGGAAACCGGTTCCCGTGAACTCGGCTTCTTCCCAAGTGCCCTCATCGGTCTGCGTGCTCAGAAGATACTGAATTCCCTTTTGAATAGATCGTTCTGCTACGGCATCGGCGCAGAAGGTAGTGTCAATCAGTCCTAACAGTGCCCAAGCTGTTTGAGAAGCGGTGCTAGGGCCCTGTCCTTTTAGACTGGGATCGTCATAGCTGCGACAGGTTTCCCCCCAGCCGCCATCGGGATTTTGACAATTAACTAACCAGGCGATTCCGCGTTCAATGTTAACCCGGAAGCGTTCTGGAGCTATCAGCGCCAAAGCGGTCAGCGCTTCACTCGTACCATAGATGTAGTTGACTCCCCAGCGTCCAAACCAACTTCCATCAGCTTCCTGTTCTTGGAGCAAATAGGTTAATCCACGCTCAAGTCTCTGCGGAGTTAGATCGGACGCATAGCGAGTGGCCAAATGCTTATCCCGAGATAGGCGACCATGCATCTCCAAGACCCGGCCAGTAATGTCTGCGGTGCTGGGATCGATCATTGCTTTAAGATCGCCATAGGGAATAGCATTGAGCCACTCCTGATCATTGTTGATGTCGAAGGCTGCCCAGCCTCCTGTCTTACATTGCATAGTCGCTATCCAGCGGGCCGCCCGGGCAATCGCCTCTTTTTTCAATGTCTCATCCGGCAAGTGGACATCCTGCAGGGCTATCGCCACAACAGCCGTATCATCCACATCTGGATAGAAGCGGTTATCGAACTCAAAGGCCCAACCGCCCGGCTTGCCCTGGGGATTTTTGACCATCCAGTCGCCATAGTCGAGGATTTGTTTGTCAAGCAGCCATTTTCCGGCTCTTACCAGGGTAGGATGATTGGGGGCAAGGCCAGATTCAGTAAGCGCTCGCACAGATAATGCGGTATCCCAGACAGGCGAAACACAAGCCTGTATCCAGTAAGTATCCTCAGTTTCGACCGAGAAGTTATCCACCGCCTGAAGCCCGCGCCGCACGATAGGATCGTTCACGTCGTACCCTAGGCAGCGCAAGGCTAGCAGGGAGTTCAGCATGGCAGGAATGATGCCGCCCCAATCGCCGGTCGCTTCTTGCCGTTCGAGAATCCATTTTTCGGCTTCCCGGATGCCCTCTTCTCGAAACGGGGTAACGTTCAGCGACTCGGCCAGTTTGAACGCGTCATCGAGCCAGACAAAGAGATCGCTCCAATCCCCCGCTTTAGGCAGTTCCCAGCGCACATTGTGGATGCCTTCAGCGTATAGCTCTTCGAGGGTGACATCAGGCTCAATGCTATAGACGGGCTTTTGGTCAAAGACAATGAGCAGAGGTACGGTGCTACCCCGCGCCCAACTGGAAAGTTCGTAGATAGTGATCGGGAAGGGATGCTTTAGCAATATGACCCAGGCTGGCAGAGATGGCAACCCACGCCACGCATAGCAGCCCATCAAAGCTAAGTGCAGCTTGGTAAAGATGCGGGTCTTGCTGATGCCGCCGCGAGCGAGGATGAAGTCTTTGGCCTTGAGCAATGCCGGATCGTTGGCGGGAACTCCTAAAAGCCGCAACGCCATGTACGCTTCGACGGACGTGCTCAGGTCGCCATTATCGCCGTAGAACAATTCCCAGCCGCCATGGTCTCGCTGGTGAGATCGTAAATATCGCTCTGCCTTGGCCAGGGGACGATGGCTATCGGTGCCCCAAATCTTGTGCAGCAGAATAATCTCTGCCGTAATGGTGACATTGGACTCCAGATGGGGCCACCAATACCCGTCGGGATGTTGAAGGGCAAGGAGGTAGTTTTGCGCTGCAGTAATCGCCCGCTCCAATACGGCAAGTTTTTGTGGGTCCTTGGTTTGCATCTGCGGTTTTCACACCAACCTTGGGTATTGCGGCAGCATAATAGAAATCGAGTATTAAAAAAAGTTACTCCTCGACCGACAAACTCCGAAATCACTTAAGATTCCGCCGCATTATCAGCCTACAGCCAAATTTATTGGGCACGAGTTTACCTCGTTTATGATACGAGGGAATTGAGAGTACATGACGGCGATGGCAAGCGTGGCTTTGGGATTAACGGTTCTGGCGCTCCTGATCTGGATCGGGATGCTGGTCTTTTGGGGACAGTTTTGGCGGGCTGACCAGCGATTAGAGGCTGAGCAACCCCATGAGTTGGCGACCTGGCCGACGGTAGCAGTGGTGATTCCGGCGCGGAATGAGGCGGAATTGATCGCAGTGGCGGCGCGATCACACCTGACCCAAACCTATCCGGGGATTCTGTCCGTTGTCCTGGTGGATGACCAGAGTACAGATGGAACGAAGGCGGTTGCGAGGAAGGAGGCGATCGCTTTGGGTAAAGGCGATCGCCTCACGATTCTGTCCGGGGAATCCTTGCCGGCAGGCTGGACGGGCAAGCTCTGGGCTATGGAGCAGGGATTCCGTTACTTAACGGCACAGCCCACTCCACCAGACTATGTGCTCTTTACTGATGCCGACATCAAGCATGACGTTTCCAGTGTGCAGCAGTTGGTGACCAAGGCCGAAACGGACATGCTCGATCTGGTCTCCCTCATGGTGCAGCTGCGTTGTCAGAGCTTCTGGGAAAAGCTGCTGATTCCCGCCTTTGTCTTCTTTTTCCAAATGCTCTACCCTTTTCCGTGGGTGAACAATCCCCAGAAACAGACGGCCGCTGCCGCGGGGGGATGCGCCCTGATTCGCTTCAGTGCTCTCCAACGCATCGACGGCCTCCAAGCGATTCGTCATGCCTTGATCGATGACTGCGCCCTAGGGGCTGCCGTCAAAGCTGGTGGTCCCATCTGGCTCGGCCTCAGCACCACCACCCATAGCCTGCGACCCTACTCAGATCTGTCCAGCATCTGGAATATGGTGGCCCGCAGCGCTTATAGCCAACTTAACTATTCTCCTTGGCTACTCATGGGTACGGTATTGGGGATGCTACTGGTCTATTTGGTTTCTCCCCTAGGAGTTGTCTTGGGGCTTGTTTGGGGAGAACTTGCTTTGGCGTTAACCGGGTTAGCGGGTTGGTTGCTCATGGCGGTGGCCTACTGTCCTACTCTGCGGCTATATGGCGGGACTCCGGTGTTGGCGTTGCCGTTTATTGCCCTGCTGTATACCCTGATGACACTGGATTCTGCGCGGCGTCATTGGGTAGGGCAGGGGGGGGCTTGGAAGGGGCGGGTATACGATACTAGGCCCCGTGTGCGTATTTGAACAGAAAGTTACGGTGATGACTTATAGTTAAAAGCCTTATTATGAAAGGCTTTTAACTATAAGTCATCAATAAAATACGTCAAAATACGTCGATTGGGCACTACATGTTTGAAGGGTTGCAGAGAGAGGTGAGAGAGGGTTTCGTTCTCAATCACCTCCCCTTGTACCCCTAGAGTTTCGACAATTTGATACTTGCGCAATTCGCGATGATTTTGTTGCTGGATGTTCTAGACGTTGCAAAAATGCATTATTCTCTTCCTAACCCTGTATTCTCTTCATAAACCTGTGAGGAGTTAATTTTATGCTTTCTACTAATACCCCACTGGAATTACTAAGAGTCACGAGTCGTACATTCTATATCCCTATCAGCCTCTTACCGTCTGGTCTTAGGGAGGCGGTTGCGGCTGCTTACCTCTGTATGCGAGCTATTGACCAAATTGAAGATCACCCTAGTCTCAGCTACATTGTAAAAGCCAAGTTGTTAAGACAGATCAGTCTAAATCTACAAGCGGGTACGAAGTCATCTCAGGTAAACGACTTTGCAGAGGGATTAGCCGAGTATGAAGATGAGCTAGAAGAAGTGACCTTGCGCATTGGCGAATGGGCACGCCTCGCACCCGACACGATTGCGCCTCGAATTTGGGATGCCACTGCAGCGATGGCCGACCGCATGGCCTATTGGGCTGAGTGTAATTGGCTGATCGAAACGGAAGCCCATCTGGATCAATACACGTTCAGCGTGGCGGGGACCGTGGGACTTATGCTGTCTGACCTATGGGCCTGGCATGACGGCACTGAGACAAGCCGAATGGAAGCGATCGGCTTTGGGCGTGGGCTGCAAGCCGTCAACATTCTGCGCAACCATAGAGAAGACCTGAAACGGGGCGTCGACTTTTATCCAACGGGATGGACGTCAGAAGATATGCAGCGCTACGCTCGCCGCAATTTGACCCTAGCAGACGCCTATACAGCAGCACTCCCAAAAGGACCTGCCTTGCTATTTTGCAGAATTCCGCTAGCCTTGGCCCACGGAACCTTAAAAGCCCTTTCCCAAGGAAGGGAAAAGCTCAGCCGTGAGGATGTGATAGCGATTGTAGAACCGCTTACCCAGTCGGTTCGTTAGCGCCCCTGTCA
Organism: Gloeobacterales cyanobacterium; assembly: GCA_049582005.1. Lineage (GTDB taxonomy): Bacteria > Cyanobacteriota > Cyanobacteriia > Gloeobacterales > PMM-0068 > Sivonenia. Next base: position 17,754 of record JBAUTB010000070.1, on the reverse strand, counting down.
AGTCATCAGGAAATTGTTGCGGTTGCCTGGTGTGTATGGAGGAAACAGCACCTTAGCGGAAAGATCACGGTAGGATAGCAACAATTTTCCTCTTTGAAACCTGGACCAATGCCCCGCTCTACCTTCGACTCCCTTCGAGAACGCTTAAACATTTCTCGGCTAGCCATTCAGTATTCGTGGTTCACGATTTGCTGCTGGATTGTGATTGGGGTAGCGGGTTTTTTTGCCTTTAGCTCGCTTAGATATGCGCTTTTTCCCGATGTTACGTTCCCGGTGGTTGTGGTAACGGCCACCGCCCCTCTTGAAACCGCTTTAAACAGCGAAGCACAACTTACCACGCCCCTTGAAAAAGCGCTTCAGCCTTTGGAGGGGTTAAACAAAATGGTTTCCTCTACGTCTGCGGGAAGAACCGTCATTAACCTCGGGTTTAGGGTAGGCACGAAATTGGACACGTCTACTGATGCGGTAGAAGAGCGTTTAAAACAGTTGGATTTGCCTATAGAGGCTAACTATAAGGTCATTCCTCTAAATTTGAATGAAGCGACTGCCATCAGCTATGCCCTATCGAGTTCAACGCTCAGCCTGGAAGCCCTAGCAGAACTGGCTGAAAAGGATATATTGCCGCCGCTACGGGGAATTGACGGGGTCTTGCGGGTCGATTTGCTGGGAACCGGAAGCCAATCGGTTGCTCCCGGAGAGAAGAAGATAGCCGCCGGATTGCTGGCGAATGTACAAAATCCTCAAAATCCGCCGACCTTAATTCGCTTCAATGGAAACAAATCCCTGGCCTTGCAGGTGGTAAAGCGAGGTGATGCGAATACCTTGGAGGTGGTAGCTCGGGTAGAGGCCCTTATTCAAAAACTCCGAGTTGATTTACCCGAAGTGCAGTTGACCAAGGCCGTCACCCAAGCCGCCTATATTCGAGACTCCTCTCAGGCCACTATTGATGCCTTGCTGGGTGCGATCGGCATTGCCGTGCTCGTTATTTTGGGCTTTTTGCGCAACTGGCGAGCCACGCTGATTACGGCCCTTGCCATTCCCTTATCGCTCCTGGGCACCTCTATCGTGATGGCGATCTCGGGGTTCAATCTGGAAACCATTACCCTGCTGGCGCTGGCGTTGGTGATCGGGATTATCGTGGACGATGCCATTGTCGAAATTGAAAATATCGTTCGTCATCTTGAATCAGGGTTGACTCCTCGTCAGGCAGCCCTTAAGGCCACCCAGGAAATTGGCCTAACAGTGTCGGCTTCTACCCTCACCATCGTTGCGGTGTTTGTGCCGGTTGCCTTCATGGGGGGAACCGTCGGGCAGTTTTTTAAACCCTTTGCTCTGACCATATCGGCAGCGGTTCTCACTTCACTGTTGGTCGCACGGACGCTCTCTCCTGTGTTGGCAGTCTACTGGCTGCGAATGCAGGGACAGAAGCTTAAACCTTCTCAGGCCATAGATTCCTCCCTAGGGGAGGCCGACGGGGTGCCTCAGAAAAAGGTGCCCAGTTCATGGTTAGAGCGAGCATACACCAGGCTCCTAGTTTGGGCCCTTCACCACCGTTGGTCTGTTGTGACCATAGCAATCGTGAGCTTCTTGGCGGGAATTGTGATCATTCCATTGATCCCCCAAGGGTTCATCCCCCAACTTGATCGTGGCGAGTTCTATCTCAACTACACGGCTCCTCTCCCACAACGTCCAAACCTGACCCAACTGCAGCAGGCACAATTGCCCCCCTCGATAACCGCCTTAGCGCAGCGCGTAGATCCGCGGCAGCTCATATTAGAACAGACGATTAAGGGCGCCGATGCTCTTGAAAAAACGGTGTTTCAGATACCGGAAGTGGAATCCGTCTTAACGACCGTGGGCGGACGGGGGCGACCCAACGAGGGCACCCTGCATATTCAGTTGCGACGCGATCGCGATCGTGACACCGCATCGGTACAAACCCAACTAAGGAAAGACTTACCGGAGGAGGATGGCATTATCACCAGCGTAGAAGATATCCAATTTGTGGATACCGGGGGTGAAAAACCCTTGCAAATCGCACTGGTGGGAAAGGATTTAGGGGCTTTGCAAACTGCTGCTACAACAATAAAAGATCGGGTTGAGAAGCTACCGGGGTTTGCCGATGTCAGCCTCTCCGGAGAAGGAAATAGCCCTGATAAGATTGTGGAAATCAACCGTCAGAATGGGGAGCGTGTCGTTTACCTGAGAGCCAACCTGAGTCAGGGGAAAGCCCTTGGCAATGCGACTGACACAGTGGTAGAGATCGCCCAATCAGTGATTCCGGCTGATATTCGCATCGACTTGGGGGGCGACTCGGATCGGGCGAACGAGGTTCTCAGGAGCTTTGGCAGAACCCTGATCTTCGCTATTTTCTGTATGCTGGGAGTCTTGGTGATTCCCTTTGGCCGATTGTTAGAACCCGCAGTGATCATTCTTTCTCTGCCCCTGTCCCTTGTCGGAGCTATGGTGGCACTGCTGATCACCCAAAGTGATTTTGGTATTGTCTCCCTGCTGGGGCTGTTGTTTCTACTGGGGCTGCTCGATAAAAACGCCTTGCTGCTGTTGGACTACGTTAACCAGCTGCGACAGGCCGGACTTAACCGCACAGACGCCATCCTAAAGACAGGACTGGTGCGACTGCGCCCCATCATCATGACAACGGCATCGAGCGTGTTGGGAATGATCCCGATCGCCCTTGGCCTCGGCGTTGGAGAAGAATTGCGGCAGCCAATGGCTGTGGCCATTATTGGCGGATTACTCACGTCTACCTTGTTGAGTTTGATCGTGGTGCCTGTGCTGTACACGCTACTAGAAGACGGTTGGGCCATCCTCACCCGCCGTACCCTCTGAGGATGCCATGAGCCTGATTGTTTTTCTATTGCAGTCTTCCTGGCAGGCCATTGCCATTGCCCTGACCACGGGTATCCTGAGCGGCGCGTGCAGTGCTGGCTTAATTGCCTTGATTAGCTACCTGATGATGCAGGATACGCCTCCAACAGGGGTGATCGTGGCCACTTTTGTGGGGTTAGGGCTGGTGGCGTTAACCACATCCATGGTCTCTCGCATTTTGCTCGTGCGCTTTTCCGAAGAGGCCGTCTTTGAGCTCCAGTTGCAGCTCAGCCGACAAATCCTCGCTACCGAGCTCAAACCCTTGGAAACGCTCGGCCTGCCAAGGCTGTTTGTACTGCTGACCGAAGATATTCAAACCGTTGCCATCGCCGCCGGAGTTGTGCCCGTGCTCGCCATCAATATTGCCAGTGCCGCCGGATGTATGGTGTACATCTCCTGGCTATCCTGGCAAGTTTTAGTGCTCGTGCTACTGATTACCCTAGTGGCTTCGGTGAGCTGTCAATGGTTCTTGGTCAAGGGGCGGCAGGGGCTGGCTGCAGCTCGGGAAGAGCAAGATCGGCTCTTTCAGCATTTTCGCAGCCTGATTGACGGCATCAAAGAACTGAAGCTCCATAGCCAGGGACGAGAGGACTTCTTTAAGGTGGATTTGCAGCCGACAGCGCTCCAGGTCAAACGCAATAATAGTCAGGGACTGACTCTATTTGCGGTGTTGGATAGCTGGGGAAAGTTTATCTACTTTTTTGCAGTGGGCTTAGTACTATTTGCCCTCCCCCGCTGGATAGGCATCAGCCCCGAGACCCGCTTCGGCTATGTGTTGACCTTTACCTATTTACTTGGCCCTATGGAGAGCCTGGTGAATAAGCTGCCCGTTCTCAGCCGCGCCAGTATTGCCCTGGACAAGATTCAAACGCTTGGTCTCAGCCTGACGTCCAAGGATATTGTTGAACCCCCGCCAACGTCCATAGAGGAGTGGCACCGACTAGAACTCAAAGGCGTAACCCACGCCTACCGGACTGATCAGGAAGCGTATGAGTTTACCTTGGGGCCAGTGGATTTAACCGTGCACCCAGGGGAACTGACGTTCATCATCGGGGGCAACGGGAGCGGAAAGTCAACCTTAGCCAAGCTGCTGACCGGTCTTTACTCACCCCAATCAGGACAAATCTGGCTCGATGATCGCCTGCTCACCGCGGATAACCGGGAGTGGTATCGGCAACACTTCTCAGTGGTGTTTTCGGATTTCTATCTGTTTGAGCGCCTGCTGGGATTCGATAGTAACGCTGATGAGGCCAACGCCCAAACCTATCTTCACAAACTGCAGCTTGACCACAAAGTCACGATCGATCGTGGACAGTTTTCGACGATCGCCCTTTCCCAAGGTCAGCGCAAACGCCTGGCATTGCTGAGCGCCTATCTCGAAAATCGCCCCATTTATCTATTTGACGAATGGGCCGCAGACCAAGATCCGACCTTCAAGCACCTTTTCTACACTCAGATTCTGCTCGACCTCAAAGCTCAGGGCAAAGCAATTTTTGTCATTAGCCACGACGATCACTATTTCCATCTGGCCGATCGCATCCTCAAGTTGGACTATGGTCAGGTGGAATATGACCACCCTGCACCATCAGAACATGTTTAAGGAGATGGGCATTCAGACGGTTTTGGTACCAGCAGGGGCAGAATGCCAAGCAGTGCAGCGTGCCATGAAAAAGGTTCAGATGGGGCCTCAAATTGTTCCTATCCCTGCGGGTCCAAGGGCAATGCAGCGGTTTCTCGAGACCGAGGAAGATCGACCGTGGCAGCAGTCTGGGACAATTCTACTCATGGGGCTTGGTGGTAGCCTCTCCCCTGACTATGCGGTGGGAGATGGAGTGCTAATAGATACTGTCTGGAACAGATTTGAAACGAAGATGCCTGAGGCTTCTTCCTGTGACTCTGCGCTGACCCAATGGCTTGCCCACCGGCTCCCCAGCGTTTCAGTCGTCACAGGAGTCACCTGCGATCGCGTCATCACCACGGTTGAAGAGAAGCGTCGCTTGGGCGATCGCTATGGGGCTAGCATTGTCGATATGGAAAGCGCTGTGCTTCTGCAAGCCATGCCCCACGCCCAAATCGCCGTTCTACGCGTTATCAGTGATGATTGTCATCACGATTTACCAAATATTGGAGGGGCGATCGGGCCTGACGGGGCTATTCGACCCATCGCCCTGGCTCTGAGTTTCCTGCAACGTCCCCGCGCGGCCGTGAGGCTAATTCGCAGCTCCCGCCAAGGACTCAAGACGCTTGAGGATCTGACCTCTGCCCTCTTCCAAGCTCATAAATAACGTTTTCCTAGGACAATCACTCATAGTCTTCCAACTTCCTGGCTTAGACCTCTATGTACCCTAACTCTTCCAATTTTTTCAAGACCTTAGTGGCGCTTTCATCAATCCTCTCAACATCGGTCTTACATTCAACATCGGGTTGCAGTGGTATTTCGTAGGGATCATCAATTCCAGTAAAGTGCTTGATTTCTCCAGAACGTGCTTTTTGATATAAACCTTTCACATCTCGCTGCTCGCAAACGTTCAATGGTGCACTGACGAACACTTCAATAAAATCTCCAATTCCCTGCCGCACTTCTTCCCGCAGGTCACGGTATGGTGAGATAACCGAAACCAAGACAATGACATCATTTTTAGTAAGAAGATGAGCTACAAAGCCAATGCGCCGAATATTCTCGTCCCGATTCTCCTTGCTGAAGCCCAACCCTTTGGTTAAGTGCTGTCGTACTATGTCACCATCGAGTACTTCAACTTTATATCCCTGTGTCCGTAGTTCTTGTTCAACAACCCGACTGATAGTAGTTTTACCAGCACCGCTTAAACCCGTTAACCATATGGTCACGCCACGCTGTGTTTGCCTCATATAGTAATCCTAAATCATATCCGCACTTAGAAAGTGTTGACTCATTCAAGTCTGAAGTGCAACAGCGCCTGACCGACCGTAGAATACCTCGCGTGGCGTTCAATAAACAAGTTCATGGGTGAGGATGACTGAAGAAGACAACGGGAGCAAATTTCTCACCCAACCTTACCGTGAAGCAGTCGCCATAGTCTTGGCTACAGCTATGCATAAATGAAAACGGTCTAGTAATCCAGTGGAGCATTTGCCAGATTGCTGGATTTTTTGGCCCATTGGGGAGTGACATAACAGTTACCTACTATAAAATTGCATTTCTTCATGACAAAAACGTTTTTGAGTGACGGTCATTCCGACTATGCCTGTAGTGTAGCTTTCCCTAGAGGTATGGCCACAATCTTGAGTATGATCTTTTGCTGTAGCTTATTTCATATGGAGCACAGAGAGGCGGTTATAAAGAAAGTTGTTAATCTTCGAGCTGCCTTTGAGCTAGAGGAAAGAAATAACCCTGTTTCAGAGCAATACTGTGGAGAGGCAGGATATATCCCGCCTGTACAAGAGGCTCATGCAATCAAATATAGCGATTTATTCGTGAGAGTAAATAATTTCTATCTCTTAATATCAGAACTATCAATAGGTAGCAAAACCTTAAAAGTAGTCCCTATTCCGACTTCACTACTCACGGCAATCTCTCCTCCCATCTGGACTATGGTTTCTTTGCAAATAGCAAGTCCTAAACCTGCTCCTCCCTTAGAATGATTCATCACTTCTTGAACGCGAACAAAGGGTTGGAAGAGACTATTCAATTTGTTTGGAGGAACACCAGGACCGCTATCTTCAACCGTAAAGAGAATATTTTGGTCTTGGGGCATCACCTTGAAGATTACACGACAGCCCCCATAAGTATGTCGACAGGCATTATCAATTAGGTTGTGTAAAACATCTATCAGTTTTTGACTATCTGTATTTATACTCAGCTTGCTTGCAAGATTTTCCACGGAAAAGTCAATGCAAAATTCAGCAACCGTTGGCTTCACCTCTTCAACGACCTTTTGGATGAGACTATCTACTGAGATGTTCTGAAAATTCCACTGAGAACTGCTTGCTTCTAGATTAACCAGGGTTGTCAGGTCATCTAAAAGATTGGTGAGTCGGGCGCATTCTTTTTCCATTCCACTCATTAGTTCACGGACTAGATTGTCATCACACTCTGGTTCATTGAGGATGGTCTCTACATAAAGACGCATCGAAGCTAAGGGGGTCCGCATTTCATGGCTGGCAATGCCCACCATATTGCTTTTATATTCGTTGAGTTGCTTTAACTGATGACTAAGATCTTGAAGTTTTTCAAACGCACAGGCTTGATTATAGGCCAGGGTCATTTCCTGCACGAGACGGGAAAATAGCTGGCGTTCAACAGCAGTCCAGGTGCGTGGCTTATCATCCAAAACCAAAATCACCCCTATAGGCTGGACGCGCACTGCGATTAGACTTTTAATAGAGGTCCCCAAGGACCATTGGAACCAGTCATTTTGGCCACTGGCTACGGGTTCAGAATCTTCTAGAACTTCTTGAATAAATGGATTTTCTAGGGATATGGAATCACGTTCCAAGAGGGAAAAGACTGGGTCTTCTGTCTTTTCTTCGGCAAAAAGAGAGAGCCTAAATAAAGGACGCCGAAAAGATTCTGTCAAAGTTAAGGCCGAGGCATTGGGCTCATAGTGCAAAAATACAGCTTGGGTACTGTTTAAAAGATCAGTGAGCTGCACCAATGCTTGATGCAAGATCGCTTTAGAATTGCCTGCTCCGCGGACATTCCGAGCCGATTGGTTGAGGCGATGTTCTAACAGCGCTTGTTCCTTCGCTTGGTGATACGTGACGGCTTGTCCCAGGGCCACGCCTACTTGCTCGGCTACCGCTTGGACAATAGACCGCTCCTCTTGCGTCCAGTTCTGAGGAGCGTAGCAGCGATGGAGACAGAGAATACCATTGGGTTGACCTTGATAGGCTGTGCCACAGACCAAGAGACTGCGCGTAGCCCCCATGCTCAATTCTTTTCGCCAAGACAAAAACCGGAAATCTGTTTCGACATCATCAATCACGACAGGGGTGGAGGAGGTCAATCCTTGTTTCTCTAAATCATTGGCAGGAGCCGGGAATTTGCCTGTGAACCTGATCACGCCCGTCGCGCAGTACTGGTGAAGGATATCTAAAGGTCCCTCAGATGTTTTGCTATAGTTCAAAACCAAACAGCGGTCTATATTCAGATGTTCTCCCAGACGTTGAACTGCTGACCTTAGTACTTGGTCTGGGTCCAAGGAATCTCGAATATCGCGCGTGATTTGGTTGATCAGGGTCTGCTCTAGGGCTTGACGCTTACTGACTTCATAAAGGCGCACCTGCGTTGTCGTGACCCCGATCAGATGGGCGAGGGCGGTGAGTAAACGACCTTCTTCAGTTGTCCAGAGTCTTGGCTCTGTGCACATTTCCACGGATAAATAACCCAAAAGCTCATTCTGGTAAATAATCGGGTATGCCATCAGAGCGATTAACTGAGTGCGCTTTAAATGGTTCCGACCAATCAATCCCCGTATATCGTTCAGGCAATCGGGAATAGTGACTAGGCGGTCTGCTTTCAAGGCTTGATGAAGGCTATAGAGCTCCTTCAGGGGAAACCTTTGGCCAAGACTGACGGATTGAGGACCGGAGCCCTGGGTTAGGACCGTTGGAGTCATCGCCCGTACCCAAAAGTCTCTGTTATCGGGGTCTAGCCAGTAGATAACCGTCCGCGAGGGTTGAATCCGTTCATGCACTTCTGCACAAACGGTCTGGAAAATAGTGTCCGCATCCTGAGGCTGACGTAGGCGGTCGGCCAGCGTGTAGAGGGGCGAGCTGAAATCCTCTTGCTTAGCCACCTTACTGGTATCTTGTTTCAAGGCAGTACCTAGGAGATTTGCGAAGAGATAAATGCCTTGTTCTGCCTCTCGATCTAGCGTTCCCCCCCAACGGGTTAAGCCTAGAATCCCTACCCCAAGGCACTCTCCCTGATGGGTAATCGGGAAACCGATCGCTCCTTGAATATTCCATTCTTTAGCATGGGGCCACCAATCTCGGCAGCGGAGATCCTCCTGCAGATTTCCAATCTGAATAATGGACGGATGGTGGGAAATGAGGTCTACTAAATCTCCTGGTTTGACCGTGCGGCGATTCAAGAAAATGGGGGACTGGGTGGGAGCAAACCCTCCTTTTCCTGAAATGACTTTATGGTTATCCTCCAAGAGACCGATCCAGCCCAGCTGAAATCCAAGGTCTTGCTCTAAGACACTAAAAACATGATGAATTTTTTGTTGAAAATCACCGGGGCGCTCCAGAATTTTACTTAAAGCCCCCAAAATCAATAAAAATTTTGGCTTTTCTCCTATTTGCGCCTCTTGGCTCTTTTTTGGACGTTTACTGCTAAAGAAATTGAAGGAGTCAACCATGGTTTAGATTTCGTGCGGGTTTTAGAAAAGGGAGACAACATGGGTAAAGGCTAGAAAGTAAGCATCTAAGACGAGGGAGTAAGCCTTCGTCCATTAGGTGCGTATAAATATAAAGTTGCACAAACTTTTGGGTTCTTATACTTTCAAACGGACTCTTCATCAGATCTTCACCTCGTCTGAAGGTCACCAGAAAATTAAGTCCAAGGATTCAGAGCACACTGCGAGTGTCCTTCAAGCACCTCTATCTGTAACAGCAGGATGGGTTCTGAGGGCTTTGAGAAATTCAATGACAGTGTTAGCTTGACGATGCCCTCGGATAAAACAATCTCCTAAAGCCACGCCATCGATATAATTAGCGGCAAGATAAAAACCAGGGAGCTTCTCTATTTCCTTAAGGATTGTAGCAATCCGTTCTTTATGTCCCATTCCATATTGAGGGATGGCTTTTTTCCATAGGGTGAGGGTCAAGTTCTTGGCCTCTCCTGTCACCCCGAGGACTGTTTGTAGATCTCGATGAGCGGTCTGGAAGAGGGCTTCTTCCGATAGCATCTGCGCTTCAGGGTCTGTAGTACCACCAATGAAGCAAGTGATGAGCTGCCACCCCTTAGGCGCACGGCCAGGGAAAAGACTACTGTTCCAAATGCCCCCCAGACTGCGCACACCTTGTTCCCGAGGAATAAGGTGCCCAAACCCTCCTGTACTGCAAGGAGAAGGGCTAGTGGTCGAAAACGCGCTATCAGGATAAGCCAAACACACCGTAGCCACCGCTGGGTAAACAATTTGGTTGAGCGCTTGTGCTGCTTTAGGTGAAAAATCAGCGAGCAAAGTAGCTGTGATGTAGGCGGGGCTGGTGCATACTACGGTCCTGGCGTCATAACTCCTGCCATCTTCCAGATAGATGCGATACCCGGAGGAATCTTGGCTTCTTTCAAGGCGCTGGATAGTGCTCTCGTACTGAACAGCCTCTCCTAGAGAACCTGCTAGCGCATAGGGCAGTTCTGCCAATCCATTTTTGAAGGAGCACAGACGCTTGATCGGTCTTGGTACTTGCTGCTTTTGGCTTCCTTTGAGCAGACTACGAATGAGACTACCATGTTCATCTTCCAAAGCTTTTAAGCGCGGGAGCGCTGCAGCCACACTCAGGGTCCTTGGGTCTCCTGCGTAGACTCCTGAGATGAAAGGTGCCACTAGTTTGACAAGAATTTCTCGTCCCAAGCGACGTTCTACAAATTCAGCAATCGATTCATCCGGATTCCCTCTGGGCATAAAAGGCTCTAAGCCTGCCTTGAGCTTGCCTAGGGGTGAAATCAAGGAGGAAATCAAAAAAGCGGGAGGATTTAACGGAACCGCTATGAGTTTATTTTTCCAGTAGACATAGCGGGGAGACTTTGGGTCACCAAAGACAACGCGGTCTTCTAACCTCAATTCTTTCACCAGACTGATGAATTCCGGCGTCTCCTGTAGACTATTGGGGCCTCCTTCGCACAGAAATTCGCCCAAGCTATGAGAAAGGACAGCCCCTCCCGGTCGCTCATTTTTCTCAAAAACCAGGACGCGATATCCCTTCTTCGTGAGGTGGTAGGCAGTGGTTAAACCGGAAAGGCCCGCCCCCAAAATAATGGTGTCAAAGGTGGCTGTCACAGAATCACTATGAGATAGCTCTATTCACTTTTATATTCACTTTGTATTGTAGTGCACTGTCCTTGTCAGCCGTCGTCTCCCCACTCAGCCTATGAAATTCACAAAGGCTTTTGAAACAAAGTATTTAAATAGGTCCGAGCAGCTCTGCGGTCGCCTCCACTGTTTTGCAACAGGAACAACGACAGTGCCGCCGTAAATACCCGATTTTGATCCCAGTCAGGATGCTTCTCTAAATACGCTTGTAAAGTATCGTGAAGTTCTTCAGGGATATCCGCCATGATGCTGACCGTGGTCATGTACATAGACTGCGTGCTCTTTGGAGGTGAATGCATCCTATTGATACCGGGGAGCAAAGGGTCTGTCAATCAATCAAAAGTTTATCGCCATGGCGACCATGCGTCTCAGATCTAATGAAAGAATCGGCAGTTTACTTATATTTTCATTACATTACTTTGCGATTGCTTGTTGCATGCAGAATCAGTTGCAAAAACTCTTGACAAGCCTCTAGCAGGTATCACCTCGTTTAAAACTGTGGAAAAACTGTGGATAACCTGTTAATAACCTGGGGACAATAGGGGGATAACCTTATTTTTATGAATAATTGTTACATTTTTAATTTAACCTGTGAATTGGGCTAAAGGGTGATTAAAAGCACAAGTTATGCCCTCCTCTGTTTTTGGGAAGTTTAGGGAGAGACTCCTACAGGCACGATATATCGCACCTGTAGGAGAGAATATATTTCATGCCATAAAGGCAAGCAGGAAAATTGAATGGCAAGAACACCCAATGAATTTGCGCTCCACATCATGCTGGATGGCGGTCATCATCAAGTCGTGAACCTGAAAACGGCTAAGGAAGTGAATGATATTGTCCAAATGATTTTTATGCAGGCAGATATGGGCAAAGACTATATGCACATTCCCTTGCAGCTAGAGGGAGAGTACGTCATGATTCGCCCTTCACGGGTATCAGGGATTCATGTGGAGCCTATTTTCTCTTCCAGCATTGATAGTAGCTACTGAATCAGCGTACGTAATACATCCCCAATTTATGAAGATGGCACAATAGAAGAGAGGTGTTGCGCGAAGAGCACGCTGTCTTTGGATATGAGGTTGCCATGGTATTTGACTGGTTCAAGCGTAAGTTTATTAAAAAAGAAGATGTTGCTCCCGCCGAACCTAGTGAATCTCTCGATGAACCTGTCGTAGCAGACTCAGCAGCCACGCCGGTTGAAGAAACTGAGCCGGTACAGCCAGATTATCTATCTTGGGCCAGAGAATTTACGTTTATCCAAAACCAGCGCACACCGCCGCCTGCGCCCCCTGAAATTGCCCAGCCGGAAGCTCCACCCATGGTTCCAGCACCGCAACCGGAGCCAGAACCACTTGCCTCAAATATTGCGGAAGCTCAAGAAGTTCAAGAAGCCCAAGAAGCTAAGCCCTTAGAATCTGAGGCCCAACCTGTCTCAGCTCTGCCTACTACGGAAGAAGGCTACCTGGCCCTAATACGCTCTTGGAGGGAAGAAGTACAGACGGTAGAACCTGCCGCACCCGTTGAACCTGTGGTGGAAGCAGCTCCTTGGGTTGAACCAGTTCAGAGTCTCGAAGTTGAAAGTCCTGAAGTTGTAGAACCCATCCCATTCATTCCATCTCAGACTCCCGCCTATGAGGCTGTGCAAGAGTCCGAATTGGTTGAAATGAATCCTTCTATGCAGACACCTCCTCCCGTTGAAACTACCTCTGTTTTTGAGGCCTCTGAGCCTGTTGTTGCGTCACCCCCTCCCACCCCGGCAGTTTCGGAACCAGAGCCTGGGGTCCAAGAGGATGAAGATGAACCGGAGAAGGTTCCCTTTTGGCGTAAAGCCTTTAACTGGAATCGCGGTGCCTCCACCACGCCCATTGTCCCTGGGGAAGCTACTTCCACTCCTGAACTGATTCCAGAGGAAGCATTTGATGAAGGATTCCTTTGGTCTGCCGAAGTCCTTAGTGCTCAAGGACGTCGACCTGAGGATGTCACCGTTGAGGAAATCACTTGGTTGAAAAAGTTGCGCAAAGGTCTGCAACGAACCAGTCGTGGTCTGGTCAATGACCTCAAAGCAGTGGTGGGCAAAGGCCCTATTAGTGCCGATGACTTAGATGATATTGAGAATCTCTTACTGAGTGCTGATGTCGGCGTGGCCAGTACAGACCGGATTATTGAGGCCTTAAAAATTCGGGTTAAAAAAGAATCCCTATCCGCAGAAGCGGTTTTTGATTTCCTAAAAGCACAATTAAAGGAACAGCTAGAGTTTGATGATCCCGTCGGCTATGCTCCGAAGAGAGGCCAACTCAATGTATGGCTGATTGTGGGGGTGAATGGCGTCGGTAAAACAACTACCATTGGTAAAATTGCTCATCTAGCCCAACAGTCCGGATACAAAACTTTGGTAGCAGCAGGCGATACGTTCCGGGCAGCAGCGGTGGAACAGCTCCAGGAATGGGGGCGCCGGAGTGGGGTAGAAGTGATTGCCAATAAAGGTAAAAATGCCGACCCTGCCGCAGTCGTTTTCGATGGAATTATGGCGGCTCAAGCTCGTGGTTCAGAGCTCCTGCTGGTAGATACGGCGGGACGTCTCCAGAATAAAAAGAACCTGATGGAAGAGTTAGCAAAAATTCGACGGATTATTGATAAGAAAGCAACAGGTGCTCATATTGAAGCGTTGCTCGTGCTGGATGCTTCTACGGGGCAGAATGGTTTGGTTCAAGCCAAAGTATTCTCGGAAGTGGCTAACTTGAGTGGGGTTATTCTGACGAAGTTAGATGGTACCGCCCGCGGCGGGGTTGCTCTGGCTGTGGTGGAAGAGTTAAAAATTCCAATCCGCTTTATTGGGGTTGGAGAAAAGATTAATGATCTCCGACCCTTTAATAGCTATGAATTTGTGGAAGCTCTATTGAGTGATCAAAGCTGAAACCTCTCCTCTAGGCTCAGCGTTTTTCAATAGGCTGAAAATCATCCACTTCAATACGCCACCAGATCAGTCTTGCGGTAACAGCGACGAGAATAAATCCGAGAACAACTGCTGGGAATAAGCTAAAACCAAATAAATTGAGCCCTGAGATCATGAGTACTAAGGAGCCCCCTGTAACGCCGAGGAAAGGAATGAGCATCATATTGCGGTTGCCTACCCGGTCTCGCAGATAATATTTTCCGCATTCTTGCATGGTAAACCCACAGGCCAAACAAGCGACAAATGCTGCGATAAAGAGAAACATCGGGGGTTCTATGAACCCTGCCTGAGCAAGTAAAGCGAAATTGCGGGAAAACATATCTTAGTTTCTTTACAAAAAGTAATTATTTCCTATTGTGCCATGACAAGAGGGATTCGGGGAAAGCAAAGCCAAGTTGGGTAATCTACACTGAGCCACATTCTTTTTGCTGCCCAGTGACTTCGAACTACCGCCTACGGATTTGTGACTTGCCCAGTACGGAACGTCCTCGCGAACGACTCCTGGAAGTAGGTCCTAGAAATCTTTCCACCAGCGAACTGATCGCCATTCTCCTGGGCACCGGGCAAGGACCAGGCAAGCTCTCTGCGGTTGGGTTAGCGCATTTATTACTGAATGAACTGGGACGGGGTAGTAATGATCCGCTGTCGGCGTTGAGAGAAGTGGGTCCACAGCAGTTAATGGATATTGACGGCATCGGTCCTGCCAAGGGCACAACCATCTTGGCGGCTGTAGAACTAGGGCGTAGAACATTCCTTAACCGTCCTTTGGATCGTCCCATCATCGACGGTCCTGAAACGGCTCATCTCATTTTCCAATCAGAGTTAGCCTTCCAGCCCCAAGAACGTTTTGTGGTCTTGCTTTTAGATATCAAAAATCGTGTTATCGGAACCCATTTAGTTTCTTTGGGGACTGCTGATGAAACGATTGCTATTCCCCGCGATGTTTTTCGAGAGGCCGTTCGTCAGGGTGCCGTAGCCATCATTGCTGGGCATAATCACCCCTCTGGCGATAGTATGCCCAGTCCTGAAGATATCGCCTTGACCCGTCAACTCCTGAAGGCATCACAAATTCTGGGTGTGACCTTATTGGATCATTTGGTGATTGGACAGGATTGTTTCACAAGTTTGAGACGAACGACCGATGTGTGGAATGGGGTTTGAAATTATCCCATCATCCTTATTCAAATTTTTGACGTGCTTGCAATGATGCGCGCAAGTTTGATACACATACGGGATATCAGAGTTGGTTGACTAGGTTCTTCTCATTTATAGTGATATCGAGCTTGCAAAAACAAAATGCGGTTGTGCTCCACCTGATAGACAAGGCGATGTTCTAAATTAATGCGTCTTGACCATAAATTAGAACCGAGGTATTTGAGGGGTTCCGGCTTTCCAATACCCGAAAAGGGGTCTTGAACAACAGCCTCAATTAAATCCCAAAGTCGTTCCCATAATCTGGGCTCTATCTTTGCCCACCACAATAAGTCTTCTCGAAACTGTGGGCTAAATTCTGGAACAATGCGGATAATTTCAGTAGTTTCAGGTTTTGGAGGCTTCTTCTTGCTCAAGTTTAGCCTCCATTTCCGAGCGAAGTTGCTCAACGGTGGTATTGATTGGGGATTCACGCAACCGCTGCTGCGACCATTCCAGTGCCGCGAACAGGCGCTTAGCGTTGGCAGGTGACCTTAATAGATAAAGTTGCTCCAACAAGGAGGACAACTCATCGGCTGCAATCATGGCAACATCTGCATGACCACGGCGTTGAACCACAACAATGGAATCGCCCTGTTCAACCTGCTCCAAAACCTTAACGAAATTGTCTCGGGCCTGAGTGTAGCTGGTATAGTTTTTTGCTACAGGAATCATAATGAAGGAGTCCTACAGGATTACTGTACAGGATAGCATAACCGCTCCTCCCTGGCGATTAATCCGCTATTTGTCTGCGTTTCAGACTTAACGGGAAAAGGCAGGATCGATAGACGCCGAAGTGTTAGAAAGTCGCTAGAGTGTTAGATATTATACCGTTGCAGAAGGATCGAAAAATGCACGATACTACCAGAGAGATTAAGGAAAGCGAAGGCATGTGCCCGTTTGCGGGCGGCGCTCGCAGACACGCAGTGGCTGGGACCCAGACGAACGCAGACTGGTGGCCGAATCAGTTGAACCTGAAGATTCTTCACCAGCACTCTCCCCTGTCCAATCCTATGGGCAAGGAGTTTAACTATGCTAAGGAGTTCAAGAGCCTCGACCTGAATGCCGTGATCAAAGACCTCCACGCCTTGATGACGGATTCGCAGGACTGGTGGCCCGCGGACTACGGCCACTATGGGCCGTTGTTCATCCGCATGGCGTGGCATGCTGCGGGTACCTACCGTATCGCCGACGGCCGGGGCGGTGCTGGCACCGGCGCGCAGCGCTTCGCGCCACTGAACAGTTGGCCGGATAACGGCAACCTCGACAAGGCGCGCCGACTTCTCTGGCCGATCAAGCAGAAGTACGGCCGCAAACTGTCCTGGGCCGACCTGTTAATCCTGACCGGCAACGTCGCGCTGGAGTCGATGGGCTTCAAGACCTTCGGTTTCGGCGGCGGCCGCCCGGATATCTGGGAGCCGGAGGAGGACATCTACTGGGGTCCGGAAGGCAAATGGCTGGCCGACGAGCGCTACCGCGGCGACCGCGAACTGGACAACCCGCTCGCTGCCGTCCAGATGGGCCTGATCTACGTGAACCCGGAAGGCCCGAACGGCAACCCCGACCCGTTGGGCTCGGCGCGGGACATTCGCGAGACCTTCGCCCGCATGGCGATGAACGACGAGGAGACCGTGGCGCTCACCGCCGGCGGCCACACCTTCGGCAAGACTCACGGCGCCGCCGATCCCCTCAGGTATGTCGGTCCCGAACCCGAGGGTGCCGGTATCGACGAACAGGGCTTGGGCTGGAAAAACACCTTTGGCAGCGGTAAAGGCGACGATACGATCACCAGCGGCCTGGAGGGTGCCTGGACGCCCAACCCGATCAAGTGGGACAACGGCTACTTCGAAACCCTGTTCGGCTACGAGTGGGAGCTGACCAAGAGCCCTGCCGGCGCGTACCAGTGGAAGCCTAAGGGCAACGCTGGCGCCGGCACCGTGCCGGATGCGCATGACCCGAGCAAGCGCCACCAGCCGATGATGTCCACCGCGGACATGGCCATGCGCATGGACCCGGCCTACGAGAAGATCTCACGCCGCTTCATGGCAAACCCGCAGGAGTTTGCCGACGCGTTCGCCCGCGCCTGGTTCAAGCTCACGCACCGCGACATGGGCCCGATCGCCCGCTACCTGGGCCCCTTGGTGCCCAAGGAAGAGCTGATCTGGCAGGACCCGGTCCCCGCCGTCGACCATCCGCTGGTCAATGAACAGGACATCGCGGCCCTGAAGGCCAAGGTCCTCGCGTCCGGCTTGTCCATCGCCCAGCTGGTCAACACGGCTTGGGCGTCAGCGGCAACCTTCCGCGGCAGCGACAAGCGAGGCGGTGCCAACGGCGCTCGCATTCGCCTCGCCCCGCAAAAGGACTGGGAAGTCAACCAGCCGGCGGAACTGGCGAAAGTCATGTCGAAGCTAGAAGCCGTGCAGAAGGAGTTCAATGGCTCTGCGTCTGGCGGCAAGAGGGTTTCGCTTGCCGACCTGATCGTTCTGGGCGGCTGCGCAGCCGTCGAGGCCGCTGCGAAGAAGGCCGCCCACAACGTGAGGGTTCCCTTCTCGCCGGGGCGCATGGATGCTTCGCAAGAGCAGACCGATGTGCATTCGTTCGCCGTACTGGAGCCGGCCGCAGACGGGTTCCGCAACTATCTCCGCAAGGGACACGAAGAATCCGCGGCTGAGTTGCTGGTGGATCGGGCGAACCTGCTGACCC
>JBAUTB010000069.1:0-8890 GCA_049582005.1 Gloeobacterales cyanobacterium | reverse complement strand
ATTTTGTGGAAAGGAATACTAGACTCCATATCCTCAGCTATCCACTAGAAATTATAACCAGGTTGTCTGTCTAATCCGCAGGGACAGGATAAAAATACAGAGCAACTCGTCTCCGTGCTACACTACGCAACGAGTGAGCAGACTTTTCAGTAAATTGCCCTCAATATGGATAATTGGCAAAAAATATGTTTACTCAATAGTTGTTTTATAAATGCACAGTAGAAAGCAATAGGAGCAATTAATGAAAATACACTTAGAGAAAGCTATATTCATAAACAGAGCTCCTTTTGACGGATTAGAATTAGACTTTATCGAGAATGAAATCGCAGTTCTGACAGCAACAAATGGTAGAGGAAAAACAACAATACTTTCACATATTGTCGATGCTTTTTATGAAATGGCAAAGCCACATTTCCTAAATGAGTTCGAAGATAAAGCAAATAAGTATTATAGGCTTTCTTCAGCTATTTATAATTTGCTTCAAGATCAACCGTCTTTTGTTTATCTAAGATTTAAGACTGATGGAGAAGAAATTGATTATCTTGACATTAGAAATATTTGCACCGAAGATCAATACAATGAAGCTATAACAATCGAAAACAAGATACAATTTAGTGATATAAGATCTGTTTTAGAGCAAGAAAATGGTATTAAGAAAGTGTCATCTAATTTTGACAAGAATAAAGCAAATATAATATTCTCAAACAACATTTTAACTTTCTTCCCCTCATATAGATTTGAAATGCCGGGTTATCTCAATGATCCATATAAGGTAAAACTTGATTTCAAAAAACAATCTTCTTTTTCAGGACTCTTAATAAATCCTATTGAAGTAATAACAGGACTACCACAACTTGCAAATTGGATAATGGATATTATATTAGATTTGAGAATAGATACTAATCCCCTAAATCAAATATTGTTTCATAATCTAAACTTAGTTATCTCACAAATGCTTATTTCAAAGAATCATGGTTCTCTAAGATTTGGAGTGGGTCCTCGTGGTTTAGGCGGTACCCGCATACAAATACTAAAAAACGTTGAAAATGGTGAAATGGTATATCCTACTATTTTCAATCTTTCCTTTGGTGAATCCTCAATTCTTTGTCTTTTTGGAGAAATAATTAGGCAAGCTGACAACATTAAAAATAATATCCGATTGTTAGAAATTACGGGTATTATACTTATTGATGAGGTGGATAAACATCTCCATATCAGACTGCAAAAAGAAATTTTACCTAAGCTTTTTCAGCTATTTCCTAATGTTCAATTCCTCGTAAGTTCACATTCTCCATTTTTAAGCATGGGGCTAGCTGATGTAGCACGAGAAAGGTCTAAAATTGTTGATCTTGATAATTTAGGCATTTCAAAAGATCCAACGAATAACGAACTATATACAGAAGTCTATAAAATGATGATTGGTGAAAATAAAAGATTTAAAGAAAAGTATCAATTATTACAGAATAAAATTCAAGAAGGCACAACCCCATTAATAATCACAGAAGGAAAGACTGACGTTCAACATCTTAGGAAAGCAAAAGAAAAACTGAACATAGAGAATTGCGATGTAGAATTTTATGAGATAAAGGAAGACTGGGATGATTCTAAACTAAAAATACTTCTTGAACAATTATCTAAAGTTCCACAAACAAGAAAAATAATTGGAATTTTTGATAGAGATGTGCTAGACATTGTTTCTGATATAGAAAAGAATGGTCAGCTATTTAAAAACTATAATAATAATGTTTACGGATTATGTATACCTGTACCGGAAGACAGAAAAAGTTATACAAGTATCTCGATAGAGTTTTATTATTCTGACGCAATGCTCAAGAAAGAAAAAGATGGGAAATGTTTGCATTTTGACAACGAGGTGGAATTCAGACAATCAGCTTCTAATAAAAAAGATAGAGCAATTGCCAAATTATCTGCTCCTAAAATAGATGAAGAAAATACTAAGAAGATATTTGATGACAATATTGGAAATTCAGATTGGATTCATTCAAATGCAAGGTTTGCAAGTTTAGTGGAAATAGATGAAGAGTTCATCAGCGATTTTGATTTTAGCAATTTCAATCTTATCTTTGAAAGAATAAAGTCAATTATTAATCCTCCAGTCTAGATAAATCAAACGTCTATAGTGGAGTAAGTTAACAAGGCTTCAGTATTTTGTATTCTTCCAGTATGTTGAATGTCTGTGAGCGATATTTAAGTGAGAGTAAGGTGGGTGACAAAACAGAACAATTCGCTCGACCGAGATGTGGCTCTACCCAGCCCACTTAGCCTAAGCTTAGTGAGGCTCTCACTAAAACCAAAGTAGCTAATAAAATGTCGTATTGGCAGGCATTACAGCCTTGTAAATCACTCCGATTGGAATTATCTCTAGATGAATGCCGAAGTAGATATGATGGTGATCGGCAGCGGCATTGCTGGGCTTAGCTGTGCAGCACTATTGGCCCGATATGGATTCGAGGTGATTGTCTGCGAAAGTCACACTATTGCTGGTGGGGCGGCACACTCCTTTGAGCGCGATGGCTTCAAGTTTGATTCAGGACCATCCCTTCATTCTGGCTTGTCCTACCGTCCTTCTTCTAATCCCCTGAGACAGGTCCTTGATGCTATTGGCGAAGAGTTACCCTGCGTGAACTACAACACCTGGGGTTGCTGCCTACCAGAGGGAGATTTTGATACTACGGTTGGAGCAGACCAATTTTGCGAAGTGCTCGCCAAGTTCCGGG
The DNA here is from genome assembly GCA_049582005.1 of Gloeobacterales cyanobacterium. Taxonomy (GTDB): domain Bacteria; phylum Cyanobacteriota; class Cyanobacteriia; order Gloeobacterales; family PMM-0068; genus Sivonenia. The sequence goes on along the minus strand of JBAUTB010000069.1, from coordinate 6,152 downwards.
GGCAGAAGGCCGTCGCTGAATGGCGTGAACTCCAACGGGTGATGGAACCCTTGTCTAAGGCCGCAAACGCCCTCCCTCCTTCAGCATTGCGCTTTGATTGGGGTGCCCCTCTTTCTGTGGGCCGCTTTGCCCCTTCGCTCTTCCAACATGCGGCCAGCATCACCAAACTGACAGGCCCTTTTAGCCGAATTATGGATAGTGTCGTCCAAGATCCGTTTATTCGGAACTGGCTTGACTTGCTTTGTTTCCTGCTTTCCGGTCTGCCTGCAAAGGGCACCATCGCCGCAGAAATGGCCTTCATGTTCGCAGAATGGTACCGACCGGGTGTGGTGCTGGACTATCCCGTCGGTGGGAGTGGTGCCCTGGTGGATACCCTTGTGCGGGGATTGGAACGAAATGGGGGTAAGTTGCTACTCGGTGCCCATGTCGAACAGGTGCTGGTAGAAAGAAACCGGGCGGTGGCTGTGCGATTGCGGGATGGCAAGGTGATAAGAGCGCGTCGGGCTGTTGTATCGAATGCATCGGTCTGGGATACGCTCAAACTGCTTCCAGTCGCTGCCCGGCCCAAACAGTTTTGGGCCCAACGAGAGGCGACGCCCGAGTGCGATAGCTTTATGCACCTTCATCTAGGCATTGATACCACTGGAATCCGCTCAGATCTTGCCTGCCACTACATTGTGGTGAATGACTGGGAAAGGGGAGTCACCGCCCCTCAAAACGTGGTGGTCGTATCTATTCCTTCGGTGCTGGACCCATCGCTAGCTCCTGCCGGAAAACATGGGATACATGTCTATACGCCAGGTAACGAACCCTATGCACTTTGGAGTGGGTTGGATCGACGCAGTGCGGAATATGCTCAACAAAAGAAAACTCGAGCAGAAGTAATGTGGAAAGCTCTTGAGCGCGTGATTCCAGATATCCGGGATCGGTGTGAAGTAACCCTGGTTGGAACGCCCTTGACCCATGAGCGCTTTCTGAGACGTCACCGAGGTTCCTATGGTCCAGCTATCCAGGCAGGAGAAGGTCTTTTCCCTGGTCCGGGCACGCCTCTTCCAGGGCTACTGTGTTGTGGAGATTCAACTTTTCCTGGTATTGGCATCCCTGCAGTAGCGGCCAGCGGCATGATTGCAGCCAATACGCTGGCTCCGATAGAAAAGCATTTAGCGATGTTGAAAGATATTGGATGGTGAGGAGCCTTGACTCCTAGCCCCGTAGCCATCCTGCCGCAATAGAGCCTATGATCGCTACGCCAAAAGCCAGACGATACCAAACAAATACCCAGGTATTCTGAGTTTGCAAGTAACGGAGAAGCCAAGCAATAGAGAGATAGGAAAACAAAAAGGCTGAGAAAATACCAACGATAAGTGGGCCAAAAGCATCGACATTTTTCAAGACTTTAAGCGATTCGTACAGGGTGACAATGGTTAGGGTGGGAATACCCAAGAGAAAAGAGAAGCGAGCAGCGGTTTCTCTGTCCAGTCCTAGAAATAGAGCGGTCGTGACCGTAGAGCCTGAGCGGGAAGCCCCTGGTACTAAGGCCAGCATTTGGCCTACGCCAACCAGAATTCCATCTTTGGTTTCCAGTTCATTAAAACCACGTTTGCGGGTGCCTATTTTTTCGGCTAAGCCTAACAATACGGCCATCAAAATAGATGCAAAGGCAATGACAGAGGCGCTTTTAGGCAATACATCCTTGAATAGATAACCGACGACAAGCGCTGGGATGCTGCCGATAACAATGCCTATAAGAATTTTCCACTCTTCCCGTTGCCAGTCTTTTTCTTTTAGCGCGCTGACGCTGCCCACCAGAATGTTACGAATATCTATCGAAAAATAGAGCAGGACGGCAATCACACTACCGAACTGAATAGCATCCACAAAGGTCTTTTCGCCAAGACTCCATCCCATCATTTGACTAAAAATAAGCAAGTGGGCTGTGCTGCTAATGGGTAAGAATTCGGTTATCCCCTGCACAATCCCCAGAATAAAAGCTTGAATATATTCCTGCATAACGAGTGGACACTCCTCACACTTATTTTCTGAGTCAGCTACTTAAATTTATCAACCTCTTGGCTTGTTTCTTCTCCCAATCCCCTAGAGAACTGTGTACCGGTTGAGCGCCTATCTCCTCATAAAGTGTAGTGCGCTGATAGGGAATACGATCTGCCTCCAAAATCGCTTTACGCAGGTCCTCTGGAGATTGACAGGTCCCTCCTTGGGCCCCAGCCGATGAGGTAATATGTTCTTCCATCAGCGTTCCCCCGATGTCATTACAGCCCCAGCGGAGGGCTTCTGCTGCCCCAGCAAGACCCAATTTGACCCAACTAGGCTGGTGATTTGCGATCAGGGAACCCAGGAAGATACGGGCTACGGCTTGCGTACGTAAGCTATCTAAAAGTTCTGGTTGGTCACGGCCTACTTTGTTGCGGAGCATTTTCGGGGCATTTAAGGCAACGTAGGGGAGCAACACAAATTCACTAAATCCTCCCGTTCGTTCTTGAATCGAACGCAGAACGCCCAGATGGATAGCTTGTTCTATAGGAGTTTCAATGTGCCCGCAGAGTAAGGTGGAAGTTGTGGGAATTCCCAGTTCATGGGCCGTGGTGACGGTGTGGATCCAGTGTTCCGTATTGATTTTTTCAGGGCAAAGGCGTCTGCGCACAGGTTCATAGAGGACTTCTGCGGCAGTTCCGGGCATCGAGTTGACTCCTGCATCGCGGAGCTCTTGAAGGACTTTTACAATCGGGAGGTTATCTTCTTGGGCTGTAAAGAAAGATTCCTGGGGCGAAAAAGCGTGCAGATGAATGCGGGGAAACTTCTCTTTGATCGCTCGGACAAGGGACAGATAATAATCCAGCACCCTACCTGAGGGAACTTTCTCACGGACTTTGGGATTCAGCCCTCCTTGCATACAAATTTCAGTAGCGCCATAGTCAACGGCTTCCTGGGTTTTTTCGAGAATGGTTCCAAAGTCTAACCAGTAGGCATCTCGGTCGCCTTCATCTTGCCGGAATGCACAAAAAGAACAGTGCTGAACACAGATATTAGAAAAATTGATATTCCGGTTGATGACATAGCTGACCCGCTCACCGACCTGTTGGGAGCGCAACCTATCGGCACATCGACGAATAGACTCAAGCACCGCAGGGTCTTTCTGTTCCAGCAGAATACCTGCCTCAGGGACGGAAAGGGCATATCCATCCAGGGCTTTTTCGAGGAGTGTGTCCACATTCAGGGGCATCGTGTCAGTTTCTGAACTACCTGGGGATTGGACGGGCACTGCTACTTAGTAATCAACTCCGCGCTTGAGGTCCATGCCATGTTCGGCATAGTGCTTGTGACAAACCATCTCAGAATGGACCGTAGCCAACTCAAAGTAGGCTGGCTGATTGTGGCAACGACCCGTGATGATGATTTCAGTATCGCGAGGCTTGCGTAGAAGGGAATGAACAATCGGTTCTACGGGCAACAGTTCTAAATCCACGGTTGGATTCAGCTCATCCAGAATAATCGTCTTGTATAGCCCAGAAGCTATAGCCGCTCTTGCCAATTCCCAGCCCCGCTCGGCTTCCACATAGTCCAACTCTTGCTGTTTACCTCTCCAGACGATGGCATCTCGACCACTGCGGTGATGGTCAATAAGGTGGGGATAGCTCTGGCGCAAAGCGCGAATCGCTGCATCTTCGGTATAGCCCGTGCCGCCCTTGAGCCACTGCATAATCAATACGCGGTGGGATTGGTCGCGGGAAATGCCCTGGCCAATAGCCTGTAACGCTCGTCCTAACGCACTGGTCGATTTACCTTTGCCGGCTCCCGTATAGATTTCAATGCCAGAGGCTTCGGTACCGCTGGCCTGACCATTCAACAATTCTGGGCGACGATGGGCCTTCATTTCAGAATGGAGGTCGGCGATCTCAACGATTTCCGGAGGAGCGCCCCGGCCTGTAATGATCACTTCCAAATCTTTGGGCTTGTTCTGAATGGAACTAACAACTTCTGCAATCGGCAATAGCCCCAAGTCTAAAACAGGGCTGAGTTCATCTAAAACCATGACGCTATAGAGTCCAGATTGAATAGCGCCTTTAGCGATATCCCAACCCCGACGGGCTTCTTTTTTATCAAAAACGGTGACTTCGTCGGCTCCAAAAAATTCAGAACGACCAGTGCGCACCTGATCAATGAGGTGAGGAAAACCGCGTCTTAGCGCTTCGATAGCAGAATCTTCCGTATACTGCCGTCCCGGTCCTTTTAAAAACCGCAGAAGCAATACCCTATTTTGACGGTTCTCTGCAATTCCGAGACCAATAGAACGCAAAACGACCCCAAGGGCAGCTTGGGATTTGCCTTTCCCGGCCCCATCGTAAACATGGATTTGACCCACCGTCCGGTCTGGAATTACTTGGGCTGTGACAATTCCGATTTCAGTGCTCATAGAGGAGAGAGGAATAAGGTCTAAGCCAGATGGTAACATGGCCTTGACTTTCTCTGGGCGTAATCGAATAGCTAAATACTAAATAAGTCCGCTTAGAAAGTATTTTGAAGCCTTGAGCTTTATACATAATAACTATTGACCTATATATTGAGTAAGAAATTCCATCTCAACTTTCTTTCCCCTACTTATGAAAATACTCGTCCTGACTTGGGAATTCCCACCCCGTATTGTCGGCGGCATTGCCCGCCATGTCGCTGAGCTTTATCCCGAATTGGTAGCTTTGGGCCATGAAGTCCACTTGTTAACCGTTGAGTTTGGTGAATGTCCGGGATACGAAATCGTTGAAGGGGTTCATGTCCATCGGGTACCCGTAGGAGGAGCCAATGACTTTTTCCATTGGATCGTTAATATGAACGACTCTATGGGCTACTTCGGCGGCAAGCTAATTACCGAAGAAGATCCCTTCGATCTTATCCATGCCCATGACTGGTTGGTGGGCGATGCCGCGATTGCCCTCAAGCACCTGTTCAAGATCCCGATGATTGCCACCATTCACGCCACCGAAAGAGGACGCTACAACGGCATCTACACAGAAACCCAGCACTACATCAATGGGAAGGAAGCGCGTCTCTGCCATGAAGCCTGGCGCGTGATTGTCTGCACCTGGTATATGAAAGGCGAGGTGGAAAGGGCTTTCAATATGCCCTGGGATAAAATAGACGTTATCGCCAATGGTATTAAAAAAGCGAAAAAACAGCTGCCAGAAAACTTTGATTTTTGGGGATTTCGCCGTAAGTATGCCGAAGACGCCGAAAAAATTGTCTATTATGTCGGTCGCATGTCCTACGAAAAGGGCGTGCAGGTTCTTGTTGATGCGATGCCAAGAGTCCTCTGGGAAATGGGGGGCCATGTCAAGTTCGTAATCATCGGAGGCGGCAATACGAACCATCTTAGACACCGGGCTGAGTCTTTAGGAATTGGCAACAAAGTTTACTTCACCGGGTTTGTCCATGATGACGAACTAGACCGTTTCCAGCGAATAGCCGATTGTGCGGTATTTCCTAGTTTGTATGAACCGTTTGGCATTGTGGCCCTAGAAAGTATGGAAGCCTGGGTGCCTGTCGTGGTATCAGACGCGGGCGGGCTACCTGAAGTAGTGACGCATACCAAGACTGGGGTTGTCACCTGGGCGAATAATGCCGAGTCCCTAGGCTGGGGCATTCTGGAAGTGATCAAGCATCCTGGCTATGCCCAATGGCTGAAAGACAATGCCCATGCAGAGTTGGACCTCCGTTTCCGCTGGGACAAACTGGCGGGTTATACCAGTACTGTTTTTGAACGGGTGGTCTATGAACGCATAACATCCGATTGGTAGGGCTTAGACCACAGGGATAGAGATCTTTTTCCTGGAGGAACTAGATCGAGGGAAAAATCGCCTCTTCAGGGGAACGATTGAAGAGTTCCCCGGGAACCTGCTAAGGTTTTTGATGGTATGAAATAGGCGTCTGTAGAGGCGTGATAAATCACGCCTCTACAGACTTGGACTTTGGACAAATTGTAGAGAGAGGTAGCGGTAGGAAAGGCAATAGGTGATAATAATTCTAACTGTTCGATCGACAGTGCCATAATCTGAGCTTGAATTTCATTCGGCAACTCGCCCAGTTTGTGCTGCAATTGCTTGAGAACGACTGCTGTTCCTTCAGCTTGACGGCCTTCTTCT
>JBAUTB010000068.1:0-21251 GCA_049582005.1 Gloeobacterales cyanobacterium | reverse complement strand
AAAACCTTCTGAAAAGCGCGGGAAAAGGGATATTGCTCAAGCTCCTTCCAGGCTGCCAAGACACAGGCCGATTGAAGTCCAACACTAAGATGACCTTCATAGACCCAGAGTGTGGACTGAAAGTGGGTATAGCGATGTTCTACTTTGGTGTGCAAAGTCTTCGGCGTCAGACCTTGTATTTCAACCCCAGAGAAAATTTCACGCTTTATTTCTACATTGGGTAGTTCCCACAGTCCCCCCAACAGTCCTTTTTCTGGACGTTTGCGAATGTAGATACCTGCAGAGGTTTTATGGAGGACCACGAGAAATTGGCGATGGGGTATCTTAGCTCTTTGGACTTTGGCGGGTAATGCTTCTACGCGGCCTTGAGCATAGCCCTCGCAAAAATCTTGTATGGGGCACAAAAGACAGCGGGGATTTTGGGGTGTACAGATACTAGCGCCTAGATCCATCAGTGCTTGATTAAAAGCTCCTGGCTGCACGGGGTCTACCAGGGAGTCTGCCAGCCTTTGCAGTTCTGGAGGACGGAAGATTTCCATGCCCAGAAGACGGCTATATACTCGGCGGATGTTGCCATCCACCGCTCCCAAAGCTAGACCGAGGACGATGGAACCGACGGCACGGGCGGTGTAGTCACCCACCCCGGACAAAGACCGCCAACCTTGATAATCCTGAGGCCAACCTTGAGCATGAATGGTTTGAGCGGCCTGATGGAGATTACGGGCACGGCTGTAGTACCCCAAGCCTTCCCAGGCTTTGAGTACTTCCTGCAAATCGGCCTCAGCCAAAGTTTGCAACGTTGGGAACTGAGCAAGAAAGCGTTCATAGTACGGAATAGCTTGGTCTACCCTGGTCTGCTGAAGCATGATTTCTGAAAGCCAGACCCGATATGGTTCCTGGTTTATGCGCCAGGGCAAGGTGCGTTGAGCGCTCGTATACCAATCCAAAAGCTTAGAGCGAAAGGCAGGCGTGCAACTTATAACATTTCCTTGTATGCTCGAATGAGAATCATTATCCTTTTTATGCATAGGCTTTTATGTTTGTTGCCTCAACCATAGCCGTCTTGGATCACTGCTCAGACTCAAGATTGGCTGAAATCTAAACTTCATATAGGGTATCGCTTTGAGTGCTCTAGTCCAGGTGGAAGACCTAACGGTTCGGCAGGGAACGCAGATTGCGCTCTCTCATGTTTCGCTGAATTTAGAAGAAGGTTCCTCTACCGCACTCGTTGGTCCCAACGGAGCAGGAAAGAGCACTTTAGTGCAAGCGATGCTCGGTTTAATCCCCGTCGAATCCGGTACTGTTCGTCTGTTTGGCCGTTCTTTGGAACAGTTGGGAGAAGGACGGCAGGCCATCGGTTATGTTCCCCAAAATCTGCCTTTTGACCGCACATTTCCGATTACCGTAGCGGAATTCGTCGCTTTAGGGATTCCCAAGCGCGCTTGGGGGAAGCAGGATAAGCCAGCGGTAGAGCGGGCCTTGATCAGGGTCAATGCCCTGTATCTAGCCGATAAGCCCTTGGGCAATCTTTCCGGGGGAGAAACCAAACGCGTCCTCCTGGCCTACTGTCTGGTGCATCCCCGTAAGCTACTCATTCTCGATGAAGCTCCGGCGGGATTGGACCCCCAAGCGGAAGAATCCTTTTATCAACTCCTGGAAGAACTGCGGATGCAGGAGCACTGGACAATTCTCCAGATATCCCACGACTTGGATATGGTGAGTCGTTCCTGTGACCGCGTGGTTTGCCTCAATCAGCGCGTGGTTTGCCAAGGAACCCCAGCAGAAGCGTTATCCGATGAAAGCCTACTGTTGGCCTATGGTCCAAATCGTACCCGTTATCATCACCAGCATTAATGGAAAACCTGCTAGACCTACTTCAGCAAGGATTTATGCAACGGGCCATAATCGCAGGGGGCCTGATGGGGATCTTAGGAGCCTTGTTAGGAAGTTTTGTGATTTTACGCCAACTGACTTTTTTCAGTCATACCGTTGGTCATGCGGCCATTGTTGGCATTGCCATGGGAGTTCTTTTGGGCGTCAATCCTGACTGGCTGATTGCACCCTGTATTCTTCTCTTGGGCTTAGGACTGCAATATTTTACCGAGAAATCAGACCTGAATTCAGAAATCATTCTTAGCACTATGCTATCTGGCTCTATCGCCGTTGGGATCATTCTGATTGGCTTTATATCCGGCTATCGAGGGAGCCTATTTAACTTCTTATTCGGAGATATTCTGGCTGTCAATGAGTGGGATATCTATAAGTGTCTGGTCCTGCTGCTGGTCTGTGCCTTATTTCTTCTTATCACCCTGAAAGAGCAAGTTTTACTTACCCTCAATCAACAGATGGCTATCGTACAGGGCGTTCCCGTACGCTTCTATCGCTATATCTTTACGATCTTGCTCTCTTTAGTCGTAGCCGTAGCGATCAAAGCGATTGGCATCCTCTTGGTGAATGCTTTTCTAGTAATTCCTCCGGCTAGCGCTAAACTATTGACCCATAAGTTCACTTCCTTTCTCACCCTGGGTACACTATTGGGCTGCTCCAGTGCTATTTTCGGCATGCTTTTTTCTGGCCTATTCAATACTTCCTCTGGCCCTACTATTGTCTTAGTCCAGGTATCTATTTTCTTAGGTGCTTTGCTGCTGTCTAAAGTATGGCCATGGATTGGTTTTCCCTTACCCTCTTTACGCAGTGAAGCGAAGAGAGATTCTTCAAATCCCAAAGAGCAAAGCTAGACTCCAAGCACTCAGAGCCCCAATCGCCGTATTGATACCATTTACCACTTCATTGGTCAGCTTCAATTGGTCTTGGATCGTACCCAAGAGAGACTCCATGGTGGTGGCAACAAAAGCAGCAATGACGCACCAGAGAATGGTAATCGGCGAAATCAGCCCGATGGCCCAGCCAAGAACCGCGATCACGATAGAGGCCGCAATCCCGGCGAGAGTTCCTTCTAAGCTGACCGCGCCTTCCGTGCCGGGTGGAACAGGCTTCAACGTAGTAATCAGATAAGTCCTCTTCCCATAAGTTTTGCCGACTTCACTGGCTACGGTATCCGATAATTTGGTACTGAAACTTGCGACATAGGCCACAAGCCAAAGAGGATTCGGTTGCCACAGATAGCCAAAAGCACAGACCAATCCGGTCAACGCTGACCCCCACAAATTAGCCGGTCCTCTCGCTCCTCCCCGTTTTTCGGCAATACCCAAGGCTTGTTTACGGGCGTATCCCAGTTTAGTGACCGCAGAGCCAGCGATCAAATAGAAAAACACCACGGCATATCCGGGCGCACCCAAAATACCCCAAATCATCACTCCCAGAAACCAGGCATGGAGTAATCCCATGGGGGTGAGTACTTTGACAGGAGCGATATAGGCAATCCCTAAAAGTACCGTATTCAGTACTATCGCTATAAGCCAGTTTTCCATATTGTCCGAGAAACGGGTCTTTCACCTGCCCTCAGCATACGCCCATCCTATTTTGTGCGTCACAAACAGTTTAGATGGGCTCCCCTAATCATTTTTGATTGCGCTTTAGTCATGTTTATCGCGATAAATAGCTTGAGAAACATTATTTTGGCGGGCGTTGAGGTGTTGCTGTTCATAACGGTTTAGCCCACCCCCATCATGGATATCCCGGTAGCGTTGGGCAGCAATAGATTGCTCTCGACGCTGTAAGTTGCGATACTCCTTGGCCGTAAGGCTTCCATTCTGTACCCCTTGATAAATCCGTTGTTCTTGATGGACTATACGATGCCGAATTGGTCCAGCAGAAGCGACGGGAGGCATTAACAGGGCTGTTGCACAGAGGGCAGCATATATAAATTTTTTCACAAGCAAGGTGCTCCTCAACGAGTGTTTCTCATTTTTTTGACAGGAATAGCTTGTGTCAGGTTCAATGCTGCCCTTGATTTATACTGCCCATAAAATACAGGTCGGGTTTACCGGCTGCGCCTGCCAGACACGACTACGCTTAACCCTAACTTTTCTTCTCTGGTTCGTTCATGATGCTGGCAGGCAGGAAGAAGATGGTAATCAAGCCAGGGATCGCAACCAGAAAACTTACTAAGAAAAAGTTACTGTAGCCTAAAGCCGTTTCCAGATAACCACTGACCGCACCAGGAAGTAAAAGACCTAAAGCCATCAGTCCTGTCGCGATGGCATAGTGCGCACCTTTGTATTCGGAATCAGGGCGTACGGTTCGCATCAGAAATACAGTATAGGCTGCGGTCCCTAAACCATAGGCAAACTGTTCAATGGCATTGACAACGCCAACTTCCCAAAGGGAAGGCTTGGCAATCGATAGCCACCAGTAGAGCAAAATGGCGCCGTTTTGGAAGAGGGCCGTCGGGAAGATGCACTTTTTGATGCCATAACGAGCGACCAACCATCCACCAACCACTCCTCCAATCAGGAGAAAAGCGGTGCCATAGGTGCCATAGATGATGCCGAGATCTTTAGTGGCAATGGCAAGCCCTCCTTTTGCTGGCGTATCCAACAAGAAAGGTTGGGCCATCTTCAGCATAAAGGCATCGCCCAGGCGGAAGGTGACGATGTACAGCGTGATTACTAAAATCGCAGGCTGGGAGAAGTAGGTCCGAAAGGCTTCTATGAAATTCCCCAGTCCAGGCGTGACTTTCTTCGTCAGCGGCCTAGGCAGTCCCCAGCTATGGAAAGCGGACAAACCCAGCATAAGAGCGGCTGTTCCCCCAAACACCATCGCCCAGCCCATAGAAACAGAAGTCTGTTCTCCAAGAGCTCCCGCAAAAAAGACTAAGCCGCCCGTACCAAATAGAACGGCCATCTTATAGGCAGCGACCCGAACCCCCGTGTACAAAGCCTGTTGGTCTTGGTTCAAGGCATCCAGGTAATAACCATCCATCGCTATATCCTGGGTGGCAGAAGCCAGTCCCATCGCCACAAAAAAAGCCAGAGCTAAAGGCAAGGCTAAGGGCGTAGAAATAGCCACCGCGGCCAAGCCTGTAAGAATGGCCAATCCTGCCTGCATCCAAAGAATCCAACTCCGACGGGACCCAGAGGAATCGATAAAAGGACCCCAAAGCGGCTTAAGTACCCAGGGCAGGGAAAGAAAACTGGTCAAGCCAATAAATTCGTTACTCGCTCCCAGATTTTTGAAGAACACGGCGGAGACTAAGTTAACAAGGGTATAGGGCAATCCTTGGGCAAAATACAGCGTCGGAACATAGAGCTGGGGCCAGCGGCTGAGGGGAGCGGTCTTCGCCACCAGGGTTTTAGGCAGAGAAGTCAATCGGGGAGTCTCCGTGTCATATCCATATCCAGTAAGCCTCCTGATTTGCGCGAAGCGAGGCGGGCTTTGCCAGAACGTGCCCAATGTTGTAGCTGTTGTATTTGTTCCTGGCAGGTGCGCGCCAAGGGAACCATCTGACTAATGGCGTGCAAGATATCATCTCCCGTAAAATCTCGATTCTGGCTAAAAGCAGCATGCATAGCTTCAATCAGACACTGCTCTATCTCTGCTCCCGAGAATTCAGGAGCTTCGTAGGCTAAGCGACTTAGATCATACTGGCGGATGGTAGTGGGCCTCAGTTTATTGAGATGGACTTCAAAAATTTCTTTCCGTTCCTCTTGGGACGGTAGATCTATAAAGAAAATTTCGTCAAAACGGCCCTTGCGCAGTAGCTCTGGCGGTAAATTCTGAATATCGTTGGCGGTAGCTACGACAAAAACCGGAGCTTTCTTTTCTGCCATCCAGGTCAAGAAAGCACCAAATACGCGACGGGAAGTCCCTGCATCGCCTTGGCCTCCCAAACCACCAAAGGCTTTATCTACTTCATCAATCCACAAAACACAGGGTGCGAGGGCTTCAGCCAGTTGAATCATCTGGCGAGTGCGGGATTCCGATTCTCCTACCAAGCCCCCAAAGAGCCGTCCCACATCGAGACGCAACAGGGGTAAATGCCAGTGGTGGGCGATCGCTTTAGCCGTGAGTGATTTTCCCGTTCCTTGGATGCCGACTAACAGCAGGCCACGGGGAGCAGGAAGGCCATAGCGTCTAGCTTGTTCACTAAAGGCTGCACCTCTACGCATCAACCATTCTTTTAAGTCCCCCAAACCGCCAATGTCTGAGATATTCTCGGACGCCGGATAGAATTCTAGAATTTGAGTTTGACGGATTTTTTGGCGTTTTTCTTCCAAAATCAGATCCAGATCTTCACTTAGTTGGGCAAAGGTTTGGCCCGTCAAGGCTTGTCCTCCTGTTGACCAAGGAGCACTCTCTTTAACGAGGGTTTTTGCGAGGACTTGCCGGATTCGGTTCAGGGTAAGTCCCTGACAGGCTTTGATCAGTTCTTCTTTGGTGCTGCGATTGAGGTTTTGATCGGAGAGGAGTTGTTCTATCTCTTGCTGAATTTCGACAAAAGTCGGCAGAGAAAATTCTAGGACGGTTAATTCTTCAGCGAGGTCATCGGGAATCGCAATTCTGGGCGCGGTAATCAAAATGGTTTTAGGTTCTGAGCGCAGTCGACGGGCTAGATTGCGGAGCTTACGACCAATCGAAATATCTTCTAGAAAACGGTGATAGTCCCTAAGCACAAACACCGCGCCCCTATCTGTACGGTTCTCTTCGATAAATTCCAAGGCTTGCAGAGGATTACTCTTTGCTTTACCTTTGTCGATTCCTGCCATCTGGAACCCTTCTACAAAGTCCCAACAGTATAGATTGCGTTCACCACTGGCTTCGGCAATCGCCCGTTCCAGGCGTTCCTCTTCCGCGGTGGGCACATAGACAATCGGATAGCGGGCACGGATAAGTAGGTTTAGTTCTTCGACAAAAGATTTCATAGCGCGATCACAGGACTTAATCCTTACATTTTGGGCTTGCATTTGCCCGCACGGATCAAACCAACCCGACGAGCAATGGCTTCATTCTGACTAGGATAAGGTCCCCAGGTTTGTAAGGTCCCTGATTTAGTAGGCTCTGGGGAAATTTCACAATGCTCATCCGGCAGTTTGTGAATGTACCAAGGAGCTTCTGGTGTGGAAGAGTCTTCAGTCATGACTATAGTTTGCCATGAAGGAAAAGCATCAGATTGATTTAGTTTTATAGCTATTCACTGATGACCGTAGAACTGGCTCAGGCGTTTATCAACGCTGTTGAGGATGCGGTATATCGAATTAGAGAATCTCCTACTCGCTGGGCTGTGATTGATGAAGATGTTCAGCGATGTCTAACCCGCAAGTTTCCTTATGCAATTCTCTACACCATTGAGCAGGATTACATCCTTAGTTTCGCAGTGATGCATTGCAGCCGAGAGCCTGGATACTGGAAAGATCGCAGATAGCGGAAGTTACAAGCAGCTTAAACTACTGTATGAAGGATGGTCTCTGAGGACAGGGAAATGGCTCAAGCCTGGTCTGTTGTGACCGATGAAGAATTGATGCAGCTCAGTTCGCAGAATCCAGAGCTACGGTTTGAGCGCAATGCGGATGGGACACTCGTAACGATGGCGCCAACAGGTGGAATTTCTGGTAACCGTGAATTGAAAGCAGGAGCTTACCTGTTGACCTGGGTAGATAGCCAGGGCTTGGGAGAAGTATTTGGTCCAAGTACTGGATTCAAACTAGCGAACGGGGCTATCCGTTCACCAGATGCGGCCTTCGTCGCTAAAGGACGATTGCCTGAAGGATGGGATGAACTAGAAGACCAGTTTTTAGCTCTATCGCCTGATTTTGTCATCGAAATCCGCTCTAAAACAGACAGCCTAGAAACCCTCCAGGCCAAAATGCAAGAATATATCGCCCATGGAGTACGCCTGGGATGGCTCATTGACCGCAAGAATCAGCGGGCCTGGGTCTATCGAAATGATGGTTCTGTCACTCAATACCCTGCCACGGCTATTTTAGATGGTGAAAACGTAGTGCCTGGATTTACCGTAGTTCTGAAGTCTTTGCTATGAGAGCTCAGGATTTAAGATACTTTACGCCAATAAACCAGAAGAAAAAAAACATTGTGCCTCCCTACTTATCCCACTTCCCTCACTTTCGGAAGAGAATAATCTATAATCCTCCTAACAAATGGCTCTTCCCAAAAATCTTGATTTTAGCCATTCTGTTAGAAAATAACCGCTCAAATGCTCGCTCTATCTGCAGTTGAAAATTGACTCTTATTTTTCCCAGAGTGTCTAAAGAGGGTTATGCAGCATAAGAAATAAAAGAGGATATGCATATGGAACAAGCCTTCAGTCCTACTTCCGCCGATAACAGCACATATCCAATTACGAGCCTTTTTGTATTTGGAGATAGTCTTTCCGATACAGGTAATCTTTCTACCTTGACCTACCTTGGCTCAGGAGGTCAGTTTTGGTTTCCGCCTAGTCCTCCCCTTGGTATCTCCCCCCTTCCCACTTTTCCTCCTCCTTTTGGAGGTCCCTATTACAGTAAAGATCCCTATTACAACTCTGTTGCTGCACCGTTTACCCTCGATAACCCTCCAAAGGTACGCGCTTCTAATGGCGATATCTGGGCTGATATTCTCCCCAAGGATCTAGGATTGCCCACCTATAATTTTGCTTTTGCTGGTGCAACCACAGGGTCTAACAACGGGCTCCAGCCTTTCTTGCCATCTTCATCTCCAGCACTTCCAGGTCTGCAGAATGAGATCAGCGATTTTACAAATCTAGTATCTGGCAAGGCCGATCCCAATGCTTTGTATGTGGTATGGGCAGGAGCAAACGATGGATTCAATCTGGCCGGTTCGCTTGCAAGTTCGCCACCCAGTGATTTGCAGGTGACGCTGTCGATGATCGTCAATGCAGCAAAGACCGCAGTCGATAATATTGAAACCGCTATTACTACCCTGGCCTATGAGGGAGCGGACACTTTCATGGTTCCAAATCTAGCTGACTTGGGGAAAACTCCCCTGCTTGGCCAGAGCACGAATTCAGCCTTCGTAGGTACAGCTTTCAGTCTTGCTTTTAATATCGATTTGGCTGCCGAGTTACCCCACTTAGAGCATTCCCTCAATATCGATATCGTTCAACCCGATGTTTATACACTCACGCAGGAGGCGTTCAATCGTCCTCAAGAATTCGGGTTTACAAATGTAAGCGATCCTCTGATTGCTCAGAATCCAAACGATCCCCTCGTCAACCCCAATAAATTCTTCTGGTACGATTATCAACACCCAACTACCCAAGCTCAGGAGGTCCTTGCGGATTTCTTCCAAGACAATCTATTTACGGCTGGCTTAATTAAGAATGGTTCATCTTTTGAAGGCCTCCCTCAGCCCATAGGAGGCTCATTCCCTAACGAAACAAATCTGGCTACCGTATTAACGCAGGGATACGATTTTATATCTTCACAATTAAACCAAGATCTATCTGGGCTGCTTCCAAATTTGATAAGTTTTGCTAACGAAACAAATCTGGATGGTGCGTTATTGCAGGGAATATCCGATTTGAAATGCTCAGACTTAGGCAAAGATCTATTTAAGCTAATTCCAGATGTGCTGAGTGGTGCGCCAAATTTTGCGGGGCAGAACCTACTGGATAATTTTAAAGGATTTCTGTAATAGCTACGCCAGCGACTCTCGGCAGTCGAGTGCATTGGGGTCGTTATGCCGCGTTCCTTGCCGACTCAACTACGATCGCCATCATTACCCGCCTAAAACCGACAGTTTCATGGAATGAAAAGCCTTCTTGAACCTCTGTAGCCTAACGTTCGGCCTCAGGGTCTAAGTTAGGCGTGCCTTCAAATCTTGTTCTTCTCAATCGAGTCATAGGCATTGAGGTAGACACGCCGAATCGAGTCCTCCGTCCCACGTTCACTAGAGCGAGTTGATGATCGGAGCCGCCGGCAGTCCCGTGACTGTGCATTTCTCCGCCCATTTGAGGAGGGATGGGAAGTCCTGCCAACTCGAATCGGACATTTCGAAGTGGTCGGCAACACCAGCGGCTGTCTCGTAGATCTCGCTCAGGATGAAGCAGGTGTTGCCGGTTGGGGCAGAGTTGGGATCTACGGGGTTGGAAAGCTCCGGCGCTTTGGACACGTTGTAACTCAGGAGAGCCTTGTCCCCGTCGCGGTGATGCGTTGCCTCCATCCAAGGAGCATGGCTCCGAAAGATGCGATCGCCCTCCTCTACCTGATCCGGCGGAGCAACGAAGATGTATATAAGCTGAATCTTACCCTTGTGTGACATGCTGTGTTCTCCTTGTTTTGTTTGTTAGGTATCTAAAACTTGACCTTACCCCAAAAAATTGGACATGTCACTTTGTCATTGTCAGGACTTACGCACTGCCAAGGATGCTTCTCCCCCCAACTTTGGGGGGCCGGGGGGGCTATTAATCTTTCGGTGCTCCGACCTTAGCAGCTTTTTTGTCGTCATCTTCTAAACGACCGGGCAGAGGAATCGGTCCTTTCGGAAGTAAGCGGTCAGCAGAGATGATTTCTTCCAAGATTTTGCGGACCACCGGGGCGGCGGTTGTAGAACCAAAAGCTCCGGGGACTCCAGGCTCATCCATGACAACGAGGACCACATAGCGGGGCTTATCCGCAGGAAAATGGGCGATAAAACTGGTAATCTTTTTGCCCTGAAGATACCCTCGTCCATTGGGGTTGACCTTTTGAGCCGTACCCGTTTTCCCAGCAATCTCATAACCAAGGATTTTGGCAGTCGTTCCGGTTCCTGATTCGACAACCTGCATCATCATTTGGCGCACGGTACGTGTAGATTGTTCAGAAAAAATTCTTTTAGGAGGCGTCAGTTCAGGATTCCAGATCACTTCGCCTTGGCTGTTCATCATTTTAGTTGCGATGTGCGGCTGAACCAAATAACCGCCATTCGCCAGAGCAGCATGGAAACGGACTAACTGGAGGGGTGTCATCGAAACCCCTTGGCCAAAGGCAGCGGTTGCCGACTCAATGGGGTAACGAACAAACTGCTCTTTGCTCTTAAAAATGCCCGCCGCTTCTCCCGGTAAATCAATCCCACTCTTACGCCCAATGCCTAGCGCCCGCAGTCGGTCATAGTAATCTCCGTGATCCAGTTTCTGCATCAGGCGAACCATCCCAATATTGCTAGAACGCTTTAAAACTTCTGTAACCGAAATAGCACCATTACCTCGACTGTTCGCATTGCGGATGGTTCGCCTCGATAGAGTCAGGCTGCCCCCGTCATAGACCACATCATTGGCATGGATGCGCCCACTATCTAAACCCATGGCAATATTCAAAGGTTTGAAGGTAGACCCCGGCTCATAGAGTTCTGTGACCGTCCAGTTCTTAAAAACCTTGGGGTCATACTTGCTTAAAGCGTTGTTATCGAACGAGGGAGAGGAGGCCAGCGCCAGTATTTCTCCATTGCGGGGATCCAGAATGATAGCAGCACCTCTTTTCGCCTTATATTCTTGGACTCCTTGCTGAACGGCAAGATAAGCCGCTCTTTGTAGACGCATGTCTACGGATAGAACCATATTGCGGTCATCGGTCTGGAAATAGTTTTCTGGAGTTTGGCTGGCAAGAATCTGGCCAAAGCCATTGAAATAGAGCTTCCGTTTTTTATCATCTATCCCTGCTAAAACACGGTTATAGAACTGCTCGATACCACTCTGACCGACCCCGTTATAGTCAATAAAACCAACCAAACTGGCCGACTCTTCTCCGGTAGGATAAACTCGGCGTCTACGCATTTCTTTTTCTAAACCAGCCAGCCTTAAGGCATCCACCTGTTCCATCTCGCCTTGACCTAAATCACGAGTCAGGGAAATCGTGGTTTTGCTCGTGTCCCCCAACTGGGTCACGAGTTTTTCCTGGGAAGTCTTGAGAATCGGTGCGAGTGCTTCAGCCGCACGTTTTACATAGTTGGGAAAAGCTGAAGACTCTTGGGCAAGGGTGGTTTTCTTCTTTTTGAGGTCTTGGCGAAATTGGATTTCAGCTTCTTTTTGGAGAATATAAGGATGGGCATAAAGGGCATAGATCGGTTCATCATTGGCCAGGGCGATCCCCTTCCGATCCGTAAGAGACATTCGAGGAAGATAGGACTGAACTCTTTTGGTCTGCTGTTGTAGCGCCCGCGCCCTCAGGTCTGGAGCCTTCAGCACTTGCAACTGAAAAAGCGTCCAGCCTAAGTAGCCCAGGAGGAAAAGAAAGAGGACTCCAACGAAAGAATAACGTTGCTTCGTCTGTCGGGAATGACGCCGACTCATCTTTTCTAGACGCCTGAGATGAAATTCATTCGCCTCGGCAGCTCTCTCTCTATCCGTGCGCAACTGAGTCATCTAAGCTTCCTAATATCCCAAAGGAACAGTGATAGGCTCCGCAAGCACCGGATTGTCTGACGGCGCTGACAGAATCGTGGGGTCGGGAGCGAGGAGCGGCAAGAGCACTACCCGTTCTGGACGAGCTGGGGCAAAAGGAGCCGGATGATTGGTCTCATTCGCTAAATTTCCTTCCAACAAACCTGTTGCCATTTGCATCTGACGGGTTTGTTGGCGGATTTGGTTTAAAGCTTTATAGTCTGCCGCCCAGGACTGCTGTACTTGGACCGTAGACATATAAACAGCTCCCAGAATCAAAAGGCTCAGGGTCAACATTCCGGTCAGCGCACGCCGAGCCTGGACTAAGGCTGAAACTAAGGGCGTTGGCTGAGACGGAGGATTGAGAAGCACGACAGAAGGCAAGGGCCTGGACTCTTGCAGAATCTTCTGGGCGGCTGACTCCTGCGCGGCGAAAACCAGATTTTGAGGAACCAGATTTTGAGGAATAGGATAAGCGCTAGGACCGACTATCCGGGATTGTCGACGGCGTCGGGGATCGGGTTCCGGAAGATGGACAGCATTCATTAGGGAAAAACTCCTCACAAGGGGGGACACGTCGGGCACAACGCAATTTGGCAGAGCGAGCACGGGGATTAGCTTTTCGTTCTTCCTCCGTAGGCACAATCGGTTTGCGGGTTAAGACTTCTAGACGAACATCTTCCCGAAACTGCTGTTTGACCCTGCGGTCTTCTGAAGAATGAAAACTGATAATGGCAAGAACACCCCCTTCATGAAGCCAATCTGGAGCCTTCTGAAGGAGCTGTTCTAAAGCTTCGAATTCCCGATTCACGGCAATCCGTAGCGCTTGAAATACTCGGGTCGCCGGATGGATTTTCTGGTAGCCTCCCCGCTGGCAGCGGGCAACCAGTTCGGCTAGTTGCGTGGTCGTAGTCAAGGGGCGACGTTCGACAATGGTGCGGGCAATGCGGCGAGAATTACGTTCGTCTCCATACTCATAGAAAATATTGGCTAAGTCTTCTGAAGAGTACGTATTGATGAGGTCTGCCGCTGTAAGGTCCTGACCTTCCTGATCCATGCGCATATCCAAAGGGGCTTCAAAGCGCCAACTAAAACCGCGCTCACCCTGATCTAACTGAGGGGAACTAACCCCAAGGTCTGCCAAAATGCCATCAAATTTTTGTCCCTTAGGATCGAAATCAGCAAAGTTAACTTGCTGAAATACAATGCGGTCACCATAGGGAGCAAGGCGCAAACGAGCTTGCGCTAAGGTTGCTCCGTCTTGGTCTAAAGCAACAACATGGGTGTCTGGATATTGCAGAATCGCTTCACTGTGACCGCCCAAACCAACCGTGCAGTCCAAATAAACTTTCTCCGGCGCTGGAGTAAGGGCCGCGACGACTTCATGCAACAGGACGGATTGATGCTCCCAAGACACTAGAATAGACTCAAGAAATAGCTATATCAAATTAGGCTATGGAATCCTATGGTTTCTGTCAAGTATTTATCAAAAAAATCTTGCTAAATAATTAAAAGCTAGAGACTCTTTTCGAAGATAAGTCCTGTTTTTTAAATTTTTTCCATTCCATCCTCTAAATTTTGAATTGGGCTTACAGGATTTGGATTTAGGGGAATACTAATTATTTTTGATTTCTCAAGAAGCACTTTTTTAAATGACTTCAATGCCTTCATTGAAATTTATATAAAGGTTTCAAGCGATGAAGTCCTATTAAGCTGTTTCAGTTCAAATAATTAGGGTTTAGAAATATCAATTTATGATGAACCGACTTTCGGCAAACTGCTTACCCATGCAGAACGACTTGGTCAGTCTATCCCTCACCTTGTTCCCTTAAGGGCAGCCGGGAGGTCTTATCCACTACCAATCGTTGCGCTAAGTTTAGGGCTTCTTCAGGAGTTTGGACGTCCCCCAAGGCTTGAGCTTCTTTTACCGCCTGCAAAATCTCTTTAAAGACGGGACCAGGAGTCAGACCCAAGTGTTCAATCAAGTCCTTACCAGAGAGAAAAGGTTGCGCAACAGGTGGAGCCCAATAACGGGCTAAGAGGTCTTGATGAAACAGCGTCGATTGCGTTTGCATTTCAGCCGTTACCGCTTCACCACAGGTAGAACGCCGATCGGCCAGAGACAAAACGACCAGGGCGGGCAATTTCTCCGCCGCATCCCGCATCAATCTATATAAGGCCCTCTCTGAAGCTCCCTGCATCACCAACTGCCCCGTTCTTAGATGCATTTCTACGAGCGCCGTCACCCAGCGGATTTCTTCGCGAGAAAACTTGAGGCGAGTCAACATTTCCTTCGTCATCGCCGAACCAATTTTTTCGTGCTGATAAAAACTGGATTTCCCCGTATCTGGATCCAGGCTATAGGTCACAGGCTTGGCAATGTCATGCAGTAAGGCCCCGAGCTTGGTGGCAACGTATACGGTCCTCCGGTCTGCAAGGACATGGGCCAGACTATCGCGAATATCTAATTCAGGCAAAACTCGATCCACCTGCCTTACTACCTCAAAGGTGTGCGCCAAAAGCGGCAGATGATGATGGAGGTTGGCTGGAATTTTTTCCAAGTCAGCAAGTTCTGGGAGCCAAGGCTGGAGCACTCCATCTTGCTGAGCCGCTAAAAACCACTCGGTTCCGATCGGCATTTCTAATAGATGAACCAGTTCATCGCGTACCCGTTCAGGAGCAGCTTGCCCAAGCGCCCCGTTAGAAGCTTGGAGTATTTGTCGCGTCTGGGATTCTATCGTAAATTCTAGTTTTGCGGCCATACGATAGGCCCGCAGGAATCGCAAAGGGTCTTCGGTCAAATTTTTAGCCTGTACCATACGGACCACGCGCTGTTCTAAGTCTTGTTTCCCATTGAAAGGATCAATCAAGACTTCTCGCTGTAGGTCATAGGCAATCGCATTACAGGTAAAATCTCGTCGCCCCAAGTCCACTTCAATAGAGGGGCCTTCTTGTTCAGCAATGTCTAGCGTGCTGCCACTATCAAGCACCACCCGCGCAATATGATGGACTTCATCTAAAACAACAAATCCTGCCCCCAAAGAGTCTGCCAACTTGCGGGCCAAGGGAATAGCTCCCGTAGGAACTACCAAATCCAAATCTTGTTTGGGACGCTCTGGTTTATGGGTCTGGTCTCCTACCAGAGCATCTCGGACTGTCCCACCAACCAGATAACAAGGGTCGGGAAGAAGTGAAAAGGGAATACTTTTTTCCAGCAGTGGACGCATACGCATAAGCCTAACCGTTCCTTATGGTATGTTTGTCAGGGGTTAAAAATCAGTTTTCCCAAAATTTAAAGTCATGCAGTTATATTTCATTCCGCTGAAGGCAAGTTTGTGACAGGAAGGGACAGAACTGTGTGGTGTTCTCCAGGAGTTATCTAATGACTGAGCGTGTATATGTTGGTAATTTGTCTGAAACTACGACAGCCCAGGAAATAGAAGGGTTGTTTACGCAAGTGGGTACAGTAGTTTCTGTCAAACTAGTCACTGACCATAAAACAGGAAAATGCCGGGGTTTTGGTTTCGTCACCATAGAAGGGACCGAACTCGCTCAAACCATGGTTGAAAAATTCAACGGCCATGATTTTCAAGGCAAAGCCCTGAAAGTAGAGATTGCCCAAGCAAAAGCCCCTGAGACTTCAGAATCTGGTGGGCGCACCAATCGTCCTCGGGGAAAGTCATCTTCGAATGGCGGAGCACGCCAGGCTCAGCCACGCCGCGAAGCGGTGACTTCTTCTTCCCAAGATACTCCTAGCGGCATTGATCCCCGCTGGGCCGCTCTGCTCGCAGTTAAAGAAAAGCTGGAACTGACGAAGGTTTAGAAAGTAGAACCTCTCCCCCTCTCCGCAGGCAGAGAGGGGGAGAAAGAGCTTAGAAATTTCCGGTTCAGTTCCCCTCCTCCGTGAACGGAGAGGGGGAGAGGTTTCCAACTCACCCCAACCCTCGAACTTTCTCCACCATCTGGGCGATGAGATCAACAACGGGAAGAGCACCTAGCTCTCCTTCTGCTCGTGTACGGACACTGACAGCTTCGGCAGCGACTTCTTTATCGCCCACAACCAGCATGTAGGGAACTTTGTCTTTTTCGGCATTGCGGACTTTCTTGCCGATCCGCTCACCGCTATCGTCAACCTCCGCGCGGATGTTATGGCTGAGGAGCTGCTCTTGGAGATGCTTGCCATAGCTGAGATGTTCTTCCGTGACCGGGATAATCCGGGCTTGGATGGGAGACAGCCACAGCGGGAAATCGCCAGCATATTGCTCAATCAGGATGCCGATGAGGCGCTCCAGAGAACCAAAAGGGGCACGATGGATCATGACCGGACGCTGACGGCTACCATCTTCTGCCACATATTCCAGATCAAACCGTTCTGGCAATTGATAATCCACCTGCACCGTTCCTAGTTGCCATTCCCGACCCAGAGCATCCCGGAAAATGAAATCCAGCTTCGGTCCATAGAAAGCTGCTTCACCCACCGCTTCAAAATGACTCATGCCAAGGTCTTGCACAGCCCGACGAATCGCCTCCTGTGCCTTATCCCAGGCTTCACTAGAGCCCATATATTTATCAGAATCAGGGTCGCGGAAACTTAAACGAGCACTGAAATCTTCCAGATGCAGCGCCTTGAAGACAAAGAGAATCAGATCCACTACCTTGCGAAACTCATCATCGAGCTGACTGGGCATAACAAAGAGGTGGGCATCATCTACCGTAAAGCCCCGGACCCTGGTCAATCCGCCCAATTCTCCAGACTGCTCGTAGCGATAGACCGTACCGAATTCAGCGAACCGCAAGGGGAGCTCCCGATAGCTCCTCAGTTCAGATTTATAGATCTGAATGTGGTGTGGGCAATTCATCGGCTTCAGGACAAAGCCTTCCGATTCATCCTCAGGATTGGTCCTCATCAGCGGAAACATATCGTCTTTGTAGAGCTGCCAGTGCCCAGAAGTTTTGAATAGGTCCGTCCGGGCAAGATGGGGCGTAACGACGCCTTGATAGCCCCGCTTAACTTGTTCTTTCTTGAGGAAGTCTTCCAGGGTAGACCGCAACACCGTACCTTTCGGGGTCCAAAGCGGTAAACCAGGACCGACCAAGTCACTAAAGATAAAAAGCCCCAGCTCTTTTCCCAGCTTGCGATGGTCTCTGCGCTTGGCCTCTTCCTTACGCCGTTGATATTCCTCTAGTTGTTCGGGAGTTTCCCAGGCCGTACCGTAAATACGCTGGAGTTGAGCTCTTTTTTCATCTCCGCGCCAGTAGGCACCAGCCACAGACTCCAGTTCAAAGGCTTTCGGGTGAATTTGGCCCGTGCGCTCTAAGTGTGGCCCAGCACAAAGGTCCCACCATTGGTCAGCCACATGGTAGATACTAATCGGGTCTTGCAGACCTTCCAAAATTTCCAACTTATAGGGTTCATGCAGCGCTTCAATCCGGGCTTTGGCCTCTTCACGGGAGACTTCTTCCCGAATCAGTGGCAAGTCCTTATTAAGGATGCGAATCATCTCTTTTTTGATCCGCTTCAAGTCCTCTGGCGTGAAGGGGTTTGCACGGTCAAAGTCATAATAGAAGCCGTTTTCAATCCACGGGCCAATCGTCACTTTCGTCTCAGGAAAGAGCGATTGCACCGCCATCGCGAGTACATGGCTCGTGGTATGACGAATCCGAACCAGACGGTCAGGATCGGCACTACGCAAAATATCAGGGTCTACAGAAGCCATGAAGAACGAGCGATAGGGACGGATTCTATTGTATCGCTAGAGGTTCTGCGGTTGCTCTTCAGGAAGGATGGAGTCAAAATCCTGGCACTGGTGCTCAAGTTCAGGCCAACCCACCGGATGGGGCGTACATACCAAAAAACTACTATTTGCGTAGTAGCGGCAGCGGGAGCAATAGGAATGAGTTCCTGGGGCTTTGCGGGTCCGTGGATAGGGGTGGGTATGAACGCTCTCTAAGCGCTGATTATGCTGCTTAAGCGCTCTTCTAATCAGCCAAAACTGGAGCGCAACATAGCAGCAACATAGCCCAATCAGGAGCCAAATAAAAGGTTGATCCGTAAGCATCCGCGTGAACATCTAGGGTCATAGAGCAAATTCTCGTAAGGCTATCTTACGTAACCCCAAAGCGAAGCAAACCTATTTTCCTAAATTGTAATGATTCCTCACAACCCCGTTAGGGGGTGCGGGGGGGAACCGGGTCATACCCACCGGGATGGAACGGATG
The DNA here is from genome assembly GCA_049582005.1 of Gloeobacterales cyanobacterium. GTDB lineage: Bacteria > Cyanobacteriota > Cyanobacteriia > Gloeobacterales > PMM-0068 > Sivonenia. The sequence goes on along the minus strand of JBAUTB010000068.1, from coordinate 2,758 downwards.
ACACCGACAGATCCTACGGATAGCAAGTCCCGTTCCCCTCAAGGATCCGTGGACTTCTATAGCTTCCAGGGCGTAGTGAGAACAACTAGGGAAAAAGCGACAGTTTTGGCCCAAGAAAGGTGAAATCACGAGTTGATAGGCGCGAATCAGTTTTTGCAAGACAAATTTCATGGCTAATTACCATGTGGGGTCTGAGTAAAGCTGGACCGTAATCGACCGATTGGGCATCGAGGTCAAGCAGGAGCAGACAGGTCCTTGACCTTTAATTTCAACTTCGCAGGCATGGCAAGAGCCCATCAAACATCCCGTGGGAATCGTAATTCCTGCCCGGCGAGCAACCAGCAGTAAAGACTCTCCTGGCCTGGCTTCTACGATAATGTCATCGGGCATGAAACGGACAGACACGCTCATGAAAGTTTGTATCCATTGATATCTACAGTCTAACGATTGTTGGTTCATCCTGTCCGAAAACAGATCACTGCTTCCCTATCCTCTGACGCTGTACTTCATAGAGCAAGATGGCTGCTGAAATCCCGACATTTAGGGACTCCACACCCGCTTCCATCGGAATCGATACCTGATTCGAGATCCGGTTCAGGAGTGTAGGGCTTAATCCCTGACCTTCACTCCCCAAAACAAAAGCTACTGGCCCCCGATAATCCAAATCCCAAAAACATTGGCTTGCCTGTCCCGTAGTGGCATACGTCGATATTTTATGCCGCTGACAGTAATCCACCACCGCCAAAAGGTTAGGAGCCAGGGCCGGGGGACGGTGAAACCATTGCCCAGCAGTAGCTCGCAGGACTTTAGGGTGCGTTGGATCTACACTGTCAGCACTGACAATGACCCCAGCCCCCGTTGCCGTTGCTGTGCGCAGCAACGTACCCAGATTCCCTGGATCTTGTAGAGTTTCAGCGATAATCCAAAGCGTGCCCTGGGTCAGTTGAGTCTGCCAATCGGGGAGTTTTCTTAGGGCAGTGGCTACTACTCCATCTGGGCTAACGGTCGTACTTAAGGCTTCTATGATGTAGGGGGTCACACACTCTACCCGATGAGCGAGAACACCCTCCAGCAGGGCCTTATGCTGTTCAGCCCAAGCCTCGGTATAGCAGACCGTTTCCAGAGTCCACCCCATGATTATCGCTTCCGTCAAAAGGTTCGTTCCTTCCAGCAGCATCAAGCCGGTACGCTGGCGCTCTTTTTGTTCTCGGAGTCGGACTATATCTTTAACCAGAGGATTCTGACGACTCGTAAGCACGGTTTAGTACCTATATTGCGGCCTACGGTCAAAGAGCCACATCAGCAAGGCCCCAATAATAAAGCCCCCGGCATGAGCTAAATACGCAATCCCTCCAGACTCCATACCGGTTTGGGTGCGGGGTCCTAAGCTGGCAAAGCTGTAAAAAGCCTGTTGAACAAACCAGAATCCGATGAAGGCGATGGCAGGCACACTAAAGGGAATAGGAATGAGGCCCAGAGGGAAAATCGCCTGGATCTTGGCTGAGGGGAAACACACAATATAAGCGCCCAGCACCCCAGCAATGGCTCCACTGGCACCCAGGTTAGGAATCTGAGAGGAAGGATTACCCCAAATTTGAACTAAGGTAGCTGCAATGCCACAGGTCAAATAGAAAAAGAGAAACCCCACATGTCCCAAACGGTCCTCTACGTTATCCCCAAAAATCCATAGAAATAGCATGTTTCCACCGAGGTGAAGAAACCCTCCATGCAAAAACATCGCGGTAAACAGAGGGACTAAGTAGGGCCATGCCTGGATTTGTCCACTGAACAATGCACTGAGCGCCGGAGTAACTTTGGCAGGGATAACCGCCCACTGATTAAAAAACTGATTTAGATCAGGATGAATTATTTCATAGAGAAACACCAGGATATTGGTAGCCAGAAGCAAATAAACCACATACGGGGTCCGGCTACTGGGGTTAAAATCTCCGATTGGAACCATAAGAAAAATGAAGGAGCAATAAGGTTAGCTTAGCCTGTAGGCAGGAATTAACCGATAGACTTCAATACCAAGTCACCGAAAAGTACAAACACCTCTGGAATAACGTGCTAAAGCACAGAGGAGGGCGCAGCATTCAAGCCTTACCAGAGACGATCGTTTCTTTCTAGACATACCCTTGCTCATCTAGTGATGCGAAATATGCATCGATTTAACAACAAATGCACATTATAAGTAGGTCACCACGGACACAAGACAGTATCTTAGGTTTATCCTGCATAATAAGCACGCCCAGCAATTTAGTTACTGACAGATACTAAAGGGCACAGAATCAATCACGTTCGCTTGACTAAAAATGTATTTTTTCTACATTAGAATAAGCACTTTTCATCTAGTCAGCTATTAGCGAGTATCCCATTATACAAGAATTAAGCATTAGAGAATGCTAATCCGCATCAACCTAAAACAACTGCCTTTATTGAGGTATGTTAATCTCGTTAAGACATGTTAATTTTTATTGGTTTATCGCGGTTAAAGCTCTTGAATTTAGCATTGACTAAGAGCATAATTGGAGATCTTTCCATAATCAATGAAGAATTTTAGAATTACAGTAGCTTGAACGAAGTGAGAGCCCTTGCCTCCAGAAACTATCCAGTAGTTCTACCTTCATCGTCTAAGCAACTTACTTTCTTCTATCATGCTCCAATGATTATTCTGCAAGAACATAGGAGGAACTTGTGAATTTTGGCAAGAATTAGCAAGACATCGATAAAAATTCCCACTAAACTGAGGTGTTTC
>JBAUTB010000067.1:0-11376 GCA_049582005.1 Gloeobacterales cyanobacterium | reverse complement strand
GAGTCCGCTTGCGAATTTTGCCATCTTGGCGGGAGGACTCTCGCAACAGAATTGCAGGGGGAGAGTTACGATTGGAGACGCGCTCAATATACATGGCTAAGATTGTAGTCTGTAAATCAAGCCCAGTAAAGTTTCTTGATGAATTTAGATGGGTACACTTGCACCTTTTAAAATTGCTGAAGTGTTCTTTAGATAAAGATTATAGCTGATTTTTCTAAAAAAACTTCAGACTTGCCGAAGGGAGCCGAAGCCCTCGACTTATACTCTCCATAAAACTGAAACAAAAAGGGCCTTACGGCCCTCCTTGCTAGCTATGACAAGAACGTTACTCGGCCCCTTGGGTAAGAAGCTTCTTCTCTTGCGAAGACTCCGTTGCCTGGAATGCAGGACGACCATCAGGTCCAATATCGACGATCACCACGTCTCCCTCACTGATGCGGCCAGAGAGCATCTCCTCAGCCAGGGCATCTTCTAAGAGTCGCTGGATAGCGCGACGCAGCGGTCGTGCTCCGTAGCTTGGGTTGTATCCTTCTTCGACGAGCTTGTCCTTGAAAGCTTCCGTAATATCGAGCGTGATGCGCTGCTCGGTCAAACGACCAAACAGCTGCTTGAGCATGAGTCCGGCAATCTGCTTGACTTCGTCCTTCTTGAGCTGACGGAAGACAATAATTTCATCCAGACGGTTGATGAATTCTGGCTTGAAGTACTGCTTGAGTTCCTCATTGACCAGATTGCGAATGCTTTGATAACGCTGTTCCGCTTCATCACCAGGCTGGAAGAAGCCCATACCGCCACCACCCTTCTCAATGACCTTGGAACCAATATTCGAGGTCATGATAATCAGGGTGTTCTTGAAGTCTACGGTCCGACCTTTGGCATCGGTAAGACGCCCATCTTCCAAGATTTGGAGCAGAGAGTTGAATACATCGGGGTGAGCCTTCTCGATTTCATCGAACAGAATGACCGAGTAAGGGCGACGACGGACGGCTTCTGTGAGCTGACCACCTTCGTTATAGCCGACGTATCCAGGAGGAGAACCAATCAGTTTGGAAACAGTATGGCGCTCCATATACTCAGACATATCCAGCCGAACTATCGCGTCTTCAGCCCCAAAGAAGTAGGCAGCGAGCGCTTTCGCCAACTCTGTTTTACCTACGCCCGTAGGCCCGGAGAAGATGAAACTAGCAATGGGCCGCATCGGATCCTTAAGACCAACTCGTGCCCGACGGATCGCCTTAGAAATAGCGGTGACCGCTTCGTCTTGGCCAATCACACGGTTGTGAAGAACATCTTCCAGATGGAGGAGTTTCTCGGTTTCCGACTCCGTCAGTTTCTGAACAGGAACGCCTGTCCAAGAACTAACGATATAGGCGATGTCCTCTTCCGTGACCTGGGGCATCGGAGCATCTTCATTGGTCGTCTCCGTCTTACGGTTCTGAGCGACAGTCTTGATTTGGGATTTGATTTCCATCTCCCGGTCTCTCAGTTCGCCTGCCCGCTCATAATCCTGGCCACGGACCGCATCATCCTTTTGCTTCAGGACTTGGCGTAGTTCTTTTTCCAATTCCTTGGCAGCAGGAGGTAGCTGAGAAGACTTTAGGCGGACGCGAGAACCGGCTTCATCAATCAAGTCAATTGCTTTATCCGGCAAGAAACGATCAGAGATATAGCGGTCAGAGAGTTTAGCCGCAGCATAGATAGCCTCATCAGCAATCTTCAGCTTGTGGTGCTGCTCATAGCGCTCTCTCAAACCAAAAAGAATCTCGATAGTCTCATCTACAGACGGTTCACCTACCATCACAGGTTGGAAACGGCGCTCTAGCGCTGCATCCCGTTCAATGTGCTTCCGATATTCATCCAGGGTAGTAGCCCCGATACACTGGAGTTCTCCCCGAGCCAAGGCAGGCTTGAGGATGTTGGCAGCATCGATCGCACCTTCAGCAGCTCCAGCTCCAATCAAAGTATGGACTTCATCGATCACAAGAACGACGTTGCCTGCAGAACGGATCTCATCCATGATTTTCTTGAGACGTTCTTCGAATTCACCCCGATACTTAGTTCCTGCCACCAGAAGACCAATATCCAGGGTAACCACTCGCTTATCTGCCAAGATATCCGGGACGTCTTGGTTCGCGATCTTCTGGGCTAAACCTTCAGCAATGGCCGTTTTACCAACCCCAGGTTCCCCAATCAGAACAGGATTATTCTTGGTACGACGACCCAGAATTTGTACAACCCGTTCAATTTCTTTCTCACGACCGACTACCGGGTCCAATTTGCCGTCAGCGGCCATTTGTGTGAGATTAGAGCCAAACTCATCCAAGGTAGGTGTTTTGGTGCGTCCACTGCTGCCCCCAGCAGAAACCTCAGCCGTTTCACCCAACATCCGAATCACCTGAGTGCGTACTTTAGAAAGATCAACCCCAAGATTTTCTAGAACGCGGGCAGCTACGCCTTCTCCTTCACGGATCAGGCCCAATAGAAGATGCTCGGTACCAATGTAGTTATGCCCTAACTGACGGGCCTCTTCTAAAGAGAGTTCTAAAACCCGCTTTGCTCTGGGAGTAAATGGAATTTCCACAGCCACAAAGCCAGAACCGCGACCGATGATTTTCTCAACTTCGATACGCGCATCTTTGAGGTTGACCCCCATTGATTTCAGAACCTTGGCAGCGACGCCGGTTCCCTCGCCGATCAGTCCGAGCAGAATCTGTTCGGTGCCTACAAAGTTATGCCCTAATCGGCGAGCTTCCTCTTGGGCAAGCATGATGACTTTGATGGCTTTTTCTGTGAATCTTTCAAACATAGGCCCTTCCTTTGGCTGCCGGAAGCTGGCATTGAACTCATACTAGCACAATCAGCTTTTACAAATAGCGTGAACCAGCACTGCCAAGGCTTTTCAGGCTCCACCACGATTTTCCCGCTATTTCTAGCTTATCTTACCTTGCGTGAGATAAGCTACGTTTTTTCATGAAAGCTCAATCCCTTGGGTTCTTAGCTTGGCTAAGCACTCATGATGATGTTCTTTTAGACATTTTCTAGCTTCATCTAGATGTAAATTTTGATACCAAAAGAGCAATGCATCTTCATTATCGGGATAGTATCCCCTACGGCGTCCCAATTCACGAAATCCATACCGTTGATAAAGTTTTATGGCCTGTTGATTACTTGGACGCACTTCTAAGGTCATCCAGTGGGCTTCTTGATTTTGGGCAACTATCATTAGATGTCCTAAAAGCAGAGCTCCTAGACCAATCCCTTGGTATTGGGGATCAACAGCCAAAGTAGTTAGATGAACTTCTTCAAAAATTTGCCAAAAACCAGCATAGGCCAGAATATTTTTGGGATTATGGAGATCCTGGAGCATGACATAGTAGCAGCCTTTAGTCTTCAGCTCCGTTTCAAAAATAGATTGACTCCAATATCCTCCAAAGCATTGCTGTTCAATGTGTAAGACCTGCTCCAAGTCTTCTATGGATATAGGGCCTAGCTGGAGGCCCCTAGTACTTGCTTGACTAGAAGACTTGATGCTAGACATAACGATGGAGTATGGCCTCTCCTGCAGCCCAACCGGATAGAAAAGCTCCTTCTACCCTGGGCCCACCGCACCAATCTCCAGCCCAAAAAAGAGGACCAGGTGTATTGGTCTCTAGATAGAGCTGGCTTAGAACATGGGTCGGTAAGGCATAACGCCAGCCTTGGACCTGGCATTCTATAGGTCGTGTCACCCAATCTCCCACATACTGAGCGGCTTGCTGAAGAAGAAGGGGGACGGCGCGTTCTCTGCCCTCTAGATGTTGGCGCGCGAACTCAGCAGTACTATGCAGCACTAGGGACAAGGGAATCTTATGAGATGAGGTAGTTCCTCTCTTACTGGAATCTAAACTGATCCAGGACAGGAAAGGATTTTCTCTGAAGATTAGGCCTTTCCAATCGGGCACTAGCACCTCTGATCCATAAATAGCCATGACTGCGACACTGGGATCAAAGTGCACCGATTCCAAAATCTTTGCTAAGCTGCCTTGATCCGTTTGTTCTAACGTTACCTGACCCAGCTCAAGAAACTGCGGGGCTGGAATAGCAGAGAGTACAACATCCGCCGTATGGATGGTTCCTTGAGCCGTTTGAACAACCCAAACGCGATCTGTGAACTCCAAGCGGGTGGCCCTTGTTTCCAGATATACTGTGAGGCCGGCTGCTAAAACCTTAGCCAGATAATTCATCCCTTGGGGACAGATATAGCGAGGGTAGCGCTTGTCTTCCGGTACAGGCACTAAACTGTGGTTTTCGATCACGGGAAATCCGTCCGTCCAAACTTTGACGATTCCCTTCTTAATAAAAGGCTCTAAAAATTGACTGAACTTCGGATCGCGGGCGGTGAAATACTGGGCCCCATGATCTATCCCTACAGGGATAGGCGAAGTTCGGAAACGACGTGTAGCCATTCGTCCTCCGAAACCACGGGACTTTTCTAAAACCTTCACGGAAAGACCAGCCTCTGCGAGATGGCGAGCTGCAATGACGCCAGAAAGCCCAGCACCGATGACCATAATTTGAGTGTGGCCTTCAGTCACGGAAATAATACCGCTGAGCACTCTGCACAGGCTGCTCACTAAGAAGTTTAGCGGCGTTCTTGACTAAACTTTCATCCTGGGATTCAACCATTAGTATGTAGCTTCCTCGCTCCAGCCGATTCCGGTAGAAGACAGATTCCCCACTCTCCCAGATAAATCCAACACCACCCCCCACCAAAAAACCACCAAGCAGCCCGGAAAGCCCTGCTAAGACAGCACCAAGGAAGGGATCGACCAAAGGATTACCTAGGATTGGAATACCTGTCATTTTATTAAAAATAGCTCCGGAAAACGCACCGACAAGACCTGCGAAGACCGCCGTGCTTTTTGCTCTCTGAGTAGCTGTCTTTTTAGGTTCAGCGAAGCCGACATCGTCTGGACTGCGGTAACCTTTTCCCACAATCGCCACATTGGCTGGAGAGAAGCCATTCTTTTGCAGAAGACGATAGCTCACCAAAGCATCCTGTTCACTGGGCAGGATGCAGATATACAGATGAGACCCTTTGGAATCCGTGGCGTTCATAGTTTTGACTTTGTGAGGTTCTTTACTCATTTTAATGAATTCTTTACAACCTGGGGGATATGCCTGGAATGTAGGCCCTCAGAGAAGAGTATGTGCACACAAATAAATTCTGCAGCGTATACTAAACTAGCCTATGGAAAAAATGGGCTTTGAGAGGATATCTTGTATAAGCTAATACATCTATTCGGGTCCCCCTAAGGTAATAGCCAGGATCAACAATTTTACGTGAAACAACTCGTTTTTCTTCTCAGCCTCTTTTTCCTTCGGGAACGCAGTACTAATTAACCTTACCTTCCGTCTTCATTTTTGAGGAGCACATTCATGCCCAGAGCCAAACGGACCCCTTTAGTTGAAAAGGCTGATATCGATATTGATGTGTCGACTCTTCAAGACGACGAAGAATTTGAGTTAGACGACGAAGTGCTCAAAGCCGAAGATGCAGACGTGATAGATGCAGATGCTGAGGAAGAAGGGGATGTCGTCGAGAAAAAGGGCAGGGGTAAGGCCGCTGGCCGCAAGCGTGCCGTGAAGGCTGTAAAGGTCCATTACACCGAAGATTCGATACGGGTATACCTACAGGAAATTGGCCGTATCAGACTCCTACGCGCCGATGAAGAAATTGAACTAGCCCGTCAGATTGCAGATTTGTTAGAGCTGGAGCGTATCCGGGACGGTTTAGGGTACGGCGAAGGAGACGAAGAAGTAGGTCTTAGCGATGAAGTGTGGTTAGCCTGGGCTGCAGCAACCGAAACTCCCTTACCCAAGTTTAAAATTCGCTTGGCAAGAGGTCGCAGAGCAAAAGACAAGATGGTGCAATCCAACCTGCGTTTGGTGGTATCCATCGCTAAAAAGTATATGAACCGAGGCCTGAGTTTCCAGGATCTGATTCAAGAAGGTTCTTTGGGTTTGATTCGCGCAGCTGAAAAGTTTGACCACGAGAAGGGATATAAGTTTTCCACCTACGCCACTTGGTGGATCCGTCAGGCGATTACACGGGCTATTGCGGACCAATCCAGGACGATTCGTCTCCCCGTTCACCTTTACGAGACGATTTCCCGGATCAAGAAAACAACCAAGCTACTTTCTCAAGAGATGGGGCGTAAACCCACAGAGGAAGAGATTGCGGACCGAATGGAAATGACGATTGAGAAGCTTCGCTTTATTGCCAAGTCTGCTCAGTTGCCTATTTCTCTGGAGACCCCCATTGGGAAAGAAGAGGATTCTCGCCTAGGGGACTTCATTGAAGCTGAAGGAGAAACACCGGAGGATCGAGTCGCCAAAAATCTGCTCCGGGAAGACCTAGAATCGGTGTTGAATACGTTGAGTGCGCGTGAACGGGATGTTTTGCGTCTCCGTTACGGCCTAGACGATGGACGGATGAAAACTTTGGAAGAAATTGGTCATATTTTCAATGTCACCCGCGAACGCATTCGGCAGATTGAAGCCAAGGCGCTGCGCAAACTGCGGCACCCCAATCGCAACTCTGTTCTTAAAGAGTACATTCGCTAGGGTCTATGTTGCCCTTAGCTTTTGTGGGACGATTGTGGGACTATACGATAAGACAAGCCTCCTGAGGGCAGTGTGGAACGCCTAAAAGCGCTATTTGGGACCTCACAACCCTTAATTGGGGTTGTACATCTCTTGCCGCTCCCTTCGTCAGCGCGTTGGGGCGGATCCTTGGACGTGGTAATCGACCGAGCGGAACAAGAAGCGACAGCCTTGGCGGCTGGCGGAATGGATGCATTGATCGTGGAAAACTACCACGATGCTCCGTTTACGAAGGGGGCCGTGGATCCAGCGGTGGTGAGTACGATGACGCTGATCATCAAACGGATTAGTCATCTGGTGACTTTGCCCCTAGGGGTTAATGTCCTGCGCAATGATGCCCATAGTGCCCTGGCGATTGCCGCTTGCACTTCTGCTCAGTTCATTCGAGTGAATGTCCTGACCGGCGCCATGGTGACAGACCAAGGCATCATTGAGGGAGATGCCTGTAGTTTGATGCGCTATCGCCGAGAACTAGGTATCGATGTCCGGGTGTTTGCGGATGTTTTAGTTAAGCATGCCGTTCCAATCGGGCACGCAGATCTCCTCCAGACAGCCCAGGATACGGTGCAACGAGGTTTAGCCGATGCTTTGATACTCTCTGGCCCGGCCACAGGTTCTCCGCCTAACTTTCAAGAATTGGCGCACGTCAAAGAGGCATTGCCAGAAGTTCCTTTGCTGATTGGTTCCGGAGCGAACATCCAGAATATTCGTCAATTGCTATCGGTCGCCGATGGTGCGATTGTAGCCAGCTCTCTCAAGCGGTACGGTCAAATGCAGCAACCCGCCGATCCGATTCGTACCCGTCAGTTTGTGGAAGAAGCTCAAGGCATGCGTAAAGATGAAGATGAAGCGGTAACGGTTCCTGCGTTGGTCCCACCTCGACCTTGAGCTGATAAACTTGCCTACAAAATGTGTGAGCGAGCTTCCCTGTGCTAACCCCTACCCATCGGGCTTGGGTCTCTGTTGACTTAGAGGCTATTGCCTACAATATTCGTCAGATTGTCCACCATCTGGGGCCACACGTAGCCTTGATGGCGGTAGTAAAAGCGGATGCTTATGGCCATGGGGCGGTGGCGGTAAGTGAAGTAGCTTTGGCTAGTGGAGCAAAATGGCTAGCCGTAGCCACCATCGAAGAAGGCATTCAACTCCGGGAAGCAGATATCAAGGCTCCTATTTTATTAATGGGTGCGACCAACACCCCAGAAGAAGTAGAAGCTGTCACCTATTGGAAACTACAGCCTACGTTATGTACACCCAAACAAGCCCTGACCTATAGCGAGAACCTGACTCATTCCCATGCCATCCACCTCAAGATTGATACGGGGATGTCACGGCTAGGAACTTCTTGGCAAGAAGCGGTGCCCTTCGTTGAGTGGGTGCAAAGTTTACCCCATCTGGAGATTGCCAGTGTTTACTCTCACCTGGCAACGGCTGATGAACCGGATTCAGCCTTTCTAGCCATTCAGAAACAGCGCTTTGATCACGTTTTAGAAGCCCTAAAATTGCAGCCAAAGCGAGGTCAGGGTCCTTTTTTACATCTAGCTAATTCCGCAGGGACCCTGGCCGATCCGCAGTATCATTACGATCTGGTGCGTGTGGGATTAGCCCTTTATGGATTAGCACCCGCCCGTCATCTGCAACAGGTGATAGACCTCAAACCAGCCCTTTTGATCCAGGCTCGGATTACACAGGTAAAGACCGTGCCAGCCGGAACGGGGGTTAGCTATGGACAGACCTATCATGCAAAGCAGGACATGCGGCTGGCGACCGTAGCCCTAGGCTATGCCGATGGACTACCCAGAAATTTGTCCGGGAAAATTCAGGTAGAAGTTTTAGGGAAGCGGGTTCCTCAGGTGGGAACGATCACCATGGATCAATGCCTGATTGATGTCTCTGCCGTTCCAGAAGTCCAGGAAGGAGAAGTGGTGACGTTTTTAGGAAAATCAGCTCCCAGCGCCTATGATTGGGCTGATTTGCTGGGCACCATTCCCTACGAAATTCTTTGTGGATTTAAGCATCGCTTGCCCCGAGTGGTGTTGAAGGAGTTGATTGTGCCTTCAGAGAGGACTCCATAGGGGACATTAATCATTCAGCTCCGCCATTAAGTCTGCGATAGGTCCTCGACGAACATTCTTGAAGCTCTTGGGATAGTGATAACTTTGTTCAGGACTTGGGGACTATCAGGATATACCCTTGATAGTTCCCATACGTGAAACAATCTGATGAAAAAGCCGCGCTCATCCTGATAGCAGACAATGACAAAGTGATTCGGCTCGCTTTAAAGGGGGTGATGAACCAAGCCGGTTACCAGGTTATCGAAGCGGAGAATGGTGAGCAATGTTTGGAGGAGTATCTCAAACATGAGCCTGATGTTATTCTTCTCAATGCCGTAATGCCTATCATGGACGGATTTACCGCTTGCAAACATCTACGGTCCTTGGCTGGCTCTTCCCCCATAATTTTCTTGATTACTAGTCTTGAGGACGAGATCTCCATTACCCAAGGTTTTGAGGAAGGGGTAGATGACTTTGTTCTGAAGCCCATTCATTGGCAACTTCTCCAAAAGCGGATAGGGTACCTCTTACAGAACAAAAGGATAAAAGAAGCTCTGCAAGAGAGTGAAAAAAGCCTCGCGGTCTCCCAGCAGGTTGCCCATATTGGTAGTTGGGATCTGGACTTAGTGACCAATAAGCTCCACTGGTCTGCAGAGATTTACCGCATTTTTGGATTTCTAGATTACGAAGTCTCAGCCTCCTATGATTTATTGCTGGAAAGGATTCATCCTGACGACCGAATATTCGTCCAATACGCTATGGATAGAGCACTTTATGAACAGGAGACCTTCAGCATCGACCATCGGATTGTAAGACCTGATGAAACCGAGCGGATTGTGCATTCCCGTGCAGAAGTCATTTTTAACGAAGATGGTTGGGCAACCCGGATGGTCGGGATTATCCACGACATTACAGAGCGGAATCAGGCCGAAAACAAGCTAATGGACATGGCCGATCACGATCCTTTGACTGGACTGTACAATCGGCAATACCTGATTCAAAAGCTGCAAAGGATTTTGAAAGTCAAGAATCTGGCCCAGGGAGCCTTGCTTTTTGTAGACCTGGATAACTTTAAGATCGTCAACGATACCCTGGGGCATGCTACAGGAGACCGCTTGCTCACCACTTTAAGCAGCCATCTCAAAGATACTTTGCAAGAAGAAGACATCTTTGCGCACATCGGGGGAGATAAGTTCACGCTCCTGCTTGAAGAAGCTACCCCCGAAGAAGCGCAGGGAGTAGCCAAAAGACTCGTAGAATTCATCGCAGCGTTTCGGTATAGCGAAGAAGGAGTTACCTTCACGATCGGTAGCAGTGTGGGGATAGCCTACATAGAAACCAATATGGAGGCGGAGGAACTACTTTCCCGCGCAGATAGAGCCTGTTATGTATCCAAGGCGCGGGGTGGGAACCGCATTGAAATCTATCAGCCAGGTCAGAACGAACTTCAACTCATAGCAGAAGAAGCTATTTGGACAACCCGAATTAAAGACGCCCTGCGAGAGCAAGGCTTCTCCCTCTGTTTTCAACCCGTACTTCATCTAACTACCCAGCAAATAGACCACTATGAAGCCCTTCTCTATATGCAAGGAGAGCAGGGCGAACTGATTCTTCCAGGAGCTTTTATCCCCTCTGCGGAGCGCTTTGGATTCATGAGCCAAATAGATTACTGGGTAGTCCAAACCGCCGTCCAATGTTTGGCGACACATCCTGAATTATCTTTAGCGATAAATCTTTCAGGGAAATCATTGAGTGACCATACGCTTAAGGACTTCATCAGTCTGAATTTGATGGAGCAGTGCGTAGAACCTAACCGTCTAAGGTTTGAAATTACACAAACTGCCACTTTCGTGAACTTTAGTCACGCCCGAGCGTTTATCAAAGACCTGAAAAACTTGGGATGTAGATTTGCCCTAGATGATTTTGGGGTAGGCTTGTCCTCCTTTACCTACCTGAGGGAATTGCCCATAGAGCATATCAAAATTGATGGCAACTTTGTCCGCAATTTGGACCAAGACCCGATTAATCAAGCTTTGGTACGGTCTATCCACGAGATGGCTAGAGCTTTAGGTAAAAAGACCATTGCTAAATTTGTTGAGAATGAGGCTATTCTGCAGATCCTTCAGGAAATAGGGGTTGATTACGCGCAGGGATATCATCTGGGTCCCCCTGTGCTAAACCTGTAACGCAGGTGTTTACTCAATACCGTTCGGTTAAGCACACTATTGAGAATAATTTTAATCGGGGAGAGAATATTGACAGAAAAAAGCTGTTCCATCCAACCTTTAATACTTGCTAAATGCATTAGGTCTGGATCACTGGGTTGCCAAGTGAGTGCGGGGAAATGGGGCGCAAAAAAAGTAATATGTTCTCCCGTGCCGCCAGCTATTTCGAGTACTTTTCCTTGAGCCAGCAATATCGTTTTCAGAACAGACAAAATCGGTTCACGGTTACGTTCTGTAGCAGGGGCATATAAGCGTTCATCTGCTGCGCCAATTTCCCAAGACATGTAGTTTTTTCCCATTATGAACAACAGTACATGGATAGTTTGCCATTGCTATAGCAACTTATACTAAGTGATAAAATATCAATATCTATCTTCTTTGAGCTTTGTGGAATGGCAAAATTTTATTCTAGGCTAACTGATGATTTATGTGCATTTATTGCACAGCAACAT
>JBAUTB010000066.1:0-5009 GCA_049582005.1 Gloeobacterales cyanobacterium | reverse complement strand
CCCTAGTGCTGTAGTCCTTGAACAACGTCGTTAAGATACTCAGTAGCCATCCAACCATAACCAGAGCAATATTTTCGACTACTCTCGTAACTTCAATATTCATAAAAAATTACATCCGCGAGTTGTCATTTAAATATCTAACCCTTTGAGACATGTTGCCCTACTGTCTAAAACACACATGCCAAGATTATTCTCATGGAAGTTAAATTTGACTATCCGTTATGGCACTGTACGTATGGCATTTTGCGTAGTACAACATGCAAAAATATCAATATGGTAACATAATGGACAATTTGCCATGCTCAATTGCCTGAAATAGGAAGTACAGATGCGATATATCGCGCCTGAACAAGCTTACCTCTCACCAGAGAGGCTACATGGACTCTGGTGCACTAATACCCAGTAATCCTAACGCCGTTGCCAAAACTTGTTTGGCCGCAACCATCAAGACTCCACGGGCGTAGGCCAAAGCCTCTTTGGGGTTTTCGCGGAGTAAGGGCAGAATCCGGCAGCGATCATAGAATTTCATGAAATCATTGGCTAATTCTTCGCTATAGCGCACCAGGATTTGGGGAGCCCGTTCTTCTGCAGCCCGGCGAAACTGGTCTGGGGCATTGATCAGGCGTAGAATCAACGCTCGTTCTTCTGGAGTATCCAGGAGAAAACCGGATTCTCCGATCAAGGTTTCAGGGTTGAATCCAGAGCGCAGGTTAGCCAAAAATTCTAGTAATTCAGGGTAATCGCCCAGGTTTCTAAAAACGCTACAGGCCCGTGTGTGGGCATACTGCACGTAGTAGACAGGATTATCCGTGTCCCGTTTTACGGCTAAGTCTAAGTCTAGATTCACCGAAGAATCTGCAGATTGGCTAAGAATGAACCATCGGGCCGCATCGGGTCCGACCGCATCTTCTGGACTATCAATGCCGTGGATAAGGTCATCCAGGGTAATAAAGTTCCCAGTGCGTTTGGACATCCGTACTTCTTCTTTTTTCCCAGTTTCTGGATTGAGCTTCAAGAGCTTAACCAGTTGACCGATGATGATTTCCAAGTCTTCTGGAGGATGTCCGAGCGCTTGCACCGCCGCTTTTACCCTGGGCACATAGCCATGGTGGTCTGCCCCCCAGATATTGATTAAGAGGTCATAGCCCCGTTCAAACTTATCCCGGTGATAGGCAATATCCGCCGCTAAATAGGTCAGCAGCCCATTAGACCGTTGGATGACCCGGTCTTTGTCATCACCAAACTGAGCCGCTTTGAAGAATAAGGCTCCAGAGCCGTCTCCTTCGTCTGTCTCTCTCTCCACTTCAGCCTGTTCTGCCTGGGAGACATCTGCCCGATAGAGCATGCCCCGCTTTTCCAGGTCATCCATCGCTTGCTGGACAATGCCTTCTTCGTGGAGCGTTCGCTCGGAGTACCAGTGGTCAAATTCCGTACGAAACGCCGCGAGGGTTTCTTTCTGTTGTTGGAGTAGATGTTGGTAGGCGTAGTCGGTAAACCAGTCCACGGGAGCAGAAGCTTTTAGATCCTTCCACTCACGGATCAGAGTCTGAGCCAAATCCTTGATGTAGTCTCCTTGATAGCCTTTTTCCGGCATCGTGGCTTCGTAGCCCAGTTCTTGAAGATAGCGGACCCCCAAAGATTGGCCCAAGAGGCTCATCTGGTTTCCCGCATCGTTGATATAGAACTCAGTCGTAACCTCATGCCCCGTGAAGCGCAGGAGATTCGCCAGCGTAGAACCGATGGCGGCCCAACGCCCATGACCAACATGGAGTGGCCCTGTCGGATTAGCGGAAACGAATTCCAGGAGGATCTTTCTCGGTTTGGCTGGAGTTGTTCTGCCATAGTCAGAACCTTTCTTCAAAATCAGGGCTAACTGCTTGGCAAGTAGACTGTCTTGGACTTT
Organism: Gloeobacterales cyanobacterium; assembly: GCA_049582005.1. Taxonomy (GTDB): domain Bacteria; phylum Cyanobacteriota; class Cyanobacteriia; order Gloeobacterales; family PMM-0068; genus Sivonenia. The sequence continues at coordinate 3,106 of JBAUTB010000066.1, read as the reverse complement.
GAAGTTAATAAAACCAGGTTTAGCCACTTCTGCAATAAATCCCGATGGGTCCAGATATTCCACCAATGTCTCCGCGATCTGCAAGGGATTCAACCCAGCAGGTTTTGCCAGCGAAAGAGCAATCGGGCTGGCATAATCCCCATAAGCTGGATTCTTAGGGGGTTGAAATACCACTTCTGATTCTGCGGGGATTTGGGCTAACTGACCTAGTCGCCCTGCGGCAAAAGCTTTCTGAAGGGCAGCATAAAGAGTCTGCCGGAGCTGGTCCTGGAATGTCTGGCCTGTTAAAACTGGCATGGAAAATTCAACCTAACTAAGACACGGGGGTCTTGGTACTCAATTGTTCAAGGGCCACCTGCACGATACGTTGAGGCTTAATCGCCACCATAGAATTCTGGTCTTGTAGAGGGATAAATCGGAGGGATTTGGGCAGGATGCGTACCAGATTCGCTGGGCCAAAAAGTGCTATCAGGGGGGTATTGGTAGCTACCGCCAGATGCATCGGCACACTTTCTACGCATAACAAAAGTTTGGCGGATTGGATAAGGGCTGTCAGCGTTCCCAGGTCTGGGGGGGTGATAAATAGGACTCGATTGCCCAGTTGTTCTTGCAATTGAGCGGTAAATTGCTTGTCTTCGACCCCTTGGATCACCGCGAACTGAAGTTTTTGATTCTTCGCTTTATCCATTAAATTCTGCAAGACTTCACCCCATTGCTCGGTGGGGTAGGGCCTGAGCACTTCATTCTTCGCCGAAAGTGTGCCAGCCCCAGCATACAGAAGCACCAATTTACCAGGCTCGATCTGACGGGTTTTAAATTCTTGGGTAACCCAGGCCTGGGCCTTTTCTGAGACCAGGGCTTTGGGGAGAGCTGATTCTTGCTTGACACCTACCCCTTTGGCGAGATCATGGAACATCGAGGCTGTGTATTGGTCTTGACGCATAGTAATCGGATTGGTTAACAAGCTCTCTGTGAGACTGCCAGCATAGGCAATCCGGTGAGGAATGCCGGTGAGCCACAGTAAGAATCCGTCTCCAGCCCTGCGTCTCGTCGAAAGGACCACCTCATAATCTCGTTCCCGAATTTGACCAATAAGGTTGACCCAGTCTCCCAAGCTAGGGTTGCTGCTAAAACTAAAGGGAATAGTTTTGGTCGGTACGGGACAAACTTGATAGGCAACCGCCGCGCTCGGTTCCACTAAAACATCGACCGACGCTGTCGGGAAGGCATCCCGGATACCTTGTAAAGTGGGAAAAAAGAGGATTTGGTCCTCAACTCCTCCCGGATTAATAGCTAGAAGACGGAACATCTTTTCTACAGAGTGGAATTACCTATTTATCTTAAGGGTTTCTAGCAGATTCATGGTGTGTTTCGTAACCATGTTTGATTTGGGTGTGTATCCTTGAGGATTGATCTTGATTAAGACTCATTGATTCAGCGATTCAGGAGACTCGGTACACTGGGTACATCCTATCCGGTAGTTTTTTCGTGAAGCCCATCGAGATCCTGATTTGGTTTGTCCTCCAACCTCTGCTGGGCTTGGGAATTCTTGCTTTTCTTTTCAGATTTATCTTGACTTGGTTTCCCGAAAAAGACCTGAATCAGCTGCCCTATAATTTGATTGCTTGGCCAACAGAGCCCTTTCTCCGTCCAACCCGTAAGCTGATTCCCAGTTTTGGAGGCGTAGACATAACACCGTTTATCTGGCTGGCGATTCTTGCCTTTATTCGGGAAATTCTTCTGGGTCAGCAGGGGATTTTGACGATGTTTACGCGCTTGAAGGGATGAGGTTCTTCGTCTCATAACAGAAACATCCGTTTACAATGTGACTATCTTTAGTAAGAAGACCTGGAAGGCGATGACCGTAACCTATCCCAAGAAGCTTTATGGAACCATCAGTGCTCAGCAAATGCTGGACATGGTGATCAAAGACCGTAGCATTCATCTCCTTACGTTGAATCGCTATCGCTACGCAGAACAGCGCAGCTGCAAAGATTTGACCGATGTGATCGAGCGTCTGGAAGGCCAACCTCGTGAACTGGTGCGGGACCTTTCAAATCATGTGCGGGAAGAAGCCAAACATGCAGCTTGGTTGACAGACTTGCTCTATGACCTTGGTGCAGATATAGGAACTCCTGGCGGACCTTCTTACATCGATGAGTATGAAAAACTGATCGGGGACCATGGTGCCACTCCAGATGTAATTGGAACCTTAGCGGCTATCAATGTCACCGAAAAGCGCGGCTGTCTATTTTTCTCGGCTCATATCAAGGCTCTAAAGGATGCAGAACAGACGGAAGAAAATATCAAAATCCGTGCCTGCATTGAGCGGATCTTCCCCGAAGAAGCGAACCATGTGCGCTGGGGCAATCGTTGGTTAGCTACTCTTGCCAAACAAAGCCCTGAAAATGCACGCAAGGTAGAGGAACTCAAACGCAGGTTTGATGCCATTGAACATGCAGCTTTTGAAGCAGGGCTGGACATTACCCTGGGAGCAGAACTACGTCGCTTTAACCGCCTGATTGAAATCTCAGAAACGCTTCCGATTTGGGAACGTCCTCAATATCTAGCCGAACAACTTCCTCGCCTAATTCCTGATGTCAGCAAAGCCCGCTTTGGTGCAGCTCGTATAGTTTTTGAGAGAAATCCCGCAGACTTTGTACAGCGATTCATTCCTATGGTCATGGGCTTAAATAAGCAACAGCCCAAGAAAGTAGAAGTAAAAGAGCCTGTGACCGTCTAAGTTTGCCCGAATGAATCGGAATCTCTCCTTCACAGGGGAGATTTTTTGTGGCTATTTCAACTCTGTTCACAAATCGAGTGGGCTGCGAACTCCTCGTCCACCACGGTTAAGCACACTGATGTTTTTGCAGAGGCTCAATGAGGCTCAGAGGCAACATAGTGACTCGATTGTTATTGCCTTTGGCATCACGCACTAAAATTTGGCGCTGAGCAAAATCCACATCTTTGACACGCAATTGCAATCCTTCAGTCAGTCGCAATCCACTGCCATAGAGGACCTGGACGAAAAGCTGGTGTACTCCTGGGAGATTCTGGATAACCGCCAACACCTCGTCTCTCGTAAGCACGGTGGGAAGATATCGGG
>JBAUTB010000065.1:0-5663 GCA_049582005.1 Gloeobacterales cyanobacterium | reverse complement strand
GTCGAGGTTGTTTGGGCACTATGCGTTTCTAGTCTCTGAGTTCCTTCCCCAGCATAGCTTTGTTTAAAAAGTAATGATTAGACACTAAGGGGCCGGAATGCGGGTAGCAAAACAGAAGAATAACTCCTCCACTTTCGATTTTTCAAATAGCCCCACCGAGAAACCGGACTCCGTTATACGCTCCAAACGTTATGAAGAAGCACGTGAACCGTCTGATTCTCTGGTCCTTAACCCAACGCTGGCTGGTAATTCTGGTCTCTGTAGCTCTCTTAGTCGTGGGCGTGAGAACCGCTGCCCGGATGCCGCTGGATGTCTTCCCCAACTTTGCTCCACCTCAAGTTGTCATGCAAACTGAGGCTCCTGGATTGGCCCCTGAAGAAGTGGAATCTTTGGTCACGGTACCGCTAGAAAGTGCTCTCAATGGTACTCCTGGCCTGGCGGATATTCGCTCTAGCTCTGCGATTGGTCTTTCAGTAATCACAGCAGTCTTTGACTGGAATACAGACCCCTTTCGAGCCCGACAATTAGTTACGGAGAAAGTTCAACAAGTGGTTCCTCGCCTACCGCAAGGGGTCAGTATGCCCACGCTATCACCGATTAGCTCTCCGATTGGGGACGTTATTAAATTTGCAGTGACCATCGACCCAAAAGCTAAGGAGCTGAAGCGGACAGACTTGCTGGAAATGGCAACCTTGGCGAACTGGCAGATTCGCAACCGTCTCTTAGCCGTTCCGGGAGTCACCCGTGTTCTGGTTATAGGCGGTGGAGAACTACAGTATCAGGTACTCGTTCAACCGGAGCGGCTCAAACAATTTGGCGTCACCCTCTCTCAGGTTAGCGAGGCCGTCAAGAATGCCAATGTCAATGCTCCGGGTGGTTTTCTGACGACCGCGGACCAAGAATTTCTAATCCGCGGAGTCGGTCGCATTACTTCTTTAGCAGACTTAAGAAATTCGGTGTTGACCGTTCGCCAAGGGATTCCTGTGAAGTTAGGGGACGTAGCCCGGATTCAGACAGGATCTGGGGTGAAACGAGGGGATGCTTCTCTGAATGGCCAAGAAGCGCTGATTATCACGGTGACGCGACAGCCTTTTGCCGATACTCCTACGGTGACTAAAGCCGTGGAAGCAGCTATGGCTGAGATTCAGACGACGTTGCCCAAGGATGTGCAGGTAACCACGACCTTCCGGCAGGAGGATTTTATCGAGAAATCAGTCGGCAACGTTGTCGAAGCGCTGAGAGATGGAGCGATGATCGTTGCCGTTGTGCTCATCCTGTTTTTGGGTAACTGGCGGACTCTGGTAATTACCCTCACGGCCTTGCCCCTGTCGATAGTGCTAGGGATTTTAGTCCTCAATGCTTTTGGTATTGGCCTTAACACGATGACCTTAGGGGGGTTGGCCATTGCGCTGGGAGAGGTAATTGATGACGCCATCATTGATGCAGAGAATGTCTACCGTCGTTTGAGAGAAAACCAATTCCAAGAAAATCCAGCTCCTCCCTTACAGGTCATTTTCCAGGGGTCGGTCCAAATTCGAAGCTCCGTGGTCTTTGCAACGCTCATTTTATGTATTGTAATTGCACCGATCTTTGTCCTCTCTGGAGTGGAAGGACGAATCTTCACGCCTTTGGGGCTGGCCTATGTGCTATCGATTCTAGCCTCTTTGATCGTTGCTCTTACTGTCACTCCCGCACTTTGCTACGTCTTTCTAGCCAACCGCAACTTGCCGGAGGAAGAAACCTGGACGGTCAAGAAACTGAAGAAACTCTATCGTCCCATCCTGCTTTTTGCCCTCCGCAATCCTATTCCCGTCCTAGCCAGTTCTGTCTTTGCTTTCGGGGCTTCGCTGGCGCTCTTGCCTTTTTTGGGAACTACTTTTTTACCGGAATTTCAGGAGCGTAGCCTGATCATTGCAGTTTCTCAATTGCCCGGTGCTTCTCTCCAATCTACCCAGCAGTTGGGTTTGGCGATGGAACAATCCCTGAAAAAACATCCGGAAATTGAAACGGCTCAGTTTCGGGCAGGAAGAGCTTTGGGAGATGACGATGCGGGGGGTGTGAATTTCGGAGAATTGGATGTCCAAATCGCTGAAAATGTCCAAGACCGCGAACAGGTCCTGGATATGATTCGAAAGGAATTGGACCGCTTTCCTGGGGTAGCGGTGAATGTGGGGGGCTTTATCTCCCATCGTATTGATGAAGTGCTTTCCGGAACTCGCTCAGCCATTGCGATCAAGCTCTTTGGCCCAGATCTAAAGGTATTACGCACCAAGGCCCAGGAAATTTCTAAGGTCATGGAAGGTGTTCGCGGAACAGTGGATTTACAGGTAGAACCCCAGATTCCAGTGAAGCAATATTCGGTTCGCTTTAATCGAGAGCAGGCTGCCCGTTATGGATTAACCGTCGGTGAACTGGCTGAAACGATTGAGACTGCTTTCAATGGGCGGGCTGTTTCTCAAGTCCTCCAAGACCAACGCCTCTTTAAGCTAGTGGTTTGGCTGACACCGGAAGCTCGGGACCAACCGGAACGGATTCGGAACCTGCTCATCGACGCGCCCACCGGTCAAAAAATTCCTCTTGCTCAGGTGGCTAGCCTGACCCTTGACCAGGGACCGAATACTATCAATCGCCAGAAGGTTTCCCGCCGGATTATTATTGCAGCCAATGCCCGTGGCAGAGATATTGGTTCTTTGATTAGAGAAGCCCGAGAGAAGATTAGCCAAGGGGTGATATTACCAACAGGCTATTACATAGAGTATGGTGGCCAGTTTGAGGCTCAGGAGCGTGCGACCCAGGAATTATTGCTGTTCGGGGCTCTTGCGCTCATTGGAGTCGCTTTCTTGCTCTACCAAGCAGTGGACTCTGTCCGCGCAACCCTTCTTATCTTGGCAAATTTACCTCTGGCACTCATTGGTGGGATTGTGGCGGTCTTTATCGGGGGTGGGGTCCTCTCTGTGGCCTCTCTGGTCGGATTTATTACCCTCTTTGGAGTTACTAACCGTAATGGCATCATCCTCGTTACCACCTATAACCAACAGCTTGTCGAAGGCAAGGACTTTAGAGAAGCTCTGATCGAAGGTTCTGTAGAGCGGCTTTCTCCCGTTCTGATGACGGCTTTGACTGCTGCACTCGCCATGCTTCCCCTAATGCTCGGTTCCGGAGCAGGGAAAGAAATTCTTCAGCCGCTAGCCATGGTTGTTTTTGGCGGATTGTTTACGTCAACGGCCCTCACGTTAGTGGTAATCCCTGCTCTTTTCGAACGTTTTGGTTCCCGCGATGCACCTCGTCTTTCCAAAAAGGATTGTGCCGACATGGGGCTAGAGGAGGTACTGATGAAACAAAAATAGAAAGAAAAACAAGACTAGTTTTTACAATCCAAAAGGAGAATCGGTATATGCGTAAATCCATGAGTTCTCTGGTCATCTTACTAGCTTTCGCTGTTCCTGTTCTTGCTCATGGCAAGCCAGAACACGGCGGCCAATCCGTTGAAGTTGATGACCATAGCTTTGAGCTGGTTGTAGAACCTGAAGCGAAAGCTACTCATCTAGATTTATATATCACTGACCCTAAGGAAAAAGTTGTAGCTACTGCCATGGTTAAACTGCAAATCAGCGCTCCTGATGGTCAAAAGATGGTTTTGCCTTTGAAGTATGGAGAAGGTCATTACACTGGCATGTTAACCAAAGTGACAAAGGGTGAGTATAAAGTAGTGGCCCTTTCCACGATCGCAGGTAAAAAACTCAATTCCCGCTTTACGTTTAAGCTTTGAGTAAACTTTGAATCCACACACTTACGCTATTTACCCACTAACTAACTTGAGGAAATAATGCTTATGAAACGTGTTCTTGCCATTGGCGCTGTCGGCTTATTGGGTTTCTCTTTATTAACGCCGACCTTCGCCCAAGATGCAATGTCTGAGATGGACTCCATGCATCATTCAGACAATCATGATAACCATAATGAAAGCAAGGACAAAAAGGAAAAGGCCAATCAACTAATGATAACTCCGGCTTCTAATTTAGTAGCAGGAAAACCTCAATCTTTAACTATCCAGGTTCGTTCAGCCGAGGGAAAACCGATTGAACAATTTGATATCCAGCATGAAAAATTGATGCACCTGATCATTGTTCGCAATGACCTATCCTATTTCACTCATATACATCCCGAGTCTATAAGCAAGGGGAAATTGCAATTCACCGCTAATCTGCCTGCAGATGGTCAATACACTGCTTTTGCTGATTATGTGCCGAAGGGAGCACAGGAGCAGGTCAGTACACAAATATTGAACGTAGGGACAGGTAAAGAGACAACCAGTAGCCCTCCATTGACTCCAGACGTCACTTTAAGCAAATCTGTTGGCGATCTAAAAGTCTCCCTCCGGTTAGACCCCAAAACGATCAAGCCCGGTCAGGAAACTGCGGTCACCTTAGATATCAAAGATGCAGCAGGCAAGCCGGTAACTGATCTGCAACCCTACTTAGGCGCTATGGGACATCTAGTCATGATTGAACAGTCTCCTGTGCTGACAGCTGCTAATTATCTGCATGCCCATCCACAAGATCAGAAAGGAATGGCTGCAACGTCCCATAGTCTGGCGCAATACGGTCAGCAATCCAGTATGGCTATTGAACACTCGGAACAGAGTAAGGAGGCTACTGCTACTCCCGGACAAGTTACCTTTGAGACTGTCTTTCCCAAAGCTGGAATCTATAAACTCTGGGGTCAATTTCAGCGCAACGGTAAAGTGAACACAGCTAATTTCGTTGTCTCGATCTGAGCTCACCAAAGGTAGTTTTGCAGAATGAACAAAACCATGCCTTACGGTTGATGGTTCCCCTTCCTGAAGAAGTTACCCTGAGCTTGTCACCTCAGGGTAGTCGTCGTCCGGAGAAGCCGCAGTAGATCACACCCTGAAAGTGGTCACGAGAGATTATCAAGTTAACAAATCAAAAAGCCCTAAGTTTTATGACCCATAGTATACGGGCACAAGAATTTTGCTGCAAAATATAGGTCTTTGCAGCAAAATTCCAAATTTTCACTGTTGGAATTCAATATCGAGCAGGGATGCCTCCAATTGAAGAGGTCAGGTTCTTGAGAAGAAGGAATGGATGAGTCCATTTATCACTTTCTCCAATCCTATAGAGGCCCAGATTATGAGCAATCAAAAACACGGATCCCCTGAACAGATGCATGAAACGGCAATGCATCCTGCTTCTACGGCTGAGTTTGATTATTTACCACTTCCCCTTCTACCGCCGTCACCCGTTTGACAATGGTGTAGTTCGGCGGTTTCTTCTTCAGTTTTGGAATTTTTTCAAAGACCATAAATCACCATGAATAATCTGTCATGGCGAATTCTCAGCGCACTCGTCAAATTTTTAAAATCTTCAATGGCAGATGGATAATGGAATCAGTTCTCCTTTAATTACCCCACCGCGTAGGTGCCAAATGCAAACCACAACGCTTTATGACCAAGACTTCTACGCCTGGACTCAACAACAGGTGGAACTACTCAAAACAGGACAGTGGAAGCAAGTCGATATTGAGAACTTAATTGAGGAGATTGAGTCCTTGGGCAAGCAACAACGCCAAGAGCTACGCAACCGCCTTGAGGTGCTCTTGGGGCATCTGCTCAAGTGGCGTTATCAACCAGAAGACCGCTC
>JBAUTB010000064.1:0-12052 GCA_049582005.1 Gloeobacterales cyanobacterium | reverse complement strand
GGCCTTGGGCGAAGTGTCGGGATGAATAAAATGCAACAGGCTGCCGTTACAGAGAACCATACAGGAACGGAGAAGGGGAGATGCACTAGCGCCAATAAAGCATACAGCAGCAGCATTTGACTCGTGGCCAGGATCCCCACATTGACAGTGGCTCCTGGTGCTTGGGCAAGAGCCTGCACTAAAGCATCCAACAGGAAGAGTCCCCAACCTAAAATCCAGTCCATCCAAGTGGCCATCAGCGGCAAAATAAGCCCCATCAGACTGGAACAAAATCCCCCAATCGTAAGGAATTCGATAAAAGGGACGCTCAAAAGATTAGCCAGTAAGGCATAGGGACTGATGGACCCAAAACTGGCGAGTTGCAAAGGAAGGGTCCATACATAAGCGCTCAAGGCGACTGCGATGTTCATCCCGATTACGGGAGGGAGGAAATCGAGCCAGATCGTTAATTTTGGAACCGTGATCAGTAAACCGAGTGTGGCCAGGAAACTAAAGGCAAAGCCTAAGTCAGAAATTAAGCTTGGTTCCCAAACTAAAAGTAATAGGGCTGCTGTAGCCAAAGAGAGGAGGGGGTCAATCTTGGTGGCAGATACTAAGCCTAGAAGGGCAAAAAAACCCATAATGCCTGCCCGTAGAACGGAAGGACTGCCCCCTGTGAGCAGGAGATAGCCAAAAAGCCCAAGACCCGTGACCCAAAATTGGACCATCGGTTTTTGATTTCTGATCAGCAAAAGCACATTGAGCAGAATTAGACTGACCTGAGCGCCGGAAGCGGCTAAGAGATGGGCCAAGCCCACCCGCAGGTAGCGTTCCTTAACGGAAGGAAGGGGTTCGCTTGCTCCATCTCCCAAGACCAATGCACTCAACAGAGGTCCTTGTACAGGGCCTAACGCTGCCTGATGAATCGCGACTATTTTGTCGCGCACTGCTTTTATCCAAGTTTCTGGACCTGCCTCTGAAGGATGGAGCAGTTTCAGTCCACCGTGCTCCAGGCGAAGCGTGGAAAAAATTCCTTGTCGTCTCAGATAAGCGGAATAGTCTGTTCTCCCTTCCGGGACAGCCTGGAGTTCCCCGGTCAATTGTACGAGGTCCCCCGGAGATAGATCCGGCATAAATCCTTGTACGCGCGCTAGGGCGCTGCCGGTAACGGGACGGGCCAGCGGTTCCTTTATTTGGGAAACAGAAACTGTAAGCCCTGAACGCTGACTAGCTCTGTTGACCGTCCCTTGCAGGGTGACGATACCCAAATCACGATAGCGGGAGAGGTCTTGTGGCCCTGCTACGGGAGTCCGCAAGGTTGCATATCCCTGGGCTAAAAGACTCAGCAGGATGGCCCCTAGCCAAAATTGTTTTTCTGGGAGTAGAGGATAGCGGTCAGCGAATATTCCGCCCAACACTCCTATGAAGAGGACCCAAAGCCAACCAAAAGGCAGCGATACCGTCCACAAGCCCGAGAGCACAGCGCCAACCGCCAGCCAAAAAATCCAGCGTGGAGAAACGGTTGTTTGCCAGAGAGAACCCATGACGGGGGTTATTCCACTTTTAAATCACGAGCCAGTGATTTAAGCTTGGCGTCGGTCATTCCGGGGATCTCTTTCAAGTCTTCTAAGCGTGTTAATCGACCTCTATGGTCTAACCGGAGTTGGAGAATTTGACCTGCAAGTTTTGGAGAAACGCCCCGCAGGGCTTCCAGTTCGTCGTAGGTTGCTTGGTTAATGTTTAGTTGCGCTTTGGTTTGGGCACTTCCTTTTTTGTCTTCATAGGTAGCTACGGTGCCATTAATCGTAACGATACCCGACAGTTTGACTAAGGTGCCACGACCAATGCCACTGACGCGGTCTAAATCGGCTAAAGATTGATAAGGGCCCTTCAGTTGCCGATCTTGGACGATCTTTTCTGCAGTGGAAGGTCCAATTTTAGGGAGCTTAGCCAATTCTTCGGCGGTTGCTTGATTGAGATCGATCGCTTTGGTAGGGGCCACTGCAGTGGAAGATTGAACGGCTCGGGAGGCTTGAGAAGGTGCCTCTTTTTTAGAAGGGACGGTGAGGTAGCCATCTCCTTTTAAAGGGGCAACCAAGTCTAAACCTGCGGTCTGCGCATCGGAACGAGTTCCCCCCGCTGCTTGGATGGCATCAATGGTTCGAGACCCAGTGGGCAGAGTATACTTTCCTGGTTTATTCACCGCACCAGAAACACTGACCTTAATGAATTGAGCCTGAGCGGGCAGGGTAAGAGAAACGAATAGTAGGCTCACAGCCACAAAACGCAGCCAGATAGAGTGCTTCATGGGAGGGTAGAGACGTTTATGGTCATAGTGACAGGACCTACGCACTCATTCTCTAAATCCCCCATGGGGCGCTGGGGGGTTATTTATGCGTACGTTCAATAGGATCATTCTTCCCGTATTATTCCGTTTCATCACCATCAGAAACAGTCAAGCCCTTGCCCGATAGACTGAGTAAACGCCCAGAATCTGTAATATTTAACTGCACCCGTAGATATTGCTCTGGGAAATCTGACAGACGATCGGGCCATTCTAAAAGGACAATCCAGCCGTTTTCCCAATACTCTTCCAAATGTAGTTCCTCCGCTTGGAGGGGGTCTTCCAGTCGGTAGAAATCGCCATGCACCAGAGGAATGCGTCCATCCCGGTACTCATTGAGCAGGGTAAACGTAGGACTGACCACGGTCGCAGTAATCCCTAACCCTCGCGCAAACCCCTGGGCAAAGGTGGTTTTACCTGCACCCAAATCTCCTTCCAGCAGCAAAACCCAACCGGGTTGTGCCGATTGGGCAAGCTTTTGGGCAAATAGCTGAAGTTCTTCAGGACTGCTGAAATGTTGTTGCGCCATACTCCGCTCATATTAGCCCCTGCAGACGGGGCAACGGATCAGGTAAGCTAGCCCACAGGTGCGCGACAGCGCCTAGGAGACCTATGTGATGAGGAAACTTTACTTCTTAGTCCCTGGCACCGGCAACAAATTTGCCTGTGGCGGTCTTTGGGCAGAGTTAAAGACTCTAGCGCTTGCGCAACAGATTTGTCATGCCGAAGTCGTGACCTACCGCCAACGGGAAAAAGACACCCTTTTTCTTGAGGATGTACTGCAAGCAAAGAACTTGAAGAATGTCATTTTTATAATGAGCTGGGGATTTGACATTGCCGAACTGGCTGCTAAGTTAAAGGGTTATCAGGTTGTTTATCATGCTCATAGTGCAGGCTATAAATTTAGTCTGCCTTCCCACATTCCCATCATCACGGTTAGTCGTAATACCTTAGGTTATTGGGGGCAGCAATCCCCGAATGCGCTGATGTACTACTTGCCCAACCAGATATCAGATGAGTTCCGCAATTTAAATCTAGTACGGGATATTGATGTCTTAGTACAGGCCCGTAAATCTTCAGAATATTTAATGCAAGATTTAATTCCGGCCCTCAAGCAGCAGTGTAAAGTTTTCGTGGTTGATTCCTACGTGGAAGACCTCGCAGGACTTTTTAATCGGGCTAAAGTTTATCTCTATGATTCGGCTGAATACTGGGCGCAACAGTCCGTCAGTGAAGGATTTGGCCTGCAACCGATGGAAGCGCTTGCTTCTGGCTGTCAAGTCTTTTCTAGCGTAAATGGTGGATTGTCTGATTACTTGGATCCAGGATTTAATTGCTACAAAATTGCAGCTTATTCTAAAGAATATGATATTCAACGCATTCTTAAAGTTATAGAAAATTCAACTCCCAGTAACTTGCCTGAATCCTTCTTTGCAGAGTATCGCACGGAAAATATTATTCAACGCTTTAAAGTGATTATGGAGGATATTAATGATTTCTTTGATCACGCCCAGAAGTATCCATCCAATATTCAAAGTTTGACCAAAATTCGCAGGGTTAAGTTGCTGTCTAAGAAAATTTTCAGCAAATTGAAAAAGAAATATTTTAGCGGCAAGCGTTAATCGCTTCTTTGGATTGAGACGGCCCATCGTTGTTCCGATTAAAGTCTCAAGACCACGTCATTCCCTTCAGGTGGATATAGGTAGGGATGCGATTTTGAAGTCGGCCCGTGGTTTGTTTCGGTAGTCGGACTTCTAGAAAGCCGGTGTGATAGCTTGCCTCTGCCTGCGCCGTACTAATTCCTTCGGGTAGCGGTACTTCTAAGGAAAAAGGACCAAACCAGATTTCCATCCGATGGAATACCTGAACATCTTCAGGCATTACGCGCCGACGCTGACCCTTGATGATGAGCTGGTCTGATTCCAAAGAAATGATCACATCTCCAGGACCGATTCCAGCTATTTCTACCAGAACAATGACCATTTCTTCGTTTTCATAAACATTCACGGCTGGCTTCGAACAAGTCACAGCCTCGGAAGTGAAGGGTTCGGAATGCTCTTGAGTCGCTGAGACATGATGGGTTTGGTTCACTAAGTGGTCGATCTCCCGTGCCCACTGATCCATCGCTGTAAGAAGGTTATTCCACTCTTGATTTTGTTGATTCATAGCCTTCTCCTTCGGCTATGCCCTTGGCTGATGATGCCATGAGTCCTGATCTCCCTTATAGCAAGCCCTTTGTCTTACAGTGCATGTCAGGGGTTTTCTTTATCTTTTCAGATCTCCCCTAAGACTCATTTGGGCGTTCCCATACTGCGTGCGATTCGCGCAGTATGGGAACCGCATCATCAAAAGTCTCGACGCAGCGGGGAATCTGCATATCCTTGGGATGAGCCAATTGGGGCGTGGTCTTCACCATATGTTTTTCTGCCCAGGCCACTAAATCGAACCACATTTCGCCTACGAGGATCAGAGGAGTGTTGTGCAGTTTGCGGGCTTGCAGGAGTTGCCAAATCATCAGGGTTTCTAGGGTGGTGCCAATGCCTCCTGGGACTACTACGAATGCATCGGAAAGCAGCACAAACTGATGTAAACGAGAAAAAAAAGTCCGGTGCTGATAAACCCGCTCTACAAAAGGATTGGTATGTTGCTCCAGGTCCAAATCCATCCGAATGCCAATGGATTGAGCTTGATTGGTAGGGTCGGCGATTACACTACCCTCATTGGCCGCCTGCATGAGGCCGGGACCACCTCCTGTCACGATATCGCAGCCCATGACGGTGAGTTCCTCCGCCAGATGGCGGACTCCATCGTACAGGGGGTTGTCTGAACGTAGCCGGGATGACCCAAAGATAGTGACGCTATAGCGCTTGCGCTTTGGGGGCTGAATGCTGGTCAGATCGCTGACGACCTCCCAGAGTCCAAGGACTGCCCGCTGGATCACCTGAAAGCTTGCTTCTTTATCTGAAAGGTTCACCGTGCCCGCTTTTTGGGGAGCATCATGCTCTGGGTATGGGTTTTCAGGGGTGGTCATGGCAGAATTCTCTAGAATGGGGCAAAACTCATGTTTATTGACCTTACTTTAGTTCTGCTCCTCTGAGACTATAGGCAGTAAACTGGCTTACGGCGTTTGTTTCTTAGCGATTCCCTATGGCTGGAAGCGACCCTTGCGAAACTCCTACAGAATGCAAAGGTTCACGGATTTACTATGGCAACCATTAACGATAATTACCTCAAGCTCAAAGCGGGCTACCTGTTTCCTGAAATTGCGCGCAGGGTCAATGCTTTTGCAGAGGCGCATCCTGACGCCAAAATTATTCGACTGGGCATTGGGGACGTGACCGAGCCACTGCCTCAGGCCTGCCGCGACGCCATGATCAAAGCGGTGGAAGATATGGGAGACCGCAGTACGTTTAAAGGCTATGGTCCAGAGCAGGGCTACGCTTGGTTGCGGGAAAAAATTGCGGCCCATGATTTTCAGGCCCGGGGCTGCCAGATTGATGCTTCTGAAATCTTTGTGTCCGACGGTTCGAAGTGTGACTCCGGGAATATTCTGGATATCTTTGGGGACAAGAACACGATTGCTGTCACAGACCCCGTGTATCCCGTTTATGTAGACACCAATGTGATGGCTGGGCATACGGGAGAGGCCAACGAAAAAGGCGAGTATGAGGGCTTTGTCTACTTGCCGATCACTGCTGAAAACAATTTCACGGCCCGAATTCCCTCGGAAAAAGTTGATTTAATCTATCTTTGCTTTCCCAATAATCCCACAGGCGCTACGGCTACCAAGGAACACCTGAAGGCTTGGGTGGACTATGCTAGAGCCCATGGTTCCATCATTTTCTTTGATGCGGCCTACGAAGCATTTATCACGGATCCAAACCTGCCCCATTCCATCTACGAGATCGAAGGAGCGCGGGATTGTGCGATTGAATTCCGTTCGTTTTCGAAAAATGCTGGCTTTACCGGAACGCGTTGTGCGCTAACAGTCGTTCCCAAGACCCTCACCGCAAAAGCCGCTGATGGTTCTGATGTGGAACTGTGGAAACTCTGGAATCGCCGCCAGTCCACCAAGTTCAATGGGGTTTCCTACATCGTTCAACGGGGTGCAGAAGCCGTCTATTCACCAGAAGGTCAGGCTCAGATTAAGGCGTTGGTTAGCTTCTACATGGAAAATGCCAAGATCATCCGGGAGCAATTGACCGCCGCTGGCTTGCACGTTTATGGCGGGACAAATGCGCCCTACGTTTGGGTAAAAACGCCCAATGGTCTTTCCAGTTGGGATTTCTTCGATAAGTTGCTGCACACCTGCCATGTCGTAGGCACCCCTGGTTCTGGATTTGGTGCCGCAGGCGAAGGGTACTTCCGCATTTCAGCGTTCAATAGCCGGGAAAATGTGAATGAGGCGATGAAGCGGATTACCGAGAAGTTTAAGGTGTAGGACATTCATGCATGGTTCCGATGCAATGGGTCTACTTCCCACCGGCTCGGATTCATTTGGATGTATCGACGGATATTATTGAGGGCTAATTCATCGCGGATAATGCGTTCATAATAATTGCGTTGCCAAACCCGGGTTCCGGGGGTATCGCGCAGGATATTGATACGTTTGGTCACCACCGATTTGAATCCCGCAACGAATGATGATACCGATTTGGGTTTCCGTGGGGGCACACAATGTAGGGGCACACGGCGGTGTGCCCCTACATTGTTGTGGACATTGTAATCGGCATTATGATTGGTAATCACCATAATTCCATGCATATGATTGGGCATAATCACCCATCCATCCAATTCGATTTCCGGCCGAATGGTGGTTGATCGCATCCATTCTTCTTCCACAATCTTGCCGTAAGGATTCAGGTACATTTCTCCATCCATGATTTCCCCAAATAGACATTCCCTCTGATAGGTGCAAAGGGTTATGAAATAAGCCCCCGCTGCGGAATAGTCATATCCCTTTAATCGAATAGAGTGACGGTGGTGTTTTTCTGGGTTGTATTTCATGCAATCCGTTAAGCATTCTGCCCTATCAGATTGCCCAAAGACACAAAAAAAACCGCCTCCCGAAGGAAGCGGTTGAGGCTTAAATCGATAAATTAGCAATCGTAATAGAGCGCAAATTCATGGGGATGAGGACGCAAATTCATCGGGATGACTTCATTGCTCAGTTTGTACTCAATCCAGGTGGAGATTAGCTCTTCGGTGAAGACTCCGCCTGCGGTCAAGAAATCGTGGTCTGCCTTTAGGGCTTCCAACGCTTCAGCCAGAGAACCAGGAGTGGAAGGAACCTTCGCCAATTCTTCCGGAGATAGCTCATAGATATCCACATCCAGGGGCTCACCGGGGTCAATTTGGTTCTTGATGCCATCCATGCCCGCCATGGTCATCGCGGCGAAGGCCAGGTAAGGATTGCTGGAGGCATCGGGGCAACGGAACTCCAAACGCTTAGCTTTCGGGCTGTCTCCAGAGAGCGGAATCCGTACGGAAGCGGAACGGTTGCCTTGAGAATAGGCCAGGTTTACCGGAGCCTCAAAACCAGGCACCAAACGCTTATAGGAATTGGTGGAAGGATTGGTAAGCGCCAAGAGGGCAGGAGCGTGCTTGAGAATGCCGCCGATATACCAGAGGGCCATTTGGCTCAAGCCTGCATACTTATCGCCGGCAAAGAGAGGTTTACCCTCTTTCCACAGAGATTGGTGGGTATGCATCCCGCTTCCGTTGTCGTTAAACAAGGGCTTGGGCATGAAGGTGACGGTCTTGCCATGCTTACGGGCTACGTTCTTGATGACGTACTTGTAGATCATCAGAGCATCCCCTGCTTCAACAATGGGCAGGAAGCGGATCCCAAGTTCGTTCTGGCCGCCTGTTGCTACTTCATGGTGGTGCTTCTCAATCGGAACGCCCAATTCACCCATGGTGAGTAGCATTTCCGTCCGGATATCCTGCAAGGTGTCTGTGGGAGGAGTAGGGAAATACCCTTCTTTATAGCGGGGCTTGTAGCCAAGGTTGCCGCTCTCTTCTTTGCGACCGGAATTCCAGCGACCTTCTGCAGAATCCACATAGTAATAACCGGAGTTTACGGTCTGGTCAAAGCGGACATCATCAAAGATGAAGAACTCAGCTTCAGGACCGACGTAAATCGTGTCAGCCACCCCAGAATTTTTGACGTAATCCAGGGCTTTGCTTGCAATGACCCGTGGGCAGCGACTGTAGGGTTGTCCGGTACGAGGCTCCCGGATACTACAGGTCATGCTCAGGGTCGGGCCTTCCATGAACGGATCGATGAAGGCTGAACTGGGATCGGGCACCATTAACATGTCGGATTCGTTGATGGCTTTCCATCCGCGAATACTGGAACCATCAAAAGCTAGCCCATCCGTGATGGTTTCTACGGTAATTTCATCGACGTAAAAAGAGCAGTGTTGCCAAATTCCGGGCAGGTCAATAAATTTCAGATCAACAATTTTGACGCCCTTATCTTTTATCAACTGCATGACGTCTTGAGGGGTCTTCGACATACTCCATGTACTCCTTGAAGACTAAATTTTTAAAACCTTGTCCCTAGATCGGTTCTAGGTTCACTGTGAACAGAAACAAGGATGGAACAGTCTAGAGAAGTTTTGAGCCCTGTATTTGTATTGTTTGCTACAGAAATAAACCAAAGTTTCTGCAAACAAGGTTATGTTTTTTCGGATTAATGGGCTCAAGTCCTTAGCCAGAGCTGCAAAACAGCTACGCATTCGGTTAAGTGCCAGCTCCTAACCAGATTTCCCGGCTGTATGGGAAGCTAGAACTATGTTCCTGTATAGATCTGCCCTGGCTTGTCTTCTTTTCGCTTTGATTACAGCCTGTCAAAGCGAACCTCCTCTGGTTTCTCTAAAAAAGGAAGCGTCTCCATCGGCGACTGCTGTGCAAAAAGAAGACCCCAATCTGCAGACGTTTTCCGTCCCCAAAGGGGAACCAGGCGACTATTTTCTCCTCAGGTCCGATGGCACTCCCTATTACACCTCTGGAGGGGGGCAGGTGGGAGAAATTGACCTTAAGCGGGATGGCAAAGACTACACCACCAGGCTGTTGGTTACTGCCCGTCGGTCTTTTAACCCCGCCAATAAGGTGAGTGCCTACTATATGGAGGTCGGGCTAGAAGGTACTGCCGATGGCACCCATACGTTTAGCCAAAATCTTCCCACTGTATTTCTTGAGGTCGATGGGGAAACCTTGCCCCCTTCGATAGTCAAAGCTGAAGTATTCCGGAGTCCAAAAGGAGATACGGCCCGACTCACCCTCACGTCAGAAGTGGCGGATCTGGTCCAACGGGCAGAAAAAAAGGTGACGGTGAAAGCCCAGCTACGTTCGGACCGCATTGCTAATTCGAATTATTGCAAGGATGACACCCAAGGAGTCCTGGATGTGAAAGATTGTGCGTTTCCCTTTGTCGGCCATAACATCCAGGGAAAAAATCTGGAAACCCTCAAGAAGCTATTTGCACCCAAGAGCTAGGGATATGCTTAATCTAGGACTTAGAGTTTTGTTCCCTAAAAAATACATTCGTATCCTGTATACAAATTATGCAATTTAACCCTCAGCATGGATTCTTTTTCCTGTTTGAAGAACCTTTTGCAAAAAGTGAGGATCAAGTGATTCGATCGGTTTTAAGTCAACCCAATGATCACTGATCCGGTTGGCCGCCACCATTGCTGTGAAATAATTTTGGGGGAGCAATCCCTTCAGCCCCTATATCAATATCTGATTCAGCATCAAAACCATCACCCTTCGCCTAAGAACCAAACACAATAATCTGGGTTGCTCCAAACTCAGAGAGGCACCGCGATTTACTGCAAATGCTAAACTACGGCTAACCGCATTCCAAGGCTGATCTGTCAACGACACGCCGCTAACAGCACTCTAGCGGGGGTCTCTCGGAGAAAACTAAGATGACTGCCCTGACGCTTAATTTAGACTCGATTGTTCATATGACTCACGAGCAGTTTCATGAACTGTGTCGAGAAAATCGTGACGTTAGACTCGAACTGACGGCTAGGGGAGAACTCATTGTTATGCCACCGACTGGATGGGAATCGGGAAATCGGAATATAAAACTAGCGGCGCGTCTCCAAAATTGGACAGAAACGGACGGTACGGGTATGGCCTTCGACTCCTCAACGGGCTTTATCTTACCCAACGGTGCCATCCGTTCTCCTGATGCGGCTTGGGTCGCAATGGCAAAGCTCACTGCCCTTAACTCTGATCCTGAAGGCTTTTTACCCCTCTCGCCTGACTTTGTGATTGAACTGCGTTCGGCAAGCGATCGTCTCAAGCCGCTCCAAGACAAAATGCAGGAATATATTGACAATGGCGTTCGCTTAGGCTGGCTTCTGAATCCTAAAGACCGAGCTGTTGAGATATATCGAATGGGTAAGGGCATCGAAATTCTGCGATCGCCTACTGAGGTTTCTGGTGAAGATGTGTTGTCTGGATTTGTGCTGAATCTAGAGGAGATTTTCGGAGCGTGATTGAAAAAGAAGTATTCGACCATGCTTGGAAATGCGCAACAGTCGCGCATCAATTTTACGTCCTTCAAGATTTAGAGAATATCTCTGAAGAAAATCTGAATCACTTGACCAGCCGACCAAGCATCAAGTGGATCATCGCAACATAGACAACTCCTTCATGATTTTCTGAACACTTCTCGTAGTCCTTGCTCAATCGTCGGTAATGATTCAGCCAAGCAAAAGTCCCCTCCACAACCCAACGTTTCCAAAGCCCTTGTCTTGCTTCTGACGAATTTTTATCTCCCAGCCCAAAGCATTCTTAACCGAATCCACTAGTTTGCCCCGATAGCCCTAGTTCGCCAAAACTTTCTGCAGCTTTGGTTGAGAGTCTTCTAGCGGCATCAGCACCCCTGCAACACCGACCGAATCATGGATGTTTGCCGCATGGACGCCCACAGAGAGCAACATGCCCAGGCTGTCTACCAAAATGTGCCGTTTGCGGCCTTTACTCTTTTTATCACCATCGAAACCCGTTTCTCGGCTGTTTATTAGGTGGCAACTTAGGAACCTGCTTAATTCTACGGAGCATTCATGGTGATGGGCACACGGTATTTTGCTGCTATTTAGCACCACCTTAATTTCATCATCAGTATCTCTACGTGTCTAAACTGGATGCTAATGCTCTCAGCCATGCAATGAATTCTTGCATCTCCCGTTCAAACTGCTGCCAAGCCTCCGGGTAATGGTTCACCAATTTTTCAAGTCGCTCCGGATCTAGCTCATACCCATATAGACTCCGTACAACATGACGAAATCCCAGGTAATCTTGCAATTTCAAAGCCATTGTTGCTGATATAACAGCGGGTCGTCCCTCCCGTGCAGTTTTCATCCGGTCCAGCAATCTTCGATGCCAATCACTACCCGAAGGAAGACCACCATTGAGTTCAGTAGTAATTAACTAAAAAATACGTTCGCATCCTGTATAGAAATTATGCAATTTAAGGGCAAAATTCTCGTATAGCAAATCAGCCCGTTCAGGAGCATTTTCTAGTTCTGTTTGTACTCGCCGAATTTGCGATTCAAGTTGTTGCATTTTTGCCAACTCTGTTAAAATATCTGCTGCCAAAGCATTTATGGCCGCAGATTTAACCCTCCGCATAGATGCTTTTCCCTGTTTGGAGAACCTTTTGCAGAAAGTGTGGATCAAGCGATTCGATCGGTTTTAAGTCAACCC
>JBAUTB010000063.1:0-4351 GCA_049582005.1 Gloeobacterales cyanobacterium | reverse complement strand
TAACGGGGTTGCCCTGCTGGCGGCAGCGCGTGATCAACAGGCGGTGGATGCCGTCTTTGCTAAAGACATCCATGCGGGGGTGTTTACCCAGGCGCTGACTCGCTATCTCTGGCAGCAGACCGACGCCCAGACCCTGAACATTGTCATGACTGCAACGCAGTCGAAGACGGAAAAATTTCTGAAAACGGTGCCCAATGCGCGTACCCAAACGCCCTATTCGGAAGTGGCACCCGGAACTGGGAACGAGCAGAAAAGCATCTATTTCTCGCCCTTCCAAACGACAGGGTCGGCCGATGCCGTGATTAAACAGATCAAGGGCAATCAGGTCAAAGTCTTACTGACGGTTGATCCAGCCAGCGTGGAAGCATTGGGTCGCGGTGCCCAGTTAACACTGGTCGATGCCACGGGAACCAAAACTGGTGTGCTGCACATTGAATCACGCCATCAGTGGGAGGCGCAGGGGACACTGCACCGCACGGTTAACAAGCCGCTCAGCCCCGGTGCCGTCTTGCAAGAGCAGATCCGCGCCATTCCCAAAAACATCACGCTGCGGATTGGGCTCGATCGCTCCCTGGCACCCGACCTTGAGACGGCTAAACAACTTCTCCAAGCGATGCCCCGCATCGAAGCACTGCCGCTGTTGCAGCAAGAAGTGCACTATATTCTGGGGCGTAAGGAGGGCAGGGTTGGGTTGTTCTCGCCCGGTTTCGATCGCCTGCCCGATTCGGCGGGTGCCCCCGGTGAAGCGATCGCCGCTGCCATCGATCGGTTGCGTGCCCAGTTCAGTTTGCTGCTGGCGGCGCGCATTCTAAAGCTGATGCTGAATACCCAGTCCTCGCGCTTGAAGGTGAGTGTGGCAATGCGCGTGGCAAACTCCAGGGAAATCTTGGCGCAAGCGTTCACAGTGCGGGGAGGAGGACAACCGCTGCAAACAATTCAGGGTGGGTCTGCCACGGGAGTGCAAGCGCTGTCGAAGCTGAAGGTGGGGCAGAAGTTTCAGTCAGACACCCCCAGCAAAGCTGGTGGCTTGATGAGTGTGACCGCCCCAAGGGCGGATGTCCTTGCGAAGGGGTGTCTCTTCGGGCTAGAACTGACCGCTTTGGTCAGCCGCTTCTTGCTCTCGGATGTAACGTCGTACAGCTTCTAGTTCAAAGCCAACCGTCGAAACAGCATAGCCTCGTGCCCAGAAATTCTCACCGTTGAAATTGCGCTGTTTGCCCTTAAACTGTCGTGCAATCGCAATCGCACTTTTGCCTTTCAAAAAGCCGATGATCGACGACACCGCATACTTCGGTGGAATCTCAATGCACATGTGGACATGGTCAGGCAGCAGATGCCCTTCCACAATCCGACATTCTTTTTGACGAGCCAATTCGTGGAACACCGGACCGAGATATTGCCGAATTTCATGGAACATCGTTTTACGCCGAAACTTGGGTACGAACACGACATGATATTTACAATCCCACTTGGAATGAGACAGGCTTTGATACAGTTGTGACATGCTATTCCTCCTACGGATGTGCTTCATCAAGCCACCGTGGGAGTTACTTTACTGCCGTATCGCTCAAAGCTAATCGAGTCGCACTGGTAGAACCAGTGGCTTACCCCAAAGATTCAGTTAGCAAAGAACGCCAGCAGCGGCTCTAATTCACTCAGTTGTTCATTCGTCCGTAAGACCTGTACGGCTTGCTGAATCAACCGCTCTTCGCTGCCGCCCTTCATAATGGGGACGAACGGTAGCAGGGACGTTAAGGATGCCTGAAACGCCAATTCAGCTTCGACTTCCCACAGATTGATGATTCGGTAATCTTGCTTTGCCTGCAATCCCATGAAGCGGGATTCGTAGCCTGGGGCAATGGTAACGGTGGCTGGAGGCGGCAGCAGGTTGACCAGCACCGGATACACTGGTAAGTCGTAGCGTTCTTCGGCAAGGGCAGCATAGGCGCGCATCCGTCGGGGCATCCGGTTGGTATAGCGCAGTTGCAGTTCGTTGAGCAGCAGGAATTCGCCTTCCTGGGGCGCAGACGCTTTCACCAGGACATCACTTTCACGGCTGATCCACTGAAATTCTGAGGTCAGGATGGCTTGGGCAACGACATCAGGGCGCTGCATGACCCACTGCGCCCAGGCATCGGGGGCAAGGCTGATCAGTCGTTTGCTACCAATATCCGCACGTTTCGCCATGCCAGTTTGAGGAACACCAGTTTCAGCTTAACCTGGATGAGGCACCGGAGGACGATCGGCAACGGAGCGCTGAACCCTGTGATTGAGTCTCTAACCCGCATAATTGAGTGTTTGATTCTCGCGGTTGAGTCTTTAAGACTCACGGATGAACTCTTGAACCTTGTGGTTGAGTCTTTGAACCTCGTCGTCGAGTGTTTGATCCTCCTCGTTGAGTCTTGGAACTTCATCGCCAAGCCCTTGCATCTCATCGCTGAGTCTTTGATCCTCGTGGGTGAGTCTTTGATCCTCGTTGTCGAGTCTTTGAGCTTCGCCGATGAACCTCTAAGCTTGGTGAGGCAGAGGTTAATTGGCACTCTCACTCCTCACGATCGCACCCAACTCATTCACTCCCAGGAGCTTGCCTAATGGTTTCACGTTTCAAATTGGTTTTGCTGGCTACGGTTTTGTTGCTACCGATCGGCTCTAGGCTGTGTGTAGCTGGGCGAGTGCTACCTGCTGTCGCTCAAACGGTTGATGCTCGAAAAGCAGAGGGCGATCGTTTGAAGCAGAAACATCAGTCGTTACTACTGTTTGCAGGCACAGGGCAACCGGAGGTTGAGTTGCTGCGATCGCAGGAGTTAGGCAAAGCGGATACTCAAAGTCTTTTCACAAAGGCGAGTTGGAAATTCTATTCCGACGGTCGATTTGTGTTTGTGCCGAATACATCGCGTGGACAGACGATCGTGGTCGGCACCTATGTTAAGGCGGAAAATACACTGGAATTTCAGGGCCAAACTTTGGAAAATGGTTCCAGTATTTCTGTAGATGGTGTTGTGAAGTTGGATGGAGAAGCTATCCTTTTAGATGCAGTTTTCAGCCTTTCAGCCAGCCTGCGAGTATCGCAGATTGCCCGAATTTCCCAGCGGCTCTCCCTACAATCTCCCGCTAGCAGTGCT
Source organism: Gloeobacterales cyanobacterium (assembly GCA_049582005.1). Taxonomy (GTDB): domain Bacteria; phylum Cyanobacteriota; class Cyanobacteriia; order Gloeobacterales; family PMM-0068; genus Sivonenia. The sequence continues at coordinate 1,229 of JBAUTB010000063.1, read as the reverse complement.
TCAGAAGCGGATCTTGATCATCTAATTGCCTCCAGTTCAATTCGCTTTGAAACGCCGCAGCAGGCTCAAACTCTGCCCGATGTCCGGTACGAGCAAATTCAAGGAATTTGGGCACCTTCTGTTTTTGATTTATCTGTGGAAGGGAAGACAGAATTCGCAGCCTTTGGACCCCTCCCAGCGCAGCTAGGAATTTTGCCAACCGAGTCAGGTAAACCAAACCCGCTGCAAATTTCTTTAATGACGACCTCAAAAGTTGCTAATGGCGACTTCACCTGGGGGCAGGGGCTAGCTGATGAAGAACTGGGTGTCATGCAGGTTAGCCAAGGGCAAATTCGCGTTGAGTTTCAATCCGATCAGCCCAATTACAATTCTGGTTTAAATTGGTATACCACTCCAAAGGGCGCATCTTCAAACCAAACTACTCCGGTTGTACCGGAAAAGGCGACGCTAACTCTTTCTTTTCAGGGCGATCGTGTGACGGGTGAGCTTCACGCATCTGGTGTCTACAGTGCCGATGGCTCTTATAACCAAACCAGCACCTACGAAGCAAAAATTACTGGGCAACGGCAGAGAAGCCAATTTGCTGAACAACTGAGAGCCACGTTAGGAGCCTCTAGTTTTACAGGGCAGTGGGACAGCACGATCGGCAACTTAGAACAGCTATCGTTACGTCAAACCGGACAGCAGGTGAGTGGTACCTACACAGGCTTTGGCGGTGGCACCCTTAAAGGCACGGTGCAAGGGAATCGGCTTGACTTCATCTGGCAAGATCAACGGGGCAAAGGCTGGGGTTTCTGGCGAGCGATCGCCGGTGGCGGCACCTTGACTGGACAATGGGGACAAACGACCGATAAAACTCAAAGCCAGGCTCTGCTAGCAACCTGGAAGCTAGCGCCGTTGTCTGCTAGCAAGTCCCTTAGCCTGGTGGATATAGATGCCCTGCGAGACTTAGGTAATGACTTATTTAGCAAAGGGCGATGTGAGCAGCTCATTGGTATTCACAAAATAATGCTGAATTTCTATAGAGAACAGCGGCTTAAAGACGGGCTGCGAGGGTTTGGAGAAGGCAAATTTAGCACTCCATTAATCAATGAAAAATACATCCTGAATCAGCTAATGACATGCGCCTTTCAGGTGAACGATTACAAACAATTGCTAGATTCTCTCAACTATGCCCTGGAAGTGCAGCGCATCCTATCACCGGGAGAAGTTGCCAAACGGCGGTTCCA
>JBAUTB010000062.1:0-7133 GCA_049582005.1 Gloeobacterales cyanobacterium | reverse complement strand
GGCTAGGCTTACGGACAGGCGCACAGGCCAAGAGATCCCTTCTGCCTTCGAAGTTTCTGTCATCAATACAGAAAATAATTGGAAGCTATTCTCGATCGCCACGCCCATAGCTGATCATTTACGCTGGAAACAACAGTTTTTTGATGGCTCGGCCCATCGCATAGAAGTTCAAACTCCATCCCATAAGAAGCAGCCAGCCTTGACAACGCAGCACTCAGTCTCTGTAGAAGGTATCGCTCCGCCACTATCTGTTCGGCTGAAGGCGCTAGCCTACTTAACAGGGTTTGTTGCGCTAGGTCTTTTTGGCACGATGGGCCTGAAGCTAAGATTCTCGCAAACCAGGGTATCCTCTTGATGAGGAACAGAATTTCGCTGCATTCCCCCAAAAGTTTATCCGGGCTTGGGTTTTATGCTAGCTCCATATTTAGGGTTGGTGTGATACTATAGCCCCAGCCATAGTGCAAGAGTGAGCGGCTTCATGAGGTTCTCCCCCAAATTAGTGGCTTTGGGTTTGTTGGCTTGTTTTCTGTTGGAAGGATTTCCTGCCATCGAAACTGTTCAGGGACAAACCCCTGCCATCATTGCCCTACGCAATAAGCAAAGTGCTCTGAATAACAAGCTGGAAGTAACACGGCAAAAGAAGCTTGCGATAGTCCGCAAGGAATCGTTTGCCAAAGGCCACCTCAACACGCTCAAAAATTCTGTGAATACGGCGGGTGTCCAGCTCGATAATACACAGAAGCGCTTGGCGGAGTCCCAACAAAAATTAAAGCGTTTAGGGAACGAACTCAAGGACTTAGAACAGGATTTTACTACCCGCAAAGCGGCCACCATGCAACGGATGCGCTATCTACAGCAACAGGGATCAGAGCCCTGGTGGTCCACGATGCTGGCCAGTACCGATATGAATGATGCCTTTGATCGTCAGTATCATTTGACGCGGATTGTGGAAAGAGACCGGGCCGCGTTGTTGGATTTAAAGAAAAGAGCTGAAGTGATTAGTTCAAAAAAAGATGACATGGAAGATCAGAAGGCTCAAATTGCCCTTTTGGCGGAACAATTAGCGGACAAGCACAGTGAATTCAAGCAAGCGGCGGCGATGCAGGTCAGTTTTGTCCAGCGCGTCAGTCAGGAGCGTCGGGCCTATGAAGCGGCGGAACGCGAGTTAGAAAGAAATACTTCTGAATTGACCGGTTTAATCCGAAATTTGATTATTCAGAGGCAAAAAGAACTGGAGCGCAAGAGACGGTTAGCCCTTGAAGCCCAGAAGAGAGCAGCCCGAGAAGCGGCTAAACAGGCGGCTAATAATAAGCAGCCCGTCAGTGCGCTTGCACCTGAACCAGAAGTTGCCGTCACTGACACCGTAGGGACGGGGCGTTTTATAGCCCCAGGGGGTGGGCGGATCACCAGTCGTTTTGGCTATCGCATTCATCCCATCTATGGCACTCGCAGATTCCATGCAGGAGTCGATTTTGGCCTCCCGATCGGAGCTGCTATCCGGGCTGCTGATAGTGGGGTCGTCATCTATAGCGGTTGGTATGGTGGCTATGGCCGGACCGTCATCATCGATCATGGCAATGGCTTGACGACACTCTATGGTCACACCAGTGCCTCTTATGTGAGCGCAGGACAATCTATCCAAAGAGGCCAACGGATAGCAGCCGTCGGTTCTACGGGACTTTCTACAGGTCCTCACCTCCACTTTGAGGTCCGTGTGAATGGAACCCCGGTAAATCCCTTGAACTACTTGCATTAGAACGACTTCTCCTTTCCGTAAACGGAGAGGAGGTTGGGGGGAGAGGGCCTTATAACCACAGGATTATTTAGCATTTCGTTCCTGTGTAGTCGATTACATTAGTAATCTTGCTTGATTCTAATTTTTGTCATTTCTTACTTCATAGATTTTTTGATCTATGGAGATTTGTAAGGCATTTTTGGCATCTCGATTACTTATTGATCCCCGTACTTCCTAGAAGAAGGATTTAAAGCTTAAGAAGGGATATGGTTTTCTAGTTAAAACGAACCTGTAGGTATGATCAAATCAGATTTACAGCATAATTTTGGACTTTGGCTACTTTGCGCTTCACTGTGACGACCCCCCTCTACTACGTCAATGCACTTCCTCATGTCGGGAGCGCTTATCCAACGATGGCTGCTGATGCATTAGCTCGCTATTATCGCCTCAGCGGGCGGGATGTACTTTTGGTTACAGGTACAGATGAGCATGGTCAGAAGATTCAACAAGCCGCAGAGAAACAGGGCAAAAGTCCACAGGTTCACTGTGATGAGATCGCTCCAGAATTTGACCGCCTTTGGCAACTATTAAATATTCATTACGATCGATTTATCCGTACCACCAACCCACGGCATGAATTAATTGTTAAAGAGTTTTTTATGCGGGTTTATGAAAAAGGGGATATCTACCGCGACTTCTATGAAGGTCCCTACTGTGTGCAATGTGAAGAATATAAGGATGCCAAGGAACTGCTAGAAGGTGACCTCTGCCCTATTCATCATAAGCCTGTAGAAACAAACCGAGAAGAAAACTACTTCTTTGCCCTCTCTAAGTACCAGCAGACCTTAGAAACCTATTTTGAGCAGAATCCTGACTTTATCCAGCCGGATTTCCGCCGTAATGAAGTACTGGGTTGGGTAAAAGAGGGCTTAAGAGACTTTCCGATTTCCCGCAGCTCTGTGACCTGGGGCATTCCTTTGCCCATTGACCAAACCCAAACAATTTATGTCTGGTTCGATGCGCTGCTGGGTTACATCTCCGCGCTGCTTAGTCCTGATCAAACGCCCAGCCTGGATAACGCTATCGCTGAGTGGTGGCCTGTAGACCTCCACCTCATCGGTAAAGATATCCTCCGCTTCCATGCGGTATATTGGCCTGCGATGCTTCTATCGGCTGGGTTGCCCCTTCCCAAAAAAATCTTTGGCCATGGTTATCTGACGAAGGATGGCCGCAAAATGGGGAAGTCTTTAGGCAATACCCTAGACCCCTTTGATTTGGTGGAGCGCTATGGGTCTGATGCTGTTCGCTATTACTTCCTCAAAGAGTTGGAATTTGGACGGGATGGAGACTTTGCAGAAAATCGCTTCATCAACACGCTGAATGCTGATCTGGCCAATGATTTTGGTAATTTGCTCAACCGCACCTTGCGGATGGCCAGTAAGTATTGTGGGGGGATCGTTCCTGCTGTCCAGACCGATGAAGACTTATCTGCTTTAGCGGCACAAGTCATAGAACCGACCGCCCAAGCCTATAAGCAGCTTGCTTTTTCCGATGCCTGTGAGTCGGCCTTGTCGCTGGTCCGTCGCGGCAATAAGTATCTGGATGAAAAAGCGCCTTGGGCCCTCTATAAAAATCAGGACCAAGCTGGCGTAGAACGGGTTATTTACTGTGTGCTTGAGTCGGTCAGGATCGCAGCTGTTTTATTGGCCCCGGTAATCCCAGGAATGAGCCGGGGGGTTTATCAGCAACTAGGTTTCTCTCCAGAGACCTGGAACCAAATCAACTGGGAAGAAACGGTCTGGGGGAAACTTCCTCCCGGCCAGACCCTCAGTCTTGGTGAACCCTTATTCCCGCGTATTGACCCTTAAATTAACTACTTAATTGAGAGGCCCATCATGACAAGACTTGATAACAACTCGATGAACGTTTGGGATTCAGGCAGTGAAAATCGAGGCCGTGTAGCGGTATTTATTGACGGGTCTAATCTTTTCTATGCTGCCCTCCAACTAGGCATTGAAATTGATTACACTAAGCTTTTGAGTAGCCTGACAGGGGGCTCTCGGTTGCTAAGGGCCTTCTTCTATACGGGAGTGGACCGAACCAATGAAAAGCAGCAAGGATTCTTACTCTGGATGCGTCGTAATGGCTATCGGGTGATCACCAAGGATTTGGTCCAACTGCCCGATGGTTCCAAAAAAGCCAACCTCGATGTAGAGATTGCGGTGGATTTGCTGTCTTTGGCGAGCTGGTACGAGACCGCTATCCTGGTCAGTGGGGATGGTGACTTGGCCTATGCGGTAAATGCTGCCAGCTATAAGGGGGTGCGCATCGAGGTTGTGTCTCTGCGTTCCATGACCAGTGACTTGTTGATCAACGTGGCAGACCGCTACACTGACCTCGAGCAGATTCGGGATGATATTCAAAAAGCACCCCGTCCAGCCTATGCCTATCGTCCGAATGGGATAAGCAGCAACGGTCACCACCTCGACGATCAAGAAGATGACCTCTAATGCTTGCCCGTGGTAGGAATACCCAGCAAAATAGGGACAAGTGACCTACACTCGAGGTATTTAATAGTGCTCCCAACACTATACAGACGTAATAACTGTGGGACCTTTCAGGCTGCTGTCTCGCCGCTAGCACCGGTGAAAGATCCTGCTGAAAAAACTATTTCTAAAAAGTATCGTGATGGCCGGGTCATTCTGATTAATGACGATTGGAACACCTTTGAGCATGTGATTACTGCCCTGGTCAAGTGTGTTCCTGGAATGGGGGTAGATGAAGCAGGGCAGCTAGCCTATCAGGCTCATAGCGAAGGGAGCAGTGTGGTCTATAAAGGCCATCCTGAGGTGTGTGAAATGGTAGCTTCTCAGTTGCGTTCTGAAGGTTTGACAGCTCATTCGGACGAGGGTGAGTAACCCTTCGTGCCCAAGGCGGTCTTCTTTGAATTGAGTGGGGTCGTGGTCCAAGACCAAGCCCTGCGGCGCTTATCTATGGAAGCGGTGCTGCATGACATAGGTCTGGTCTTAGGACCTGAAGCCTATCGGGAAGTCTGCTTGGGCCGCACCGATACGCTGGCTTTACGCATGGTCTTGGAGATGAGGGGCCGGACGGTCACCAAGGCGTTGGTGCAAGAATTGGTAGATCAACGTGGCGCGCTCTATTTATCGCGGATAGATCAGCAATGCACCTTGGTCGCTGGGGTACAAACCTGTATAAACCAACTCGCACAACAAGGGATTCCTCTGGGTCTAGTCACCCATGCTCCACACCGAGAAGTAATCCCGGTTCTGCTCAAGATGGGTGTAAAGGATAATTTTGCCGTAGTGGTCTGTGGCGATGAAGTTGCTCAATCCAAGCCCCACCCTGAAAGTTACCAAACAGCCCTGATTCAGCTCAATCAACTTTTGGGTCAATCTATAGAAGCCCCTGACTGTGTTGCTCTGGAGAGTACTTATCCAGGAGTCCTCTCTGCCCAAGCCTGTGGGATGCAAGCGGTAGGCTTACCTACTGTCCTGCCCTACCAGATGCTCCATCGTCGAGCTGATTGGGTAGTGAATCACTTTGATCAGATTGAATGGGAGCGGATTGCACAAGTGGTCACGTAAGCAGAAGCTTGCGCACCAAAAAGCTCATCCCCACCGCTAAAAATAATCCTAAAGTCTGTCCTGGAAGCGGGAGCAACGAGTATTGATAGGCTGCGGTCGTCCATTCCTGACTAAAGCCAAAGCGCAAGGCTAAGCCGACTAAGCCACATAGATGGATGATTCCTAGCCCAGCCAAAGCGCTGGTCACAAGACGGAGTAGATTGGCCCGTTCGGATTTTTGGAAGGCCCAGCGACCCGTGATAATTGCGGCTGGAATGAACCCTAGCAGATAACCAATGGCCGGACGGGCCAGATAATCTAAGCTTCCTCCATCCATAAAGACCGGGAAGCCATATAGGCCCAGGGCTAGATAGGCTATTTGCGTAAGTCCCCCGGCGACAGGTCCACCTATACAGGCAGAGAGAAAGACTGCAGCTGTTTGAAAAGAAAAGCGATAAATAGGTAGCCAATCCCATTGTATCGAAGGCGGCCAATGGGAAAAATCAAACGTCTGGGGGAATCGGTCGGGGACCTCTAGGTGCAGGAGGGTCCCACCTACCATCAATCCGACCCCGACCATTCCCCAGAGCAGTTCTGTAATGCCAGGAAAGGGAAGGCGTTTTCGCTGACGAGGTTTATAGGTGGAAGAATCACTTTTTGTAGTGGATGCCTGTGCCAAATAACTATCCCTAGTGTCTCAACCATAGAGCATAGCTAAAAACGGATAGATATCGGCAGTTTTAATACCAAGAAATAAAATCTAACCAAAATCCAGCAGAAGTGCAGATGATACAATGCAGCCCTCAGTATAAAGAGAAACGTGCATGGCGACCATTGCAGAATTAGCAGACATAACAGGGTTGGACTACTTGGTGGTAGGAATAGCTACTTGTCTACTGCGTAATGAAGACGGAAAAGCGGACCCAGTCCTTGTTGCAGAACCTATTCCTGCTACAGCCCTAGAGTCTGTCCAAAGAGGAATTAAGACCACCTTTAAACTGGTATATGGTGGGACCTTTGCTGAATTTGTCCAAAACGACCAAGTTTCTCTCCCCCAAGACATTTTTCCCCCAGAAGTAGTCCCCTGCGATGATTTTATATTTCGCGCTCAGGCAGCGACGCGGACCTATAAAGCGAAACCCCATCTCAAGCTGATTCCACAGGGAGAAATCTGTACCCCGGAGTCAGGAACTTTTGTTCTCATGCATAGCCCTGACATAAAAAGAGTGATTAATCCTGTGCGGAATGTCCGCGATTCAGACAATGTGAAGCAGCATACAAATACCCATAAAGCGCTGGATGAATTGGTCTAATTATCCCTGTAAACAATCAGAATTTGAGGGACTAAACCTCTTGATAGAGCGAAATACAGCGGATCGCGCCTCTGTGATACACACCGAAAATCTTATAATCCTTTCTAAAAAAAGCTTTTAGTCATTGCAAATGTACTTCACGAAGCTGAAATCCGCTGTATGTATGCAAAATTAGATGCGATTATCCTGGACTTTCTTTACAGTTTTCTGTTATACTAAAGCTGTATCCCTTTATACTTAAACTGTGTCCCTTGAACTTGAAGGACTTCGCCGATGACACACATCCATGCAGTTTTTCTCGTCAATTTGGCCTTTTATTACTGCCTAGCCTGATTCTAGAAAAGTCAGGCCGCTTAGATCCACTTGCCAACTTTCGGAGCCCTTTTTCTATGCGAATTCATGCTATTTGTCTGGTCAAGAATGAGGGTGATGTCATTGCACAAACTCTTCGCCATGCTAGCCAATTTTGTCATAAAATCTATGTTTTTGATACTGGAA
>JBAUTB010000061.1:0-12811 GCA_049582005.1 Gloeobacterales cyanobacterium | reverse complement strand
GATTTCAGCAGGAACAGGAGGGGAAAACCTACAACGCCTCAGCCCAAAGTCAATTTCAACGCGCCATCTGCGAATGGTGTTAACCGAAGCTTCGGGTGTCGCTCCCTCCGGTTCAAAAGATATCCGGGATAGTCTAGGTTATGCCCTTCGGGAAATTTACTTCGGGATGCTGGACAAAAGGGGACAGTTTAACGATGTCATGAGGCGCGGCAAGAGGAACGATCGCCAGACCATTATTTATGCTTCCTCAACCGATCCCTGGCATCGAGCATCCGATCGAGATCCTAATGTTGAACAACCAGGGTTCGACCTCGTTTTTCGCAGCCACCTGACTAACGGACTGCCCATGCTTACCCCTGTGGGCGTGTTCTACGACACGCCGGAAAATGCGGCAGCAGAAATTCGCTTTTTCAAGGCGCGGGGATATCCCATCCGCCAGGTCGAAATGGGGGAAGAACCGGACGGACAGAATATCCTGCCAGAACACTATGCTGCTCTCTATGTTCAATTTGCCCACGCCATTCACGCGGTCGATCCGACCTTACAACTGGGCGGTCCTGGCTTTCAAACAGAGATTGAAGGGTGGAATACTTTTCCTGATGTCCAGGGCAACCGTTCTTGGATGAATCGCCTACTGAAATATCTGCGCGATCGCCATCACTTCGATGACTTTAACTTTTTCTCCTTTGAATGGTATCCCTTTGACGATCCGTGCCAACCGACTGCTCCCCAGTTGGCTCAAGCACCTAACTTAATGACTAAGGTGTTCCAACGCCTCCGACAAGACGGCGTTCCTACCACAATTCCTTGGATTATTACAGAGTATGGCTACTCCCCATTTGCCGGACAGCCCGAGGTTGAAATGCCCAGTGCCCTACTCAATGCTGAGATTGTGGGTCAGTTCCTCACCCTAGGGGGCAAAACGGCCTATCTCTATGGTTATCAACCGAACGTCCCAATCCGCGAACTAAAGGAGTGTGATACTTGGGGGAATCTCATGTTGTTCCTAGCGGATGAACAAGGGCGAATCCACTCGCCAATGCCTACCTACTACGGTGCCAAGTTGCTAACTCAGGAATGGGCGCAACCCGTGAATCAGTCTCACCAACTGTATGATGCTTCCTCCGACATTCGCAACCGTCAGGGGCAATCGTTAGTTACTGCCTATGCTGTTTATCGTCCCGATCGCCAGTGGTCGATCTTATTGATCAATAAAGACCCGAAACGCGCTTGGCCAGTTAAGATTCTTTTTCCGCCAGAAACCCGACAATAAGCTCTCGTTCCTTCAGGATAAGGTGGATGTCTTTCAGTATTCTTCTAAGCAATATGTCTGGCATGCTCAGGGGGAAAATGGCTATCCCCTGCGCAGCAAACCGCCAGATCATTTCACCCTGCAAGGTAAGAACGAAACCCAGCTTGCCCTCCCCGCCTATTCACTGACGGTAGTACGAGGAATGAATCCAAATCTGCCTAGCAAATAACTTTACCGCGCCAACTTGCGGCACGATAGAACTATGGGAATACGGAATCAACAAGCGGTTGTCATTGGTGCGGGCATCGGCGGCTTAACAGCAGGGGCTCTCCTCGCCAAACGTGGATTTGATGTTTTTGTCTTGGAGCAAGCGATTATCCCCGGTGGTTGTGCTTCGACCTTTAAACGTCGGGGCTTTGCTTTTGACGTTGGGGCTACGCAGGTCGCAGGTTTGGAACCGGGTGGAGTACACTACAAAATCTTTGAAGAATTGGGGGTGGCGCTACCGGAAAGCACACCCTGTGACCCTGCCTGTGCGGTCTATTTGCCCGATGAACCAGAGCCGATTTCGGTCTGGCGAAATCCTGCTCAGTGGAAGCAAGAGCGCAGTCAAAAATTTCCGGGCAGTGAACCCTTCTGGGAAAAAATGGATGAACTTTTTGACATTAGTTGGCGTTTTAATAGTCGAGACCCCATTTTGCCCCCAACTGATTTTAAAGACCTGATAACTCTAGGCACAAAACTCCGGCCAGAGACCTTGAGTACCCTTCCCTATACCTGGAAAACGGTAACGGATGTCCTCAAGGAGTACGACTTGCAGGGAAATAAAAAATTGTGCCGTTTTCTAGATATGCAGCTCAAACTCTACTCTCAAGTGGAAGCAGATGAAACCGCTGTGCTTTACGCGGCTGTGGCTTTAGGACTATCTACAGAACCCCAGGGACTGTACCACCTGCAAGGCAGTATGCAAGTGCTAGCTGACCGTTTGGTACAAGGGTTGAATAAATATGGCGGGAGGCTATTGGTTCAGCAGCAGGTCCAACTTATTCTTCGAGAAAATGGCAAGGTTGTAGGTGTTCAGGTTTTTGATAAACGTAAAAATCAAGTTTGGCAGGTGCGGGCAGACCAAATTTTTGCCAATGTTACGCCTGATGCTCTTAGCCAAATGCTCGATGGAAAAGGAGACGAGCGGCCCTTTCACCAATTAGCCCGGTTAGACAAACTGCCAGAGCCTTCTGGCGCTTTTGTTGTCTATCTGGGAGTTGATCGGGCAACGATTCCTGAAGACTGTCCTCTCCATCTTCAGTTCATCTACGATTTTGAGGGCCCGATTGGAGAAAACAATTCTCTATTTGTCTCGGTTTCCAAACCAGGCGATGGAAGAGCCCCAGAAGGTAAGGCCACCATTATTGCTTCTTCGTTTACCGATACCAAGTCCTGGTGGCAAATGGCCCGTGAAGATTATGAGGGTATGAAGAAACGCTACACAGAAGAGGCAATCGACCGTTTGGCTGGATTCTTTCCCAATTTGCGCAAACATATCCTCCATGTCGAAGCGGCAACTCCTCGAACTTTCCACCAATTCACAGCTCGGCCTTTAGGGGGCGTGGGCGGTCTTGGGCAACGGCCTGCCCAATTTGGACCGTTCTCCTTTTCGAATCGGACTCCCTATGCCAATCTTTGGCTGGTGGGAGATAGTACATACCCTGGAGAAGGAACCGCTGGCGTTAGTTATTCTGCGCTTAATGCGCTGACCTTGATGGAAAAAAGTTTGTAGGCCCCCCGGCCCCTCAACTACCGGGAAGCCTCGCTATGGGGGGAGAATCATCCTTGGTTGCGCCTCAGCTCATCAGAAAATTCAGCGTCGAGTGTGTCCCAGGCGAAGAGAATAATTGCAATTGCTCAACGAGCGCGAAACTGAATGTAATCATAGAAGAAGGCCGTACCGTCTATTGAGGAACTATCACGATGCAATATCAGGTTTTTGTGCAAAATCGATCTGAGCAATGCTTTATCGCTTCCATCGTGGGCATCCCCAATCTAACGGTTGAAGGCAAAACCGAAAAAGAAGCGATCGAAAAAGTCAAAGCCGCTTTAGAAACCCAACTCGCGATCGGCAAATTTATCATGATAGACATCAGCCCAAACCTGCCAACTCCAGAGACCGACCCGTGGCTAAAAAACCTCGGACTCTTTGCCGACGATCCGACCTTCGATGATTTTCTTGCCGAAGTTGCCGACTATCGTCAATCAGTAGATGCCCAACAAATTGAATCATGACCCTCTACGTCTTAGACACGGACCACCTCAGCCTCTATGAGCGCAATCATCCCAGTGTCAGCAAACGCATTCGCCAATCCCGACATTCTGATTTGGATACCTTAGCTACTACCATCATCACCACCGAGGAACAATGCGCAGGACGGCTGGCACAAATTCGTAAAGCCACTACATCGCAGTCACGCATCGACGCTTATGCAAGACTGAAGAAGACCGTTGTTTTATTCTCTGAAATCGTAATTTTAGATTATGACCTCGACGCCGACGATCGTTTTTATTCCTTTCGGCAAGCAGGAATTCGAGTTGGCACGCAAGACTTACGCATCGCTGCGATTACCCTTGCTCACAGTGGAATTCTTTGTACCCGAAATTGCCGCGACTTTGAACAAATTCCTGGTCTGATTTTTGAAGACTGGTCGATTTAGCAGCATATTTTACCAAGTCTAATACCTTTAGGACTTACATAAAGATCGCCCCCCAGCCCATGAATGCCAATTTTATGAACGGCCTGTGGCCTACAAAGCCCCCCAGTATGCCCTTCGGGAGGGGGATTTAGGGGCTTTAACTCAACTGACTCCGGAATCTGTTGGCACTCACCGTGAGAAGAATCATCGCAAAAATTCCTAAGGCTAGCGCATTGGGCCACAGAACCTCCAACCCTACCCCCTTCAGTAGAATTCCCCGCACTATTTCGACATAATGCCGCAGAGGATTAAACAAGGATAAATAGCGGAAAAATAGCGGCATACTTTCAATCGGAGTCACCGTTCCAGAAAGGATATTGACCGGTAAATTGATGAAAAAAGCCAAGAGCTGGGTTTGAATCTGACTACCCGCAAGGGTTGCCAACAAAGTACCAATGCCAATGCCCACGAAAATGGCAAGACTGGCCAAGCAGAGCAGCAACCCTAAGCTTCCCCGCAAAGGAACGCCAAAGACCAAACGAGCAATACTCAACGCGAAGAGCACATCGCCCAGCAGGAGCAGATAGAGGGGGACCACCTTCGCCAGTAAAATTTCCCAATCAGCAGCAGGTGTCATCAACAACTGTTCCAGGGTTCCTGTTTCTTTTTCTCGGACCAAAGCCGCCGCCGAAACCAGAGAACTCATGAGGGTCAGAATCAATCCCAAGACTCCAGGAACAAAGAACCAACTACTGATCAGACCGGGGTTATAGAGAATAGTCACCTGGGGATCAACGAGCAATGGGGTCTGCTTAGGGTCCAGGTGGCGATTATATTGACCGACTATTTGCGTAGCATAACCAGCGGCAATACCCGCTGTATTGGCATCAACAGCATCAATCAAGATTTGGATGTCGGCAGGGTTGCCCCGCTTTAGGTCACGGTCAAACTCTGGTGGAATGACCAATCCAGCATTGAGTTGTCCCCTGTGTACCTGATCACTGAGTGTCTTTTGCTGCAACGTGTAGTTTGCCTCAAATACGTCATTAACTGTAAAGGCATGAACGAGTTCTCGGCTAGCAAGGGTATTCGATGAATCTACAATCCCCAATTTGAGATGCTTTACCTCAGGGTTAAGCGCCAGGCCAAAGACGAGGAGCTGAATAGTAGGGGGAAAGAGCAGCAGAAAGATCAGTTGTTTGTTTGCCAAAGTTTGGTCTGTCTCTTTCTTCACCAATGACCAGAAACGTCCTTTCAACAAACGGTCAAACCAGCGAATTTTTGAATTTCCTCTAACCTTTGAGGGTTTCGTGATAGAACCTTCTGGCAGTTGCATCCGATGCAAAGTCCGCTCAGCGCCCCTAAACAGCAACAGGCTGAGCAATACCAGCACGAGCGGAGCATACCAAACCGACGACCACCCAGCCCCCCGGACAAAGGCATCCCGCGTCAGGTCGATATAATAGCGGGCCGGAACGATGAAAGAGATCAAAGAAAGCGGAAATGGAATATTGCTGATTGGGTAGATAAATCCGGAAAGTAGATAAGCCGTCAGGAAGCCGGTGGTAGCTGTCCCTTGGACGGCGGCACTCTGGCCATTCGCCCGTGCTCCAACAAAAAGACCAAACAATACACTGCTACTTAAGAAGATAGGAGTACCTAGGAAGAAAGGGGTCGGATCTCCGACAAACCCGAGATGGAAGAGGAAAGAACCGGAACCCAGGACAAGAAACGCCTGAACTAAGCTAATGAAGAGGTAGGCAAGCCCCTTGCCCAGGATTAGCTCTGCGGCACTGAGGCTGGAGGCGTAGACCTGGACCAAGGTGCCATATTCTTTCTCCCGCGCCATAGCAATCGCCGCAATCAACGAGGGAAAGATCCATAGCGTGACTGCGTAGACGCCGGGCACAATGTAGAGCGATTCTTGACGCCCAGGATTAAACCACAGTCTTGTATGGGCTACTACACGCTCAGGGATGCTCTGGAGTTTGTGGCTGTCCAAGAAAAAATTATTGGTAGCCCGAATGCTGTTTTGAATCACACGGGCATTGTTGACATCGGTTCCGTCTATAACAACTTGGACAGAACTGGGCTTTCCGGCTTTGATCCGACGAGCAAAATCCGGAGGAATAATAACCGCTGCTTTCGCCTGGTTTCGGTCAATGGCCCTAGCATCCTCTGCATCTACGGGTTGAAACTGTTCGGTGGCATACAACTGTTCCGTATAGGCACGACTCAATGGACTATGGTCTAAGTCTTGAACGACCAAGGGGATGTCTTTGGTCTCTAAACGAATAGCAAATCCAAAGAGAAGCAAAGTTATCATCGGCAGAATAAGAGCCAGTGCCACCGTGAGACGGTCGCGACGAAATTGAGCGAGCTCTTTGACACATTGGTTCCAAATCCGATTAGATTTTGGATAAGTGCTTGAGTTAGGACGGGTGCTGGGTAGAAAAGTTTTAAGTACACCAGAAGGAAACATAGATTCTGGAACCTCAGGGAAGATTCAGGGTAGCTGTCTAGCTGAGTACTTCTCGTAACATAGCTGCATTTATTTTCGCTCGGTCAGCCCAAGATGCCCGTTGAATTTCAGTTAAAGGCAAACCATTGGCATAGTGCTCTAGCCAAATCCGACACAGCGTTTGGGGATCGGGCAACTGATCTAGACTGCATCCTGGAGCCTGGATATCCTGGAGCAGTTGTTTTACTTTAGGGTCATAACTGAGTCCCCAGAGGACAGAACCTTCACTAGCAGCCATGAGCACCCCATGAAATCGCATCGCGAGGGTATAGTCCACCCCACGAAAAATACCCTTTAGTCTTCGTGGCTCTTCGATCAAGAGGAGTTGCGCTTTATCTCCTAAAATTTCTGCAATTTGCTTACTGAGCGCTACATCCTGGGGGAGATGAAAAGGAACTAAGAGAACAAATAAATCCGTAGCTTTTTGGAAATCCTGTAACGCTTGAATAAAGGTTTGGATACGAGCCTCCGTAAATTGCGAATGGGTCCGCACCACTACAGCCACTCTCGGCATCGGCAAATCCGCCAATTCCGGTACCGCTAGACTCTCCAGAGCCCACACAGGGTCTGCCGTTACAGAATAAGGAAGTTTCCATTGCTCCAATATTTTGGCCGATCCTCCATCCCGCACGGTGATGCCTTGACATTTACTTAAGGCCCGACGGGCTAACTGTTGCCCGAATGCAGTTTTCAGGGGCCCCAAACCCTGTGCCCAAGCAATAGTTTTCAATCCCATTCCTTGAGCTAATCCGATCAGACCACAGTAGTACAAGACACTTTTAAGACTAGTAGCATCCTGGAGCAGACTGCCTCCACCAAAGATAAAGGCTTGGCTCTGACGCAATGCTCTGAGAATATCCAAGCTATTCCAACGATTGATACTTCGAATGCCATAGGTCTTGGCTGTTTTTTCAGGATTATTGGAAAGGACTATGGGAGTCACCTGGGCAGGAAGCATTTGCAGCAAAGTAGCCAGTAGTGCTTCATCCCCGCCGTTCCCAAAACCATAGTATCCACAGAGGACTGCCTGCTTTGTGTTCATGCTTGCTTAAACCTACTTCGTAAAAATGTAACTCTTTGGAGGCGGCCCTACGCATAAAAAAAGCCCCCGAGTGGGGGCTCAGACAAATCTCTACTTCTTAGAACAAGCCCAAAGTCAAAGACTTAGGAATGTTGTGGATCATAGCTCCAATACCTAAATAGAATGTAACCAAAACGCCAATCAAGAACATAGCGCTTGAAATAGGGCGACGGAAGGGGTTCTGGAACTTATTGAAATTTTCTATAAAGGGTACCATGGCTAGGCCAAGGGGGATGCCCGCCATTAAGATGACGCCCAGCAATTTGTTAGGAACGACCCGCAGGATCTGGAACACAGGGTAGAAGTACCACTCAGGGAGAATCTCTAGTGGAGTCAAGAATGGGTCAGCGGGTTCACCCATCTTGGCAGGGTCCATAATCGCAAGACCGATAGTTCCCACAATGGTTCCAAAGATAACTACACCAAAAATAAGTGCATCGTTGGGCCAAAAAGGTTCACCGTACTTGTTATGCCCCATGTTCTGCTTGACTAATTCCCGAAATTCAGGGTCTTGCAGGTCAGGTTTTTTCATTACCATAGGTACACGCTCCGGAAACTAGGTTAGAGGGGACCAGAAATGCCTTGCTTACGAATCATGAGGAAGTGCGCAAGCATGAACACTGCTGTCAACCAAGGCAATACAAAGGTGTGAGAGCTGTAAAAGCGGGTCAAGGTTTCCTGACCAACACCAGGCTCACCGCGAAGTAACAGGACAACCAAGTCGCCAATCACAGGGACAGCACCGGGAACCTGAGTAACAATCTTAGCAGCCCAAAACCCTACTTGGTCCCAAGGCAGGGTGTAGCCTGTAACTCCGAAGCTCACCGTCAGCACCGACAGGATAACTCCAGTCACCCAGGTCAGCTCACGGGGCTTCTTGAAACCGCCCGTTAGATAAACCCTAAACACATGAAGAATCATCGCCAACACCATCATGGAAGCACTCCAGCGATGGATAGAGCGAATAAGCCAACCAAAGCTGACCTCGTTCATGATGTACTCAACAGATTTGAACGCCTCTGCTGTAGTGGGTTTATAGTAAAACGTCATCGCAAAACCAGTGGCGAACTGGACCATGAAAGCAACGAGGGTAATACCGCCCAAGCAATAGAAAATATTTACGTGAGGCGGTACATATTTGCTGGTTACGTCATCTGCCAGCGCTTGGATTTCGAGGCGCTCTTGGAACCAGTCGTAAGTCTTCCCCATAAAGCCGCGTCCTTAAAAAATAGAAACCAATTATGCTCGCGCACGTTAGAAATGTAACATAAGCTCTAAAAAACGCCCAGAAATCTTTCACAATACTTATTCTTTTCTTAAGGTTGCACCTAAAGCCATGAAATTCACTACTCGAGGCCATTACAGTGTCAAGGCTCTTCTGGATTTAGTGATTTGTGGTGGCCAAGGGCCAATTCCAACTCGTCAAATTTCTCAGCGTTGTAACATTCCGCATCAATACTTGGAGCAACTCTTTGTCCAATTGCGCAGACAAGGACTGGTAACGGCGACTCGTGGAGCAGCAGGCGGATACGAATTGGCGCTTGCACCCCGCCAAATCAGTGTAGGACAAATTTTCAAGGCTGTCGGAGAAGCCGTAGAACCGCTGCCCCATTTAGAAAAAAACCCTCAGCACTCAGAAGACTGGGTTACCCAAGCGCTCTGGCAACGCCTGCATAGCCGTTTACTGGATGCCCTAGACCAAATCACTCTGGAAGACCTTTATTACGATGCCCGCAGCTATCAAGCGTCTCAGGGCGAGGAATCTAGCTTTATCGTCTAAGTCTTACCTTATAATTATGATTCTGTGTGCCGGGATAGCTCAGTGGTAGAGCACTCGATTCGTAATCGAGCGGTCGTGAGTTCAAATCTCATTCCCGGCTTTCTTTATACGGTCTTGGACAAACACTAGACAAAGGTGAGCGCATACACTTACTATTGTTAACTGCAGAACTTTTGGGTGTTTTCCCATGCCTGTCTAGCGGATTGATACGTCAATGCATAGCTAGGTAGAGGTCACGGATACTGATTCGCCGATGTCAACCATCGATTGAATTAAGTCCTGAAGAGCTTTGCGTAATGTTCATGTAGGGAGTTACACAGCTGTGGCTATAGGTATATTGGGCCGCAAGATAGGCATGACCAAAATCTTCAGTGAAGGTAAGGTTATTCCTGTAACCGTTATCGAATGTGGTGGATGCAAAGTCACCCAGGTTAAAACTCAAGAGACCGATGGTTACAGTGCTGTCCAAGTGGGTTATGGACCTGTAAAAGAAAAGGCGTTGACGAAACCTGAAATCGGGCACCTGAAAAAAGTAGAGGTAGCGCCTCTGCGTCACCTTCAAGAATTTCGTGCAAACTCAGTCGCTGAATATACAGCAGGGCAAGACTTGAGCGTGTCTCTGTTCGAAGCAGGTCAGCTCGTAGATGTCACGGGGATCAGCATTGGTCGTGGTTTTGCCGGCGGTCAAAAGCGTCATAACTTCCGGCGTGGCCCCATGGCCCACGGTTCCAAAAACCACCGCGCTCCTGGTTCTATTGGTGCAGGTACTACTCCTGGCCGCGTCTATCCCGGTAAGAAAATGCCTGGACAATTAGGCAATAAGAAAATTACGGTCCGCAAGTTACCCGTTGTTCGGGTAGATGCCGAGCGTGGATTGCTCCTCGTGAAAGGTGCGGTCCCTGGACATAAAGAAGCCCTATTGCGTATTGTTCCTGCCACCATCGTTGGGGCCAAGTAGGAGAAATTATGGCAACCTGTACGGTTAAAAATTGGGAAGGGGGCGACCTCGCTCCTGTTGAACTAAATCTGGCTGTGGCAAAAGAATCCTCAGCAGAACATATCCTTTGGTTGGCTGTGAAACGTCAACTGCATAACAGCCGTCAAGGGACCTCTTCGACCCTGACAAAATCAGAAGTCCGCGGTGGTGGTAAAAAACCTTGGAAGCAGAAGGGAACAGGCCGTGCCCGTGCTGGTTCCAGCCGTTCTCCTCTATGGCGTGGGGGTGGGGTTATTTTTGGACCGAAGCCCCGCGAATTCGACATTAAAATGAACCGCAAGGAACGCCGCTTAGCTTTGCGTACAGCCTTGCAAAGCCGTGCCGACGATTTGCTAGTGGTCGAAGAGTTTGAGTCCAATTTGGCTACCCCGAAAACTAAAGAGTTTGTGCAGGCCCTCAAACGCTGGGGTGTAGATGCTGAACAAAAGATTCTCTTGATTCTCGATCAGAAACAAGAAAACACCTATCGTTCTGCTCGTAATGTGGCCAGGGTGAGAGTAATCACCGCCAACAATCTAAATGTCTTCGACTTGCTTCATGCTGACCGGATTGTGATGACTACAACAGCCCTGGATGTTGTAAAAGCAACTTATCAAGACGATACCAAAGGCTAAGTGCAATGAGTGATAATACCCGCCGTAAACTTGTAGACATTATTCGTCGCCCTCTCCTGACAGAGAAAGGAACACGATTGCTCGAAGAGAATAAATATCTCTTTGAAGTAGCTCCTAAGGCTAACAAAAACGAAGTAGCCCAAGCGATTGTTGAACTTTTTGGGGTGCAAGTGGTTAAGGTCAACACCTATAATCCTCCAGCCAAGAAGCGTCGTGTCGGTCGTTTCTTAGGGACGAAGCCTCGCTATAAGCGGGCTATTGTCACTTTGGCTGAAGGTGATTCTATTACCCTGTTCCCCGAAACTTAATTCGTTCTACAGCATGAAATATATTTGTTCGGGGTTTGGCATCGCCAAACCCCAACTTATACTCGATGAAAAAAAGAGAAGCTTTATATCTTCTTGTAGAGACTCAATAGATCGCGTCCGTACTCGTGCCTCTTTATTCAACTCTAGGACGGCCCATACTGTAATTGAGCACACGAGAATCCAGATTGTAGGCAATCTCGCCTTTCTGTAACATTCCCCGGATAAAGTGCTCTAAATCAGAGCCAATGCGGCGCAGGTAATATTCAGTTAAATCTTCCCCCTTATAGCTTGCTACTAAGCGGTCAAATTCCCGGTAGACTTTGTTAAGCGCCGCCTCGTCCCAAAGAAACTCATTATCGGGGTCTACATCTAAAGTTAGGTTGTGCTCGTTAGGAATCATCTCTCCCTTGACGAGGGTTCCAGCAAAGATATGGATATGACGGGTAGTGGACTTCAGCATAAGGATGACTAAGCGAGATTTTTCTTCTTCTAGAGTAACTTCTCTAGACCATAAACTAAACTTTTGAGTTCTATGACCCGACGAATTCCAAGTAAGACTCCAGGCATGTATGCCTTACGGTCTATAGCATCATGACGCAGGGTATAAATTTGACCCAACCCGCCAAAAATAACTTCCTGATGAGCGACCAGCCCTGGTAAACGAACGGAATGAATGCGAATCCCTTCAGGAGTAACTCCTCCACGCACGCCGGGTAAAGTTTCTTTCTCTTCAACCAAAGCTGGATTAAATCTCTGAGCAAACTCCGCCATCATCTCCGCTGTTTTGTAGGCGGTACCGGAAGGCGCATCTAGTTTGCGGTTGTGATGGAGTTCGATAATTTCCACATGGTCAAAGTATTTAGTCGCTCGCTGAGCAGCTTCCTGAAGCAGTAAAACCCCAATCGCAAAATTAGGCGCGATAAGACAGCCCATACTGGATTTATCACAAAAATCAGCGAGATTCTCAATTTGTCCTGGAGTTAAACCTGTAGTACCCACTACGGGACGAATACCAAAGGCAACCGCTTCTCGGATATTTTCATAGACTGTTTCAGGCCGTGTAAAATCGACCATTACTCCGGGGACTTTGTGTTGGGAGCAAGCGAGCAGACTGGATTTCAGATCGTTGGTCACCGGAATTTCGAGAGGGCCAATCCCTGCAACTACGCCAATATCTTCATCAAAGAGATTTGTGTCCACAGCCCCGACCAATTCCAGGTCCTCTGCTTCATGGACAGCCCGTACCACTTCACGCCCCATTTGGCCGCAAGCACCAACTACCAGTACTGGGATAGGAGCCATGATATACCTATAAAATTCGTACTTTGATTATCCCTGTAATACTGTGCTCAAGGGCATGAATTATAGCCATTCCTGATTGCATGAAATTAGCGGAGCCGTGTGGGTTGAGCGGCCTGCCCTCTAAGCGCAGCTGACGTACTTGCCTGAAGTTTTTTTTACAAAAACACCCTCAAAGCCTTGCCACTGCTGGGATAGGTGGCATTTAAAAATATGCATTTACTGGGTACACTACAATGGCACCTCCAGTAGCTCAAACGCCCTCTGCTGAACGG
>JBAUTB010000060.1:0-11808 GCA_049582005.1 Gloeobacterales cyanobacterium | reverse complement strand
TTGAATAAGCTGGGGTGTATTCAGCTCTCGATCAGGATATTGGTTCTGATGGTCTAGGAGATATCCCCCGGTCCGCACCACGAATAACTGACCAATAAGTGCTTCGAGTGAAAGTTTATGGAGGGTTTCTTCTACCCAGGAGGTATTTACACGCGTATCCAACTTGAGGTCAATCCATGAGGTTGTGCCGTTTCCAATTGTAGCTATACCCAAACCAGAGCCACTTTATCCATTCAGAAAACTTCAGTCCTCCAGATGGTGGAGAGTTTCCTTACTGCATTACTAAGCAAATAAAGCCTCTACCCCCAGAGGATAGAGACTTTTTAAAATCAAGGTGGGGTTTTAGGGGTCTACATCATGCCGCCCATACCACCCATGCCGCCCATACCACCCATGCCACCCATGCCGCCCATATCGGGAGCGCCACCACCGCCACTCTTCTCAGGCTTATCTACCACCAACGCTTCGGTGGTAATAATCATAGAAGCGATGCTGGAAGCATTTTGCAGGGCAGAACGAACTACTTTAGCGGGGTCGACAATACCTTTTTCGAGCATATTGACGAATCCACCGCCCAAAGCATCAAAGCCAATGGAGAAGTCTTTATCTCTGACTTTTTCAACAATGACAGAGCCTTCTAAACCGGCGTTCTCAGCAATTTGACGGACCGGAGATTCCAAAGATTTGCCGATGATGTCGGCACCAAGCTGCTCCTCAAGGGGAAGAGAGGCTTTGATTTCAGCAATCTTCTTGGTCAAGTGAAGCAAGACCGTTCCACCGCCAGGAACAATTCCTTCTTCCACCGCAGCACGGGTCGCGTTCAGAGCATCTTCTAAACGTAACTTACGGTCTTTCAGCTCAGTTTCGGTAGCCGCACCCACTTTGATGACGGCCACACCACCGGCCAATTTAGCCAGACGTTCTTGCAGTTTTTCACGGTCGAAATCAGAATCAGACTCTTCAATTTGCTGACGGATTTGAGAAATCCGCTTTTGTACAGCATCTTGAGTTTCCGTACCCGCCACAATCGTGGTTTTGTCCTTGGTGATCGTCACCTTGCGGGCAGAACCCAAATCATCGAGGGTGATGCTGTCCAGTTTCAAGCCGATTTCTTCAGAAATAAGCTGTCCGCCGGTCAGGATGGCAATATCCTGCATCATCGCCTTGCGGCGGTCCCCAAAGCCAGGAGCCTTGACGGCAGCGACATTCAGGACCCCACGCAGACGGTTGACCACCAGGGTCGCTAGCGCCTCTCCTTCAATATCTTCCGCAATGATCAAGAGGGGCTTGCCTGCACGGGCTACTTTTTCTAGAACTGGCACTAATTCCTGAATGATCGAGATTTTCTTGTCCGTAATCAACAAAAGTGGATCGTTAAGATCAGCAATCATTCGCTCAGGGTCGGTCATGAAGTAGGGAGAAATATAGCCCTTATCGAACTGCATCCCTTCTACAATTTCCAATTCGGTGCTCAGAGACTTTGATTCTTCTACGGTGATGACGCCTTCTTTACCGACCTTTTCCATCGCCTGGGCAATCATCTTTCCAGTTTCTTCATCGTTACCGGCGGAGATGGTAGCGACTTCGGCAATTGTTTTGTTGTCTTCTACCGGTTTAGCAACTTTGGCAATCTCTAGGACCAAACGAGCTACGGTTTTTTCCATCCCACGCTTCAAAGCGATCGGGTTAGCCCCAGCCGCCACATTGCGCAGACCTTCGCGGATCATCGCCTGAGCCAACACGGTAGCGGTGGTGGTTCCGTCTCCAGCCACATCATTGGTCTTGGAGGCCACTTCCCGGATCAATTGGGCACCGGTATTCTCTAAATGGTCTTCCAGTTCAATTTCCTTAGCGATGGTGACCCCATCGTTGATGATTTGAGGAGCACCGAATTTCTTTTCTAGGACGACGTTGCGGCCTTTGGGACCCAAAGTCACCCGCACTGCATCGGCCAAAGCATTCACGCCCCGCTCGAGGGCGCGACGAGCCTGCTCATCAAACACAATTTGCTTAGCCATAGATTCGTTCTCTCCTTGAAATGTGCGTAACTTATTCGGCAACAGCCAGAATGTCTTTCTCTGTCAACAATAGGTAATCACTGCCTGCAATCTTTATTTCGGTCCCTGCATACTTGGCATAGAGGACTTTATCTCCGACTTTGACTTCGGTAGGCACCACATTGCCGTCCTCAGTTTTGCGACCGGGGCCAACTGCAGTAACTTCTCCGAGCTGGGGTTTTTCTCTAGCAGTATCAGGCAGCAAAATACCCCCTGCCGTTTTGTCTTCTTGCTCCAGCACTTTGACTAACACCCGGTCGCCAAGGGGCTTTAGGGTGGTAGCACTCACACTCAAAGTTGCCATGTCGTTGTTCTCCTTATTTGTGTAAGGTCTTATAGGGGCGCATCTGTACGCCTTGAATTGCGAAATTAGCACTCATGCCTTCCGAGTGCTAAGTATACTCCACGCCCTTAGCCTAGGACAATCCCTAAGACAACTGCTTTTCATCGGGTTAGGGATTCTGGCTGCGCGCTAGGGTCGACAAGCCCCTATGCTATGAATATGAACTTTTGTATCAAATTTGGTAGTGCATCCTTAGCTTCTTCTTGGAGACGCTCTCTGTGAAGCTATCCCGTCCATCTCCGGTCGTCTTCATCTTCCTGACGATTTTCATTGACTTCATGGGAGGGAGCCTACTGGTTCCGATTCTGCCTTTCTTGGTGGAGCGCTTTCGGTCTGATGCTCTGACTATTGGTCTCTTGGGTGCTAGTTTTTCCCTTGCCCAGTTTGTTGCCGCTCCTGGTATCGGTGCCTTATCTGACCGCTATGGACGTCGTCCTGTGCTTTTGATCTGCATGTTGGGCACGAGCTTGGGGTATCTCATTTTTGGTCTAGCCCATGCCCTATGGATGATGTTCCTCGGCAGGATTATCGATGGGATCACAGGTGGGGTCATCTCTACTGCGCAAGCCTATATCGTGGATATTTCCAAACCTGAAGACCGTTCAAAAAACTTTGGTCTGATTGGTGCAGCCTTTGGCTTAGGATTTATCCTCGGCCCTGCGATTGGGGGAGCTTTAAGCCAAATTGATTTGAACCTACCTGTTTTTGTAGCGGCGGGATTTGCTTTAGCGAATGTCATACTTGGCTATTTCACGCTGCCAGAATCCCTCCCGCAAGAGAAACGCCAGCGGGGCAAACAGCAATCGATCTGGTCAGAGCTGAATCCGATTGGACAGCTAGGAAATATTGCTCAGGACAAAAATATTCGGGCGTTGGTCTTTGGTTTATTTCTTTTCAACTTCGCTTTTGCAGGCTTCCAAAACAATTTTGCCGTGTTTACCCGCGACCAATTCCAGTGGGACCCCGTAAAAAATGCCCAACTGTTTGCTTATATCGGCATAATTTCATCGCTCGTGCAAGGTGGACTGATTCGCAAGCTAATCCCTCGCTTTGGGGAAGAAACCCTGGCTTTATGGGGTTTAGCTTTTTGTAGCATTAGCGTGTTTTCGATTGCCTTTCTGCCAACGGCCAACGGGCTCTATGTGACCCAGACCTTTTTCGCGCTGGGAGTCGGATTGGCTAGCCCTACCTTACGGGGCTTAATATCAGCTCGAACGCCTGACCAAGAACAAGGAAGAGCACTGGGAGGCACGCAAGCCCTGGTCAGTCTAGCGATGGTGCTTGGTCCCCTCTGGGCAGGAGCCGCTTTCGATTACTTTGGATACACAGCCCCCTATTGGACTTCAGGTCTTTGGATTGCTGTGGCTTTGGGCGTTACTGCTTTAGCCTTAAAGTCTATTCAGCCTGTTGCACCCTACAAAAAAGTGGACACACGCTAGCTCTGCCTTATCCAAGAAAATGCTCAGTTAACATCCCGATATATTGCAAGACTTTGTACCCTCTATCGGAGATAATCAGAAGTTTGTAAGAGCGCTAAAATCCACGATGGGCAAAGAAATCCAGGCCAGTAGTACTTTCGGAGAAGCCGCTATTCATCTGGTGACAGAACAGGTACAGAAAGTCCTCAATCATGAGGCAGGGACCCGAGAAGGGCAAGATATTGAAGAATTACATCAAATGCGGGTGGGAATGCGCCGTTTACGGGCTGCCCTGAGACTCTGTGAGCCTGTGCTCAAACTACCCAAAGCCGCTCAGCGTAAGCGCCTGACCCCTACTGCCCAGGCTCTAGGGGTGGTCCGAGATCTGGATGTTCAAATCGAAACCTTGGGGCTTCATTACCTGCCGCGCATTTCAGACCCGGAGGAAGGCCACCGCCTCCATCGCCTTCTGGATTACTTGCATACTCGACGCAATGAACAACGCAAAGAAATGCTCCGCAGCCTGGATGCAGAAGAATATGCAGACTTTATCCAGGCCTATCATCAGTATCTAGAAGACCCAACCCTCAAAGGGCCTCATGAGCAAACCCTCTTTCATATCCTGCCGACTTGGTTACGCGAACAGTTATCAGATTTATGGAAACATCCAGGTTGGCACACCGATGAGGCGGAAATACTGCATGAACTAAGAATTGTGATCAAGAAACTGCGTTATCCCGCAGAATTTTTTGATACCTGCTACGGAAAAGCCTTTCGCTCTTTTGTCAAAGAGTTGAAGAAGCTTCAAGAAGAACTCGGCATCATTCATGATTGTGATGTTCTCTTGGGCTTTCTCCATCCCCGCTTGATCCCGGCAGCCCCTACTCCCTGGCACCAACCCTTTCCGTTGTTGACCGCCTGCATCCAACAAGATCGAGCTGAAGCCCTCGCCCGTTTTCATCAGCAGCGAGACCTGTTGAATACCCCCAACACCATTGCCACCCTCGATGAATTGGTCTTGTGGCCGGGGGTAGAATATGACCAACCGCTGTTTGATAACCCCTTGCGTTTAGGCCCAGTCAATGTGGAATACCGCTATCTGATCGGTAGCCGTAAGCGTCAGCGCATTGAACAGGATTTGGAAAAACTGGGATTTGTTTTGCGAGATACCCTCCATCAAACCAATCACTATCTTGAATTATTTAGCAGTGATAGCTATCAGCGACTCTGCCGTGAAATGAATGAGAATAAAGTCCGGTACTATCTGATGGTCAAGACAAGCCATAGCCGGACCGATGTACAAGAAGAAATCTCCAGCCTGGTCTATGAAGCATTTATGGGACAGACCAAACATCATGGGGTGCCTGTAGTCTACAAAGAATCGCGGATTTGGTTAGGAGCAATCGATCGGGTACCGACCAAAGTATTGTTGGAACATTTGGAAGGCATGGGGCCTTACTCCGGCTACTATCTGGACCTGGAAGTCATCGCCCCCACAGAAGACCTAATTGCACAGGCTGGTGAGGCTTTGAGCCATTTGGCGAGAGAACTCAAACTTCAAAGCCGCGAGCGGATCCAGCAATCGGAAGTAGGGCTACTGCTCAGTTGGGCGACTGGCCAACGTCTTGGGCAATTGGAATAGCCCCCCAAATTACTCTTCGAGAAGCTTCGCTATGGGGGGAGAAGCATCCCTGGATTGCTCTGGATGGCTCAAAGTCCCCCAGTATTGGGGGATTTAGGGGGCTCTGCCCGACAGCGCGCATTCTTTAGTTGCTGTAGGGTTTTCTCACTCCAAACCAAGGCTTCATCGTAGCTGACCATGAAACCGTAGAGTTTACCGGAGAGCACTTGGGCATAGTAGGCTGGGTCTGGGTTGTGACCTAGTTTCAGATAGACCCAAAATTCTCGGCGATAGCCCCAGGATTCCACCCGCCAACGAAACCGTCGGTCCAGATAGTAGCGCCAACCAAAACGCCATAGGCCCATCACTTTCTGCTGACGGTGATGGGCTTCCTCGTGGGCTAAAACTGCTATCTTTGCTATTTCCGGCCAGCGTGAAAAGGACCGAGGTACAAAGACAACCGGGTAAATGGCCGTGCAGAAGGCCAAAGGCCAAGTCAGGAGCCGCATGCTCTTCTATGCCGTGAATGGGATCTAAAATCTAACCTAACTAAAGGCAGGATTTTTAAGATATTCCTGGAGGCTGATCCCCTGTTGATCCCGCTTGGAGAGGGTTGGGTCTTTCATCGGCCAATCGATGCCTATGGCCGGATCATTCCAGGCTAAACTTTGCTCTGCGGCAGGATTGTAGTAGCCCGTTTGCTTATACTGCACTTCTACAAATTCCGTAAGCGAAGCAAAACCATGGGCAAAACCAGGGGGAATATAAAACTGCTTCTTATTGGCGGCGGACAATTCAATCCCAAACCATTTTCCAAAGGTGGGAGAACTGACCCGCAGGTCTACGGCCACATCAAAAATAGTGCCCAGGGTACAGCGTATCAATTTGCCCAAGGGTGCTGTCATGTCTTGATAATGCAACCCGCGCAACACGCCATAGGCAGAACGGGAGTGGTTTTCCTGACAGAATTCGAGATCGAGGCCCATCGCTGCGAAATCTTTTTTTTGCCAGACTTCCATAAAGAAACCTCGTTCATCTTCAAAACAATAAACCTCGATGATCACGGGACCATCCAGAGGCGTTTTGATCAGTTCGGCCTTCATAATGCTTTGGTGTTCCTCTAAAATGGCGAGCTAGGGAATTTCGATATGGGAATCATCCCCTAACAAAAACCGATAGGCTTTTGGCTGGGATGGGGCTCGGGATAGTTTAGCTCGGCGACCGATCAGGCTATCTACAATCCGGCTATCAATACCTTCCACGATCGCTCCTTCTAAGATGACAGAGTGTTCTATGTCCACTCCTCGAAGCACTGCCCCATCAGCGATGCTGGAATAAGGGCCAATGAAACAATCTTCCAAAATACAGTTGCGACCAATGACCACAGGGCCTCGTATGGAACAGCGGACAAGTTGACTATCTTTTCCCACTTCGACGCGACCCACCAACTGCGTCTGGTCATCTTTCGTACCCTGAAAACTGCATTCACACCGTTCATCGAGAAGAATGCGATTGGCTTCCAGCATGTCATCTTTTTTTCCGGTATCTAGCCACCAACCTCGTAGCTCCTCCGCCTGGACCGCATGCTGACCGTCGATGAGATGTTGGATAGCGTCCGTAATTTCCAATTCTCCGCGCGCGGAAGGTTGAATCTGGGCAATAGACTTGTGTATCTGGGGCGAGAAGAAATACACCCCTACCAATGCCAGATTGGAAGGAGGATTTTGGGGTTTTTCGACCAGGCGCAGGACTTTACCCTGTGTATCGACTTCAGCTACGCCAAAGGCTCTTGGATTTTTCACCTGTCTCAACAGAATCAAGGCATCTAAGTTCTCCGCTTTAAACTGTTCGATAAACAGATCCAAATCATCACAAATCAGGTTATCTCCCAAGTACATAACGAAGGGGAAATCTTCTAAAAAGTCTTGGCTCGATTTCACGGCATGGGCTAAACCGGAAGGATGGTCTTGGCGAATATAGGTTAACTCCGCTCCAAAGCGATCGCCATTTCCGGTCACTTGTTGAATTTCATCACCCGTCTCTGGACTAATCACAATACCAATTTCGGTGATGCCTGCTTTGACCATCGCTTCTAGGCCATACCAGAGGACTGGCTTGTTGGCCACTGGAACCAGTTGTTTAGCGCCCGTATAAGTCAAGGGTCTAAGTCGAGTGCCCTTACCGCCAGAGAGAATTAGTCCGCGCATGGTGTAGCCTCAGCTAAGTATTGACTCAAGCTTTCACGCCAATTGGCCAAGGGGATTCCCAGATTGTGCAAGGAGGATTTATCGAGCAACGAATATTGGGGTCTAGGGGCAGGCCGTATAAATTCAGCGCTGGTCACGGGTCGGACCGGAGTGGTCAGCCCCTTTTGACGGAGGATTTCTTGGGCAAAATCAAACCAGGTGCATGTACCTTCATCACTGCAATGGTGAATTCCGTACTGGTCTGTTTGGATCAATTGTTCTAAGGCCCGCGCCAAAGTCAGAGTCCAGGTAGGAGAGCCTTTCTGGTCTGCCACCACTTTGAGTTCTTCCTGGGTCTGAGCCAGATGGATCATGGTATCGACAAAGTTTTTGCCATGCTTGCCATAGAGCCAGCTCGTCCGCACGATAAAGTAGCGTTTCAGAATATCTTGGACGGCCCATTCTCCTACCAGCTTAGAACGCCCGTATACCCCCAGCGGGGCTGTGGGATCATGAGGAAGATAGGGTTGCTGTTGGGTCCCATTAAATACATAGTCCGTGGAGATATAAACCATGGCCGCATCTATCGCTTTACAGGCAACTGCTATGTTGTGTGTACCATGACCATTTACAAGATAGGCGGTAGCGGCGTCTGATTCAGCTTTATCTACTGCCGTGTAGGCAGCTCCATGAATAACCAGTTGCGGGCGATGGGTAGAAAAGAAAGACTGCACCGCTTCCGATTTTGTGATGTCTAATTCTTTGAGATCAGTAGCCAAGACCTGATGGCCTTTTTGCTCCAGATAGGGCACGAGATCTTGCCCCAGCATCCCTCTCGCTCCGGTGACGAGGATACACATACCAGCCATAAATGTCACACCAAAGGGGTTAGGTCTTTACGGACATGGTGCACCCAGTCCTGATGGCTAAGATACCAGTCCACCGTTCGGGCCAGTCCGGTCTCAAAATCTACGGTCGGTTGCCAGCCTAGCGTCTTGCCAATTTTTGTGGGGTCGATGGCATAGCGTAGGTCGTGACCAGGACGGTCTTTGACATACTCAATCAAGTCTTCGGATTTACCCAGCAGTTCCAGCAATTTGTGAATCACCTGTAGGTTTGTCCGCTCATTATGCCCACCGACGTTATAAACCTGTCCACTTTCACCCTTGTGTAAAACCATATCCATCGCCCGACAATGGTCTTCCACATAAAGCCAATCGCGGACATTTTGACCATTGCCATAAACAGGGAGTGGCTTATTCTCTGAAGCCAAGGCAATAAAGTATGGAATCAATTTTTCTGGCAACTGATAGGGCCCATAGTTATTGGAACAGCGGGTGGTGACCACTTCTAAACCAAAGGTCTCATGGTAGGCCCGCACATAGAAGTCTGCACCGGCTTTACTGGCCGCGTAGGGGCTATTCGGAGCAAGAGGAGTCTCCTCAGTGAAATACCCTTCTGGGCCAAGGGTGCCATACACTTCATCCGTTGAGCACTGTAAAAAGCGACGCACGCCGAACTCCCGAGCCGCATCCAAGAGTACTTGGGTTCCAGTAATATTCGTTTCAATAAATAGGCCTGGATTTTTGATGCTGCGGTCTACATGGGATTCAGCCGCCAAATTCATGATGTAGTCAACACCTTGACGGACGACCTGACGGACAAATTCCTTATCTTGCAGTTGCCCCCTGAAGAAGCGATAACGAGGGTTCATTTCCAAGTCTTGGACATTTTCAAGCCTGCCTGCATAGGTCAGGGCGTCCAGATTCCAGACTTGATACTCAGGATAGGTACTCAGTAAGTGACGTACTAGGTTAGAACCTATAAATCCGCACCCACCTGTTACCAACAGGGTCGTCATCAATGGTCACCTCATCCCTAATGTTGAAGAACTTAACACTATTTTTGCAGGAAGGTCTATGAGAGATGATTTTTCATCAGCCAGTTCAGAGTGTACCCATCCTCACTTCAGTTTTTCGGCTTGCGGGAAGTTTTTTTCTTGGGTGCGCCCTTCTTGGGTGCTTCTTTCGCATCCGTGCCATAGCCCCGATAGGTAAAGACTCGGACTAGCGTGCCTGTCTTGGGGATATTACTGGCAATAAAACTGGCCTGGTCTGAACCATAAATTTGCACATCCCCCGCTGGGAACGATTTTACAAAGTCTTCCATACCGACCAGGGTGCAGGTTTCATCGGCCGCTTGTGTCCGAAAATGGGTAGGGATCACAATGCGCGGGTTGAGTTCACTCACGGCTTGCTTAGCCGCTTCCGGGCCATAGGCTTTTTCGCCACCGCCCACGGGAACCAAGAGAATATCAGGAGTTCCCAAAAGAATTTTCTGTTCAGCGGTCAAAGGAGAAGCAATCCCGCCTAAGTGCACTATCTTGATTCCAGCCTGTTGCCAGCTCCAGGCTACATTGACGCCATAACGCAGCCCTTGTTTTTGGTCGTGAAAGGTGCGGACTCCCTGAAATTTCAAGTTATCGACATCGTAAATACCCGGTTCAAACAAGACTTTAGGATTACCAGGAACCACTTCCAGGGAGCCTTCATCCATTAGTCGAGAACTCAGCAATACTAAATCAGACCCAACCGAAGGCCGCCGGTAC
The DNA here is from genome assembly GCA_049582005.1 of Gloeobacterales cyanobacterium. Lineage (GTDB taxonomy): Bacteria > Cyanobacteriota > Cyanobacteriia > Gloeobacterales > PMM-0068 > Sivonenia. The sequence continues at coordinate 1,575 of JBAUTB010000060.1, read as the reverse complement.
CCTGCAGTACAACCCGAGGGTTTAAACGGATTGACCAGAATAATCGCTTCTGGAGAACTAAACAAAAAACAGGTGTGCCCTAGCCAACGGATATTCAAAGCTTTTCCGGCCTTTGGGCGTTCTTTAGCTTTTTGAGCTTGTGCAGGATAACCCAGGAGATCTAGGGGGGCTATAACTGCTGTCAGCCCTAAGGCCAGAAGAATACGTCGCTTCATGAAAATCCTTATCTAGAACTATTGAGGCTGAGTTTGGGGTAACGATAGACTTTCCAGAAAATTCATCAACAACGCCTTCCCCTGGGTTGTCAAAATACTTTCCGGATGGAATTGAACACCCTGTAAAGAAGGGTAATCCCGATGCTGAACCCCCATCACGACTCCATCCTCTGTGGAAGCGGTGATACGCAACGTGTCGGGACATGTTTCTCGCTGGATGACCAGGGAGTGATATCGGGTTGCGGTAAAGGGGTTGGGAAGACCTTTGAATACTCCTATCCCCTCATGAAAAATCAGGGAGGTTTTGCCGTGCATGAGGGTGGGAGCCGCCACGACCTGTGCTCCATAGTTGAGACCAATACACTGGTGTCCTAAACAGACGCCCAGAATAGGCACGACCCCGGTTAGTTCCCGAATGATGTCATTACAGATACCTGCTTGCTCGGGCCGCCCTGGTCCTGGGGAAAGCACAATCCCCTGAGGCTGAAGTCGGCGGATCTCTTCTAGGGAGATTTGGTCATTGCGATATACCTGGATAGCATCACTATCATTTCCAAGCCCAGGACGCTTTGTTGCAGCACTGAGTTCTCCCAGGTACTGCACCAAGTTGTGCGTAAAGCTATCGTAGTTATCAATAACAAGAATCATAAAGCGGGTAAATTCCGTTTTTGATGATACATTAAGCAGTCACCGAGCAGCTAATGAACTAGATTAGGGCAAGCTGGTATGCAGGTCATAAGTCATTTATTTAATTCGGCTGAGGACCACAGCCCCATATGCTCCCCTTTCTGTTCTGGCAAATATTTTGGGTTGTTCTATGGTTGACCCTGTTGTGGCTAGGGGCCGAGGTATTACGCCGCAAGGGAGTAGGAACTGAAACAGTCCGCAAGTTTGTCCACATCGGAACGGGTCATGTCATCCTACTGGCCTGGGCCCTCCACATTCCGTTAAGCCTGTGCCTTCTCGCTTCTGCGTTCGTCAGCCTGATCATGCTGATTTCCTACAAAATTCCGATCTTAGAAAGTATCAATGGCGTGGGCCGCAAAAGCCTTGGAACCTTCTACTACGCCGTCAGTATAGGCATCGTAACAGCCCTGTTTTGGCCTTCTGGGCAGTACCACTTTGGAGCTTTAGGTATTTTAGTCATGGCCTATGGGGATGGTTTGGCTGCGCTGGTTGGCCAACGCTATGGCAAAAGAATATATAGCGTGTTGGGAATGCCAAAAACCGTGGAAGGTTCTTTGACTATGGCTTTAGTCAGCACCTTAGTGAGTGGTTTGGTCCTCTCGGTGGGAATCGGATGGAGTTTTGGGATCTGGGGAATTGCGCTGATGGTAGGAATAGGAGCTATGTTTTTAGA
>JBAUTB010000059.1:0-7269 GCA_049582005.1 Gloeobacterales cyanobacterium | reverse complement strand
TAGGTCTGCGGACATGGCTCATAATGCTTACTCATGATTGAACTTTCAGGCGTAACGGCTCTTTATCCTAGGAGTTGATGGTCTATAGACCAGTCTTAGGCCTCAGTTGTTTTCGGTATACCCGATCACAGCGAGCTACCTCCGGTGATTCCAGTACGCGCTCATAGCCAGCCCCCTCATATAGCATGATCGCCCTCGCAAGTCGTGTACTAGTCTCGATCCAGGCTTCTTCATAACCACGCTGATAGGCATCTTGTTCCAAGGCTTGCAGTAAAGAGTTTCCCAGCCCTAGCCCTCTTATAGAAGGGACAAAGTACATCTTGCGAATTTCTACCATTTTGAGACTGCGGGGATAGTATGCGCCAGTCCCGACCATGTGTTCTGCAGTCTCTAAAACCCAGAATTGACCTTGTTGATAGTACTTCTCCACTTCTATGACATCGACATCAGCATCTATAGGATCCCAGCCTAACCCATGCTCTGCCAACACTTGATGTATGAGAGAGGCTACCCGTTGTCGGTCTTTTGGTTGCCAAGGCCTTACCTGACAGGGGCCAAGGAAGAAAGGCTCCATCAGAATTAACAGGTGCTGGATTCTTTGCGAGATGAACAAACTAGCTTGATCAAAGCCTTAGGGGTTCGGTCCAAGGTCATCTGCCCGATAGTCCTTCCTAATTCTGTCATGAGCCATTGCTCTTTGGTGTATGAGATTAAACCGCAGTGCTGTAAGGCTTGATAGGACTCTGGAATGCTTACTTCTGGTCCTTCCAAAACCCAAGAAGCCAAAAGACCACAGATATGAAAAGAGGCGGCTTCGCGCTTTCCCCATTGTTTCAGAATGAATGGGGCTGCAGGTTGAGCCATCAGTAGGGCGATCGGTTCTTCCAGAGAGGACTGGGGGGTCATGTATAAAGTGTTGAATTTTCCTGACTGATCTATTGTGACGGGTGAGGAGGAAATATGGAAAGAAGTTTAAAAATTTATTTTCGTCAACTATGCACGTAGTTAAAAAATGTTAAATTTGAAACACCAGCACATTTTGGGTACTACTAAGCTTAAGAAGCCCTGAGGTGTGACAGGAGGTCCTCCGTGAGAGAAGATATTGCTCAAGCTATTGCCCATCAGCTCGTTTCAATGGGCGTTGAGGACCCGAAGTTGGCCGAGGCCTACCTTATGGGACTGGTGCGGAACGGCGATACTTTGGCCTTTAGTGAGTGGGTAAGCGTTGATGATATACGGCGTGCGGTGGAGTTGATACCGATCGAAGTCGCCCGCAAGCGCTTGGTCCGTATGTCCGAAGTCGGATAATACTGCTTTTTTTCCTATTAAAATCGCTATGCCCTTGTGATATCTTCACAGGGGCTGTTGTTCTGAGTCGATACATCTCTAGATTTCTATGGGAAAATTTATTGAAATGGCTAGCTTTTGCTTATGCAGTAAAAATTCCCAGAGAAGGACAATTTCTGCTGGTGCTAGGCATTTTCTACTAGACGTGCGACCTGTTCCGCTCTAATATTCTAATATTAGGTTAAGAAAAGTAAAGATCCTGTATGTTTTTCGCGGCCGCCACTACACGTTGGTATGCGAGAGGTGATTATCCCCGATGAATAATGCCGATCAACTGGTGCATTTTGCTTGGTTGGTTCCCCTCTATGGAGCCCTTGCTGCTCTCCTCTCCCTTCCCTGGGCTCTAGGTTTAGTCAAAGGCCGAAGACCACCAGCTTATGCAGGATTAGTCCTAATAGGATTAGGCTTTATTCACAGTTTGGTCGCCTTAGTTGGGACTATTCAAAATCCAGAACCGATTACGGTTTCAATCCGTTGGCTAACCGCCGGCGATGTGTCTGTAGATTTTTCTTTCCTATTTACCCCGCTGACGGTGGGAATGCTGACTCTAGTAACAGGGGTCAGTTTTTTAGTCCAGCTCTACTCTCTGGGATATATGCATGGAGACCCTGGTCTGCCTCGTTACTATGGCCTGGTGAACTTTTTTACCGCAGCCATGTTGGGGCTAGTGGTCAGTAATAACCTATTAGTCACCTATGGATTTTGGGAATTGATGGGTTTGTGTAGTTACCTGCTAATAGGTTTCTGGTTTGCTAAGCCCAGTGCCAGTGCTGCTGCCCGTAAAGCTTTTATGACCACTCGGGTGGGTGATTTCCTTCTGTTATTCGGAATTATCGTCCTGTACGTTAATGCGGGAACTTTGGATCTCACTGCTTTAGGGACTTGGGCTGAAGAAGCGCGGTTGGCTCCATCTTTTGCCACACTACTAACTTTGCTTCTTTTTGCGGGTCCTGTCGGTAAGTCAGCGCAGTTCCCTTTGCATGTATGGCTGCCTGACGCCATGGAAGGTCCCACGCCTATATCAGCCTTAATTCATGCGGCAACCATGGTCGCTGCTGGTGTTTTTCTGGTCGTTAAGCTAGAGCCTGTAATGGCGCTTTCTCCTCTGACGATGGGTGTGATTGCTTGGACAGGAGCGATTACGGCTTTAGGTGCAGCACTGATTGCCACGGTCCAGAATGATATTAAGCGGGTCCTGGCCTACTCAACGATTTCTCAACTGGGCTACATGTTTATGGCGTTAGGAGTAGGACATCCTGAAGCGGCTGTGTTTCACTTGTTCACCCATGCCTTCTTTAAAGCGATGCTTTTCCTAGGCTCTGGTTCGGTGATTCATGGGATGCATGAAGCAGAACATACGACCCATGGACATTTGGATTGCCAAGATATGCAGAATATGGGCGGTCTTTTCCAAAAGATGCCTGTGACCGGTTTGACCTTTGGCGTGGGCGTTTTAAGTATTGCCGGTGTTTTCCCCTTAGCGGGTTTCTGGTCTAAAGACTCTGTACTCCATGCGCTGAGTGAATCTCCCTCCTTCATCGGAGTGTACGGCATTGCTTTGATTACAGCTGCTTTGACGGCTTTCTATATGTCCCGTCAGTTCTTTCTTACCTTCACGGGCACCGCCCGCACCCAAGAAGCTGGAATGGTTCATGAATCTCCTGTAGTAATGAGCCTGCCTTTAGTGATTTTGATGGTCCCTTCTGCGCTAGCTGGCTATTTGGGGAACCTCTGGTTTGCTAAAGAAGAACTTAGTTTGCCTCTTGCTACGCTTTCAACCGGAGCCGTAGTGATCGGGTTTGCTGCTTCCTTCTTGCTATATGTCATGAATTTGCCTGTCAAAGACTTGCAAACAACTTTTGCCCCTGTGCTCCAAGCTTTTGATAACCGCCTGTATATTGATGAACTTTATGAGCGGACCGTTGTCTCAGGAATGGCCGGGATTGGTGTTACCGTGGCATGGTTTGATAAGAACCTGGTAGATGGCTTCGTAAACTTAGTTAGTGCCTTCTTTCTTGCTGGTTCTCAGGTATTTAAGTACGTCGAAACCGGAAAAACTCAATTCTACTTGCTGATCGTTATTACTTCGGTGGTGGCTTTGGGTTTCTTCGTAAGTCTGAGTATGGCGGGTTCATAATTTCTGGAGTTTTTTCATGAAGAAGTCTTATTCAATCCTTGCTTGTGCCCTTTTGTTTTCAGCTTTAGGGGTACCTGTTGCTCAAGCTGATTCTCAGCAAGAATTTCAAGATCTGGTTCAACAGATGGATCAGCAGGCTTCTGAAAAAAATATGCAAGGTGTGTTGGAATTCTACAGTAAAGACTTTAAGAGTAACGATGGGCTGAATCGAGAAGCTACCGCGAAAGCTTTGGAATCTCTCTGGAAAAGTCTAGAAAAGCCTCAGTATAAAACGGAGGTGACTTCAGTTACGGAAGAGGGAAGTCAGGCACTTGTTAAGGCAAAAACGTCCCTGGCAGGTAGCCTCAAACAGGGAGACACCAGTTTTGCTTTGAAAGGAGAAACAGAGACTTTGAGCCGTTTTGAGCGTTTAGGCCCAAACAACGCCTGGCAGCTTGTCAAGCAAGAAGTCTTGATGGAGCGTTCGAGTCTGACCTCTGGCAAGGAGCCGCCCAAAGTTTCTCTGAGCCTACCTAGTCAAGTGGCTGCCGGTAGTACTTATACCGTGGAAGCGGTTCTCGATAAACCTTTGCGGGATTCTCCAGCGCTTGGTGGAATTAATCAGACTCCACTGACGGCTAGTGCTATCCCCAATATGGGGTCTGTTAACCTGAATCTTCTCTCTTCTGGTGGTATTTTTGCTTCCAACAAAGTGCCCAAGATTCCTCAAGACCAAGTGGTTAGCCTTGGTTTTGTGAACACTACCGGTACAACCTTCATTACCCAACGCATCAAAGTTACGGCTAAGTCTTCTAAGAAGCGGAGGAATAGAGCATGAACATTCCATGGATAAGTGCCCTTGTCTTCTTACCCGCTTTCGGTGCTATTGGGCTTGCTCTGTTGCCTAAGGGTGAAGACTACAAGTTTGCACGTCTCTGGTCTTTAATCGTCAGCCTTGGGACCTTGTTCATTAGTCTGGGGATTGCCTTCCAGTTCAATTTCTCAGATCCGGCAGCACAATTTAGTGAGCATCGCCCTTGGATTCAACAGCTAGGGCTTAACTATAGTGTTTCTGTAGATGGTATTAGTTTGCCTTTAGTTCTGCTTACAACCCTGCTGGTGGTGCTTTCGATTATCACAAGCTGGGAACAACAGAAACGCCCCCGCATGTACTATTCGATGGTCCTTCTCCTCACCTGTGGAGTGCTTGGCGCTTTTGTGTCGGAAGACTTACTTTTGTTTTTCTTATTTTATGAACTTGAGCTGATTCCTCTATATTTCCTAATTGCTATCTGGGGTGGTGTCCGTCGAGAGTATGCCGGAACCAAGTTTCTGTTGTACACGGTTCTTTCCAGTGTGTTCTTACTGGTTGCCTTTTTGAGTGTCTACTTCGTTTCAGGGCTCAATACCTTTGATATTCATAGGCTTGCAAATCCTGCCATGCCCTACCCGATTGCCTTCCAGATTCTCATGCTGGTTTTGATCACTCTCGGCTTTGGCATCAAAATTCCCTTAGTTCCTTTACATACTTGGCTTCCTGATGCTCACGTAGAAGCTCCTACAGCGGTCTCTGTCCTGTTGGCAGGAGTGCTCCTTAAGCTAGGGACCTATGGCATTCTGCGTTTTGGGGTGAGTCTTTTCCCGCAAGCAGCTCTGAATCTATCTTGGTTGCTGGCTGCAATGGCTGCGATAAATGTGGTTTATGCTTCGCTCGCTGCCCTTGCCCAAACAGACATGAAGAAGATGATTGCCTATTCTTCCATTGCCCACATGGGCTATGTAATCTTGGGTGTGGCCACTTTGGGTGAAACTGGACTACAAGGAGCCGTCTTTCAGATGATTTCCCATGGAGTCATCTCTGGCCTACTCTTCATGCTTGTTGGTCTTGTCTATGATCAGGCGAAGACCCGTGATCTGGATAAGTTGGGTGGATTGTTTGACCGTCAGAAAGGGTTGCCTTTGGTTGGTGCTTTTATGGTGGCGGCTGCGATGGCTAATGCCGGCTTGCCTGGGATGAGTGGTTTTGTGGCTGAGTTCCTTGTATTTAAAGGAGGATATACTCAGTTTCCGCTTGCTACCGCTCTTTGCATTTTTGGGACTGTACTGACTGCGGTTTATCTCCTCGTACTTCTTCAGAAAGCCTTCTTCGGTGCTAGCCCCAAAGCTTTGGGTATTCTCCCCAAACCCAATGTCTTTGCCTACTTCCCTGCTACTGTAATGGCCTTTTGTATGGTGGGCTTGGGACTATTCCCTAACCTGATGACGGGTATTAGCGCTGCTTCCGTGACCGCCTTGGCCAAGCAGATGCAGAGTCAGCAAACGGTCGCTCAGACCATCCAAACGCGATAAGCTGGTTCTTGACACTGCTGTGAATTATGGCTGCTACTAAACCAGATTGGTTAAGGGTGAAAGCCCCACAATGGGAAAGGATTGGGAAGGTTTCTGAGACTTTAAGGAAGCTTGGCCTCAATACTGTGTGTGAAGAGGCTTCCTGCCCCAACATTGGCGAATGCTTCAAGGCAGGCACTGCTACTTTTCTGATCATGGGACCTGCTTGTACGCGAGCTTGCCCTTACTGTGACATTGACTTTGATAAAACTCCCAGGGAATTGGACCCTACTGAACCCCTGCGCTTGGCTGAGGCAGTGCAGAGTATGGGGCTCAAGCATGTAGTCATCACTTCGGTAAATCGAGATGATCTTGCCGATGGTGGCGCTTCCCAGTTTGTCCGGTGCATTGAAGCGGTGCGGGAACGCATGACCGACACTACTATTGAAGTGTTGATTCCAGATTTCTGTGGTGATGAAAAAGCCTTAGAGCTCGTACTGTCTGCCCATCCTGAAGTCCTGAACCATAATACAGAAACAGTACCCAGGCTCTATCGTAGAGTACGCCCACAGGGAATCTACGAACGCAGTCTAGAACTCCTCCATCGTACACGCATCAAATTTCCTAGGACTTATACAAAATCAGGAATCATGGTTGGTCTTGGGGAAACTTTTGATGAAGTAATCCAAGTCATGAAAGACTTGCGGGAAGCGGATTGTGACATCTTAACGATAGGTCAGTATTTGCAACCTTCTGCGAAGCATCTGGCTGTTCATGAATTCGTGACTCCAGAAACATTTATCGCTTGGAAAAAAGAGGGGGAAGCCCTTGGGTTTCTACAGGTGGTCTCTTCACCCCTTACCCGTAGTTCCTACCATGCAGAACAAGTGCAACAGTTAATAGTGACTCATCCCAGATAAAATTTTGAAATAATCACGTATTAGTCAGTAAGTATAAATACTTTAACGATGATTTGCATGCTTTCTTTGTAGATACACAAAACATAGAATATTTTTCTTAATTATGCGGACAGCTAAAGTCAAAAAGCTTTGCCTATGAAGGTTTTTGGGCTTCAATCACCTTCTATTTTTCTTGCATCACCGTCCTCTCCAAACAAGACTTTGTAAACAAAATCACACAATACAAGCCCAGAAAGAGGAAGATCCCGCTCAAAACTTAGAAAAAGTTCTTACCTCTTGATGTTTTGTAAAGTTTCCTCTATTAATGGAAGCTGTAAACCTTAATTTTTTAGGTACTTTTGACTTATGACTGCTACTTTAGAGCGTCGTTCTAGTCAGGGGCTCTGGGGTCAGTTCGCTGACTGGGTCACTTCCACCGAAAACCGTCTTTATGTCGGTTGGTTCGGCGTCTTGATGATCCCCACCCTTTTGACTGCGACCACTTGTTTCATCATTGCCTTCATCGCTGCTCCTCCTGTGGATATGGATGGAATCCGCGAGCCTATCTCTGGAAGCTTG
>JBAUTB010000058.1:0-36933 GCA_049582005.1 Gloeobacterales cyanobacterium | reverse complement strand
GTTGTAGATGACATCCCCATCCTTAAATATAGTCCCTCGTGGAAAAGAGCAAGCGATTTCTGTTCCTTTGTCTGTAAAAAAGCGCTGACGTGGTTTGCAACGTTCTTCCCAGGTCAGAGAGAGTACTTCTATAGGCCCTAGAGGCTCAGTCTCTAATGCCAAAGATTCAATGATGAAGGACATGGTTTTGCCGCTTTATCTTAGGGAAAAGTTAAGTTGAGTGGGTAGTGGGTACGATCAGAACAAAAAGTATCTTTGAGCCATCGGTAAAGTCGTCGCCGGCTCACACGTCAATAGTTCTCCGTTAACGACTACTGCATAGGTCTCTGGATCGACTTTAATCTCCGGGGTTTCACTGTTCAGCTTTAGGTCTTGTTTCCCAATCGACCGACAACTGGATACGGCGATGACCGGTTTAGTCAGTCCTAGTTGCTCAGGAATGCCTGAATCGATCGCGACCTGTGACATAAAGAGCAGACTGGACTGGGTTAAAGCCATTCCATAGCTGGCAAACATCGGTCTTGGCAATACAGGTTGTGGGGTGGGAATCGAAGCATTCGGATCTCCCATTTGGGCATAGGCAATCATTCCACCCTTGAGCACGAGTTCTGGCTTGACGCCAAAAAATTGCGGTTTCCAGATACACAAGTCTGCCCACTTACCTACTTCCACCGAACCCACGATAGAACCGATGCCATGGGTCAGGGCCGGATTAATCGTGTACTTGGCGATATAGCGTTTTGCCCGATAGTTATCATTTCGCTCACTATCCTGCCACAAGGCTCCTCTTTGGCGCTTCATCTTGTCAGCGGTTTGCCAGGTGCGGATAATTACTTCCCCAATCCGACCCATGGCTTGGGAATCTGAAGAAAGCATAGAAAATACGCCTAAGTCATGGAGAATATCTTCTGCCGCAATAGTCTGGGGACGAATTCTAGATTCAGCGAAAGAAATGTCTTCTGGGACGGAACGACTCAAATGATGGCAAACCATCAGCATGTCCAAATGTTCTTCGATGGTATTAACCGTAAAAGGCCGCGTCGGGTTCGTCGAGCTGGGCAAAACATTGGGTTCTCCAGCAATTTTGATGATGTCTGGAGCATGTCCGCCTCCTGCTCCTTCTGTGTGAAAGGTGTGAATCGTGCGGCCATTAATCGCTGCAATCGAGTCCTCGACAAAACCTGATTCGTTGAGGGTATCGGTGTGAATCGTGGCCTGGATATCAAATTCATCACAGACATTCAGACACGTATCAATAGCGGCAGGGGTTGTCCCCCAATCCTCATGCAGCTTTAAACCACAGGCCCCTGCTTCCACTTGTTCGATTAAGGCACCCGGTAAACTGCTATTCCCTTTGCCAAAAAAGCCCAGATTAACGGGAAAAGCTTCGGCACTCTGATACATCCGAGCCAAGTTCCAGGACCCAGGAGTGCAAGTGGTGGCATTGGTTCCTGTGGCGGGTCCGGTTCCGCCACCCAGCAGTGTTGTTACGCCAGAGGCGAGGGCATATTCACAGAGCTGAGGACAAATAAAGTGGACATGGGTATCAATACCGCCTGCGGTGATGATCATATTCTCCCCCGCAATCACTTCTGTAGAGGCTCCAATCCCCATGCCGGGTGTCACGCCCGTTTGAATGTTTGGGTTGCCTGCCTTGCCAATGCCACTGATTTTGCCGTCTCGAATACCAATATCGGCTTTGACGACTCCCCACCAGTCCAGAATGAGGGCGTTGGTGATCACTAAGTCTAACGCTCCTCCTGCGCGGGTTGCAGTCGGGTCTTGGGCCATCCCATCCCGGATGGTTTTACCGCCACCGAATTTCACTTCCTCGCCATAGGTCGTATAGTCTTTTTCGACTTCGATAATCAGTTCGGTGTCTGCCAAACGGACTCGGTCCCCGACCGTGGGTCCATATAAGGAAACATACTTACTACGAGTAATTCTTAGGGTCATAGAGAGAGCCTTCTATCAGGGGAATTATGCTTATGGCGATTACTTAGTTAGTTACCTATGAGTTTGAGCGGCCAACCAGAATTTACAGTCTCTTAGGAAGACTGGCCTTGATCCTATCAGGTGGAGTGAAATCGCTCTAGATGCTGTGACAAACGACAGATGACAAGAATTAGTACCGTTTGTCTAAGATTTCTTGGCCGATTTGCCGGATAACACGTCTTGTATCTGGGGTGTTTTCAAGACTTCACGGACAGCTTGGACCAACTTATCTCCCCAAAGATTCTCCACGAGGAAGGCCGTATCAGCGTACCGGTTATCGATCTTCAGCGCTTGGCTGGTGAAATCTAGCCCTTGAGCCGTATCCCCTTTTTGATATAGAGCTGCCCCTAAAGCCAAGCGGGGTTCTGCGGCTTCCTTATCCAGAGATATGGCACGTTGCCACTGTTCTATCGCTTGGTCTACCTGACCTGATTCATAACGGGCTAGACCAATGTTATTAATCGCAGGCCAGAAGTCATTTTTCACTTCGACAGACTTCTGCCACTGGGCCACTGCATCATCATTGCGCTTCAAAAGGTAGTAGGTATTGCCCAAATCAAAAAACGCTTCATGGGACTTGGGGTCTAGGGCAATTGCTTTATTGAAGGAATCCACCGCAGCATTATAGTTTTTAGCTTTGAGCTGGGCCAGCCCTAAGCTTAGGTACAGATTACTGTTCTTGTCATCTAGACGGAGAGCATCTTCATAGGACTCAATGGCTTGAGGAATTTGGTCCTGCTGGGCGTAGAGGGTTCCTAAAATGAAGTGGAGCTGAGACACGTTTGGTGCGAGCTGTAAAGATAGTTGCGTAAGGCCGATGGCTTCCTTAGGTTTACCTAATTGGGCAAGGCGGAGCGCCTCTTGCGCAAGCTGCACCGCTTCTTGGGTTGTCTCCTGCTCGTGCAACGAAGGAACCAAAATCAGTGGAGTCTGGGCTTGCACCTGTTTAGCCTGCAACCCTCCCAAACTCAGGGCAAGAGCAAGGGCTAAGGGAAATACAAATCTTTTCGCAGCGCTCATAGCTTTCCTATTGTTAACTTTTTCTTCGGTTCCTATCTTCCAGGATAGTACCTAGCCTGGACCCGATGGAAAAGTAAGCCCCAACTTTAGGTCTAAGCGTAACGCTGAGTTTTTGAAAATGGTACCCCCAACGGGATTCGAACCCGTGTCGCATCCGTGAAAGGGATGTGTCCTAGGCCTCTAGACGATGGGGGCATGTCAGCGGCTCCGGTAGACAAATATAAATCATTTGGGCGCAACAGTACCAACTTTATTTTTTATTTTTCGCGACGGGTTATAACTACCGTGCACCGATAATTAGGGGTAGGACACCTGTGCTATGCTTGAGCATGTTTGTCCATAAAAGAGAGATGCTAGAATCCGGGCATCTGTTCGCTCCTCACTTCGCAGACGGTCTTCCAGTAGTGAATCTCAGCAGATTATCATAGGAAATATTCATGGCACGCAACAACTCCGCAGCATCTACCAACAGCCTGGAAAGCAAGGCTGACAGTACCAGTAGTGAGAAGCAGAAGGCACTAGATATGGTGCTTTCCCAGATTAAAAAGACTTTTGGGGACGGGGCGATCATGCGACTTGGAGAAAATACTAAGATGCGCGTGGAAACAGTTTCCACCGGAGCCGTAACCCTGGATTTGGCTCTAGGCGGCGGCATTCCTAGAGGACGAGTGATTGAAATTTTCGGTCCAGAATCTTCGGGAAAAACAACGTTGGCCCTGCACATCGTCGCTGAAGTCCAAAAGCAAGGTGGAATCGCCGCCTTCGTCGATGCAGAACATGCTCTTGACCCTGTGTATTCTGCAGCCTTGGGCGTGGATACTAACAACCTCCTGATTTCCCAACCCGATACCGGAGAGTCTGCCCTGGAAATCGTAGACCAGTTGGTCCGCTCAGCGGCTGTAGATATCATCGTTATCGACTCTGTAGCAGCCTTGGTGCCCCGTGCCGAGATTGAAGGAGAAATGGGCGATGCCCACATGGGACTGCAAGCCCGCTTGATGAGCCAAGCCCTCAGAAAGATTACAGGCAACATTGGCAAAGCGAACTGCATTGTCATTTTCCTCAACCAGCTCCGTCAAAAGATTGGGGTGGTCTATGGCAATCCGGAAACGACTACGGGAGGCAATGCACTCAAATTCTATGCCTCTGTGCGCTTAGACATCCGTAGAGTAGACACCCTGAAGAAGGGGGGCGATGAATTTGGAACCCGCACCCGCGTCAAGGTTGTCAAGAACAAGGTTGCTCCTCCGTTCCGCCGGGCTGAATTCGACATCCTATTTGGCAAAGGGATTTCATCCATTGGCTGTGTCCTGGATTTAGCGGTGGAGACAGATGTCGTGGTTCGTAAAGGGGCCTGGTATTCCTATGGGGAGGAACGCTTGGGCCAGGGCCGTGAGAACTCTCTAGAGTTACTACAAACCCGTCCTGACCTCTTCAACAAAATTGACCAGGAAGTACGTTTGAAGCTGGCAAGTGGAGCTACAGTGTCAGCGACTCAGGTCGTGCCCAGTAAAGAGGATGAGGAAGCAGTGTTTGCTGAGGATTAATCTGCTGTAAAGCTCAGGGGGCCAAGTCCATCCCAAGTTGATTAGGATGGACTTGTTATCCTCTAGGAATACCCAATGAAAAGACTCAGCCTCTCTGGACTTTTCATTTTGGGGTCTTTTATCCTCACGATTACAGCGTGTACCCTCACAACGACAGCGTCGGCTTTGTCTTTTCAGGCACCCGCTGGATTTAGGATTAAGCTCTTTGCTGAGGGACTTGACCGTCCCCGCTTTATGGCAGTCTCTCCGAAGGGAGAATTGTTTGTGACCGAAATCCAGAAAGGGCAAGTGGTAGTCCTCGCTGACAAGAACCAGGATGGAGTTGCAGAAGAGAAAACAGTCTTTGCCCAGGGCTTGAACCGTCCCCACGGTATTGCCTTCTACAAAAATGGGCTCTATGTCGCTGAGACTGGGCGCATTGTCCGCTACGCCTACCGTCCTGGTCAGATGGTCGGGGAGAAACCACAGGTAATTGTCGATGGACTTCCCCCAGGAGGGCAGCATTTCACCCGCACCCTTGCCTTTGGTCCCGATAATAAGCTTTACGTGTCGGTAGGTTCTTCTTGCAATTCCTGCAAAGAAGAAAGTCCTGACCGAGCGACTATCCTGCAATACAATCCCGATGGCTCTGGTAAGAAGATTTATGCCCGTGGGCTTAGAAATGCAGTGGGCCTGAGTTTTGATCCACAGGGTCGTCTGTGGGCTACGAGCAATGGACGGGACAACCTAGGGGATAACATTCCTCCTGATGAGCTTCACCTCGTCACAGAAGGAATGCAAGCGGGTTGGCCCTTCTGCCACGCAGGTAAATATCCAGACCCAGACCCAAAGATCGCTCGCCTGGGCTCCTGTGCCCAGGTCAACAAACCCGCATGGAACTTCCAGGCCCACTCAGCCCCCCTCGGTCTCACGGCCTATCAGGGAAAGCAATTTCCCAAAGACTATCAAGGGGACCTGATTATCGCTTTTCATGGTTCGTGGAATCGCTCCAAACCTACCGGATATAAGCTTGTCCGGGCACATATTGAAGGAGATAAAGTTACCAAGGTCACCAATTTCATCACAGGCTGGCTGGATGCTGATCAAGCTATTCTAGGTCGTCCTGTAGATGTGGTGAACAGCCCAGACGGTGGCCTATGGGTAAGCGATGATGAAGAGGGCAAGATTTATAAAATCACCTATCAAAGTAAGGGTGATCCTTGAGCAGTTAACGAAAGGAGAATGCTGACAGCTATTGAATTTCAAAAATTTATTCAGGATTGAAAAAAGGGCAGAGGGAAAAGGTTAAAAGGATTGAGTTTACCTTTCCCCATTCTCTATTAACCCTTTCCTGACTCTTTACAAAAGAGACTTTTGCAAGAAGTCTATTTACTGCTTCTTCGCGTAGTCGAACGTAGGCATCGCCTTGATGGCAGCCTTAGTCGCTTCCGGCAGTAGGATTTTGCCCTTTTCGATCTTGAACTGACTTACGGGGATCGCGACGTCGTTTCGGCCAACGCCGAGAAAGCCACCTGCGCCGACAATCGCATAGGAGACCGTATCTTTAGGGGTGATGATCAGATCCTCGATCTTGCCGACCTTCTCGCCCTTATCGTTGGTGACTTCTTTTCCGAGGATCTCTTTCTGGACACTCCAGCCCGTGTAGACTTGGTCAAGTAGCGTAACCGAGACGCCCAGTGTGGACTTGCCCGCAGTCTGAGCGAATGCGGGTCCGATGACCGCAAAGCTTAGAAGAGTAGCGGCAAGCAGATGTTTCTTCATAGATATGCCTTCATTCTGTTGAAGTGAGATTATATCAAATCCTCACAAATTTGATATTAGCTGTCGAATTTCACGCTCTCACGTTCCGTATAGGCTCGCCATCCTTCCCACTCTGTAATTTCTCGCTGATGTTCGCAAAGGAAGGGTTCTCCCAACACGCCTAATACTACTTCGTTGTTGGCAAGAACGACCTTACCCATGCATAAACCAGGCGGCTCCTGGAGTAAGATAGCGCAGACACCGGCTGGTGGAACGGCCCAAATTTCAACAGCAATTGCTTTTCCACCTTCAGCAACCCGAATCATAGCTGGGTGACGATCATGAATGGACCAAAGTCGATAAATTGGTGCCGTGGTTGTCTCTTTGACAAACTTGGCCCCTGCTTTTAATAGGTTGCCGTTTAGCTCCAATCCCCGCATTAAGGTTCCATTAACGGCTAGATATATATCTTCATCGGTCATCTAAAGTATTTCCTCTGCGAGTGTAAAGAGACGCGATATATCGCGTCTGTACAGATTTATTTCATGCAATCAAGCAGGGCTATATTTTTTCCTTTAAATTATGGGGTAGAAAATCTATTTCCAGTCCCCCTCTCTGCCTGCGGAGAGGGGCTAGGGGAGAGGTTCTTCCCCCTGAATCACCACCAAATTTTGACCAACGGCTACCAGTTGTCCTTCCGTGCACATAATATTAACCACAGTCCCTGCTACCGAAGCTGTAATTGCAATTTCCATTTTCATAGATTCTAGGATGAGCAGCTGATCGCCTACCGCAACGCTGGTACCTACTTCCACTACAATTCGCCAAACGTTGGCGGGAATGTATGAGGTAACTACTTGAGCATGGGGGGGTAGGTCTATTTCTTCGCCGATCGGTGTATCAAGGAGGGCATCCATGAACGTTTCCGCTTGACTATCCAGATCTTGCCAGCGTTGGCGCTCGGCTTCAAAGGCCGTCTGTTGCCTTGTCTTGAATTCAGTTACTTCGGGGGCGATGGAATCGAGAAACGCGTTGTACTGCCGCAGGCTAAAGGTCTTTTCTTCTACTTCCAGCTTTACCTGCCCTTGGAGAAAGGCTTCCCGATAGCGAAGCAGCTCTGGCGCAGACATAGGATAGAAGCGAATTTGGTCAAAGAAGCGGAGCAACCAGGGTCTTCCAGCTTCGAAGTCTGCTGTTTGTTTGAAGGTATTCCACACTTGAACGGTGCGTCCCACAAATTGGTAGCCGCCTGGACCTTCCATGCCATAGATACACATATAGGCACCACCAATACCCACGGCATTTTCAGGAGTCCAGGTGCGTGCTGGATTGTATTTGGTGGTAACCAGACGATGACGCGGATCGATGGGCGTTGCCACAGGGGCACCCAAATATACATCTCCCAGGCCGAGCACAAGGTAACTGGCATTGAAGACAATGTCTTTTACCTGTTCGATGCTATCCAAGCCATTGATACGCCGGATAAATTCGATATTGCTAGGACACCAGGGAGCATCCTTGCGCACGGATTGCATATACTTCTGAATCGCTAACTGGGTCGATTCATCGTCCCAAGAAAGCGGTAGATGGAGGATGCGGGTCGGGACTTCCATAGCCGCAATTGGGGGCAATTCTTTTTCTGCCGCAATCAATGTATCGAGTAATTCTGCTAAGGGTAGGATGCGGCTGTCATAGTGGACCTGCAAGGAACGAATGCCTGGCGTCAGGTCGAGAATACCTGCTACGGTATGGTCCATTAGCCACTGCATCAAGGCATGGACACGGAAGCGCAGGTTCAAATCCAGGACCAAGGGACCATATTCAATTAGTAGATACTTGTCGCCTGCCAGCCGGTAGGTTACAACAATTTGTTCGGAAGACTCTGGAATCTCGTGGAGGATGGGACTTGAAGCTATGCTGACCTCGGAAGGAGTGGCTCTTAGGCCTGGGGCTGTGGACGGGGTGAGCGTGGCGATTTGCTGGTCCTGTTCCTGCTCCCGTTGCAACGCTTCTTCTGCGGTGAGCCGATGGAAGCGGATCATATCGCCAGGTTTCAGTTGACCGATTTTCCAGAGCTCTGCTTGGATGATCGTTGCTGGGCAGACAAATCCACCGAGACTGGGACCATCAGGACCGAGAATGATGGGCATATCGCCTGTGAAGTCGATGGTCCCGATAGCGTAGGCATTGTCGTGAATATTGGAGGGGTGTAATCCCGCTTCACCGCCGTCTTTCCTCGCCCATTCGGGTTTAGGACCGATGAGACGGATTCCGGTTCGGGCTGAGTTGTAATGCACTTCCCAGGCGGTTGCGAAAAAGGTCTCAATATCGGCTTCAGTAAAAAAATCTGGAGCTCCATGAGGGCCATAGAGCACCCCAATATCCCAGGTTTTGGAGTAGTGCGGGATGAGTTCCGGGGGGACTGCCATAGATACTTCAGCAAAGTTTTTGTTTGTTGGAGTTGGCGGAGTTAGCTTCAAGACATCTCCGGTCCGCAAGGTCCGTCCACAATGCCCACCAAATTGGCCCAAAGTGAAGGTCGCTTTGCTGCCCAAATAATCAGGGACGTTGAAGCCATGCTTTACAGCCAGGTAGGTTCGGCAACCATGACCCTGGACGCTCCCGAGCTTTAAGACGCTGCCTGCTTCTACGGGCACCGCTGTCCAAAAAGGTACCGTTTGACCATCGAGCTCTGCCTTCATCGGAGCCCCAGTCAGGCAGATCATAGTGGCGGCCTTGAAGCGCAAGGTGGGGCCAAGAATAGTGCATTCCAATCCTGCTGCTGATGCTGGATTGCCGAGCACTCGATTGGCCAAGCGAAATGCTAGAGAGTCCATGGGTCCGGAGGGTGGGACCCCAATATTCCAGTAGCCAATCCGCCCCGGATAATCTTGAAGCGTAGTCAGGGTGCCCGGTTCTAAAACATCAACGGTAAGCGGAGCGTAGTGAAAGGACTCCAAAAAGCGGGTACTGACATGGCCGACCTCAAAGGCTGGGTCATCTAAAATTTGGCGCAGATAAGTCAGATTGGATTCAATTCCTGCGATTTGAGAGGCATCCAGGGCTGATTTGAGCTGGGCAATTGCCTCTGACCGCGAATTGGCTTTGACCATCAGTTTTGCCATCAGGGGATCGTAGTAGGGGGTAATTTCGGTCCCCCGTTCAATCCACGTATCACAGCGGACGGTATTGGGAAATACCACTTCTGTCAATTTGCCGGCACTGGGCTGGAAATTTTTTCCTGGATCTTCGGCATAGATCCGCAGTTGAATCGAATGTCCTTGAGGTTGGTGTTGATCGGTTGCCAACGCTAGCGATTCCCCGGCTGCCAGTCGGACCATCCACTCTACAAGGTCAACTCCGGTAACTTCCTCTGTCACTCCATGCTCGACTTGGAGGCGGGTGTTCACCTCCAAAAAGTAAAAGTCCTCCGTGGCAACGTCAAAGACAAATTCCACCGTCCCCGCTGACTGATAATTTACCGCCTGGCCCAGACGCACAGCAGCTTCACAGAGGCTATGACGCAGGACATCGCTGATCCCTGGAGCCGGAGTTTCTTCAATCACTTTCTGGTTGCGCCGCTGTACCGAACAATCCCGCTCACCCAGAGCGATCACCGTGCCATGACCATCCCCAAAAATTTGCACCTCAAGGTGGCGGGCCTGCTCCACATATTTCTCTAAATAAACGCCACTTTGTTTGAAATTATTCTGGCTCAAGCGTTGTACTCGCTCGAATAACTCAGCCAGATGCTCTTCTTGATGACAGAGTTGCAAGCCGATGCCCCCTCCGCCGGCCGTACTTTTGAGCATCACGGGATAACCAATGGCCTGTGCCGCTGCTTGGGCCTCCTCCAGACTGCCCAAGAGTGGACTACCTGGCAAAAGGGGCACTTGATTTTCTGCGGCCAACTGCCGCGCCTTATGTTTTAGGCCAAAACACCGCATTTGTTCCGGAGTAGGGCCAACAAACGCAATCCCCTTGGCCAAACAGGCTTCGGCAAATTCGGCGTTCTCACTGAGAAACCCATAGCCTGGATGAATGGCCTGAGCCCCTGTCTTTTCCGCTGCTTCTAAGATGCGCTCCCAGCGAAGGTAACTCTCTGCGGCCAGGGCCGGGCCAATACAAACAGATTCAGTTGCGGCATACACATGACAGGTATGGGCATCGGCTTCTGAGTAGACTGCCACCGAGCCAATTCCGAGGCGATCAAGAGTCCGAATGATCCGACAGGCGATTTCACCCCGGTTAGCAATGAGAACTTTGTCAAACATAGGGCAGGCAATCTCAGAGAAAGATAGTGAGCAGACGTCTCTAAATGGTACTGGTATTGAGGGGTGAGCACGGGCCCACCCGACTCAGTGATGAATTGTCCTAAGATTCACCCGGAGCATCCCAAATAATCAGTTGAATCGGGGTGGGATTGTAGGCATTACACGGGTTATTCATCTGAGGGCAGTTGGAAATGGCGACGATGGTGTTCATTTCGGCTTGCAGTTCAACAACACTGCCTGGCTCCGAGATCCCATCCACAATTTCTAAGGTGCCATCTTGACTCACCGGCACATTCATAAAAAAGTTGATGTTGCTGACAAGATCCCGCTTTCCCATGCCATAAGGCGCAACAGCCATTAAAAAGTTCTCAACACAGGCATGTTGCCAGCGCTTATCGAGACCAAAACGAACTGAATTGCTCTCACAACTACATGCCCCACCTGAAGTGTCATGCCGTCCGCAGGTATCATACCGGATGGTCATCATTACGTTCCCGTCATTGGAATAAAGCTTGCTTCCGGTGGTGAGAAAAATATTCCCTTGATTCCGAATCGTATCCGGGGCGCTATAGCGTTCACTGGTATCGTCTGCGTTGTACACCAGGAAATCCACAGCCTGATTTCCCCCCAAATCAACAATCCGCAAAATTTGCCCTTTCTTGATCACCCGCGACCAGGGCTTGCGGGCAGGAAGCACCTGATTGTAGATAGCTTTATCGGGATTTAGCGAGTGTTCTGTGGCTAAAACCATAGTTCTATTCTCCTGTTTTAGATAATATGATCCAGTTAGTTGGTCGTTTGAATTTCAAACAAAAAGCGCATCGGTGTTTTGGAAACCACGAATTGCTTCCGGATTTGTTGTTCTGCACAAATCATCGGCAGTAGGAGCTGGAGAATTCCAGACCACAACTCGGATGGGCGTAGGCGCATAGGTTGGCTTTGGATCGAGTACATGGGGACAGTTGGAAAGCACTACTAACACATTCATTTCGGCTCTGAGATCAATAAAATCTCCTGGCTTGGAGGCTCCTTCAACCCAGGTCAAATCGCCCTCTTTCCCCACGACAACCTGTGAGAAGAGATTGAGGTTAGGACAGATATCTTTCTTGCCCATATTCCGTTTAGCTAAGGCCAGCATGAAGTTATCGCGGGAGTTTTTCCAATCGCCTTCCCCATACTTGGCGCTATTGGTTGCTGCATTACTACATCCAGCAAGCGTGTCATGATGACCACAGGTATCTTCCGTAATAGAGAATAGAACCCGCCCCATATCGGAATACAACACCATCCCTTTTTTCAAGAAGGCATTGAACTGGATTTTAGCGGTATCGGCAGCGTTGTAACGCTCTATGACGTTATCGGCGTTGTAGCAGAGCAGAGAAACCCCTCTGGAACTCTCCAGGTCGATAATTCGCAGGGTAGTGCCCCGTTTGATGACGCGAGACCAATAGCTACCCCCTGGAATCACCTCATCCCAGGTAATAAGCGCCGGATCGATATCAAGTGTTTCTGTAGGTTTTATAGACATGGCGTTCTCCTCTATCTCAAAGATGGCATCACACTTCTGTTAGAGCTTCCTGGGCTTCAACGACTAAAGCCCAGGAAGCTCTAACAGTAAGCACTTACTGTACAGCTCTCCCGGGCTTTTCTCCCGCCGTGTGACCAGCTTAAGCTGGCTGCTTCTCTCGGACCAGGCATCCCTTGGCAGAGCAAGTAACCGGAACCCTAGAAGCGGATTTCTATATGGTGTTATCCTCGCGCAAGGATAGCATCTTTGCTTTTGTAGTTCAATTATTGTTGAATTGCTATTGCCATAAGCCAACGATAACGGGAGGGAAATAGCCTGCAGGGGGACTCCGCTGAAACCTCTTTTCCGGCAAACTTGCCAGGGTGGCTACATTGGCTCGATCAATGTCCTAGTACGAATACCTGGGCGCTTGCGCACCTGTCGCAGCTAGAGCATGGTACTGTCATATTTACCCGAAAACAAACGGCTGGGCGGGGACAGCGAGGACGCACTTGGCAGGCTCCACCAGGAGTATTGACCTTCAGTATGGTGTTAGAGAAAATACCCTTTGAACAATTACCTGGATTAAGTTTAGTAGCTGGTTTAGCGGTAATTTATGCCATTGAAGATCTCATTCCCGATGTGCAAGGAAGGTTAAAAATAAAATGGCCCAATGATCTTTTGTTTGAGGGAAGGAAAGTGGCTGGCCTCTTGTGTGAAAGTGTGGTGAATAGTGCCGCAGCAGAAGGAAAAGTTGTGGTAGGAATTGGCTTGAATCGCTTCGTTGACTTCACTCAGGCTTTTCCAGAACCTCAGCTAAGCAGAACCGCTATCAGTCTTCACCAGATGGCAAATCCAGTTCCCGATGAATTTTCATTACTCCAGCAAATGCGCCACTATTTGTTGCAAACCGCAGGACTGTTGTGCTCGAGAGAAAATAATGTCCAGGCTGGTTCTGGACTGATGAAGCTACTACCATCGCTACGTCAACGGGATGCGCTTTTAGGTCGTTCGATCACCGTTGAACGCTTGGACGAAAGAATCTCGGGGGAGGCTGCAGGATTTAGCGACCGTGGCTTTTTATTACTGTGTTTGCCCGATGGCACTCAGCGGGCTTTTGCTTCAGGACATATAGCCTTGCTTGATGCCTGAAATAGGCTCTCCTATACGGGATGATCACGACTGAAACAACCTTGAATACAACCTTCTATGCTCTTCACAGGCCCATTCTTGTAAAGGCGCAAACCCGCCCAAATCTTCTAATTCGGCATTCAAACAATAACTCGTTTGTTGTTGAATCGTTTCTTGTAAGGCCAACAGAATTTTTTGACCATCGGTATGGCCTAAGGGGATAAGCCTTACGCAAGCAGAGACCAAGCTGTTTGCACTGCTAAAAAGATACCCAGTAACAGCATCATGGGCAGAAATTCCTAGGGCACAAGACAACCAACCAAATACTGCCGCGTGGTGATGTTCACCTTTAGGGAAATGTGCGGACCAATTCAGGTTTATGGCGAGATTTTTCAGGCGCTGTCCTAGAGCCATAGAAGCTTTGGTCGTTTCTACAGCCCAACGACTGGCGGTGAGGTATTGATTGAGTCGTTGAAAATCTTGAAAGCTGCCTGTCTTGCTGTATTGGTACGCCAAAGCGCAGGCTATTCCCTCTTGAGGAGCCATGCTAGCCGTCAGGAGGGTTCTGATTGCTCCTTCGACTTCTTTCGCCGTCTTAAGGGTCTCCTGCTGGACCCAAGTTTCTAAGCCCCACGAGTGAGAATAGCCCCCAATCGGTAAGGCGGAGTCGCATAGCTGTAAGAGCGCGAGCAGGGTCATAGCTTAACTCCCTCGGTGACATCCAATTCCCCTCTCCGTGAACGGAGAGGGGCTAGGGGAGAGGTCTCTAAACACTTTCTAGAAATGCCTCGACATGCTCCAATGCCCGTTTTTTCCCTGTCTCTACCCGTATAGAACCTTCCACTAAGCGATTGAAGCCGTGGACTAGGCCCTTTCCTCCTAGGGCTACTAATTCCACCGTATGCGTCTGGCCGGGTTCAAAGCGCACAGCGGTTCCTGAGGGAATATTCAAACGCATTCCCAGCGCCGCTTCTCGGTCAAAATCCAGACTGCGGTTTACCTCAAAGAAGTGATAGTGAGAACCCACTTGAATGGGCCGGTCTCCTGTATTGCTCACTTCGATAGAGCACGTAACACGCTCCTCATTGGCGAGGATTTCTTCTTGAGCCAGTAGATACTCACCGGGTTTCATCCAAATCTCTCTTAACGAATAGGGTCATGCAAAGTAACCAGTTTGGTTCCATCGGGAAATGTAGCTTCTACCTGAATTTCTGTGATCATCTCCGGTACTCCTTCCATGACATCCTCACGGGAAAGGATATTCAGTCCGTCACTCATCAGTTGGGCAACGGTCTTGCCATCACGGGCTCCTTCTAGAAGAGCAAAAGTCAGAAAAGAAACTGCTTCAGGATAGTTGAGCTTCAGACCTCTAGCTCTGCGGCGTTCTGCTAATTGAGCAGCCAGAAAAATCATCAATTTCTCTTGTTCTTGGGGACTAAGGTGCATAAGAGGCCCAAAAGCTAGAGATAGATTATCAGATTTTCTCAGGAAATCCTGGCCATGCCCAAGTTCTTTCTAAAGACTTATGTCTTTGTTCCTTGTCGTATCCTCTTATACGGATCGTCCTTTGCGACCGGTATATTCTTCAAGGGTAAGCGAAGAGTAGCTTCTAGGGTTCCGGTTCTCAATATAGAGCGTCTGGTCCGAGAGAAGCAGCCAGCTTAAGCTGGTGACACGGCGGGAGAAAAGCCCGGGAGAACCTTCATGTAGAGAGGTGCAGTGATTGCATCTCTAGTGGAGTTCTGCCGTGACTGATCATCAGTGCCCAAACCAATTTTTTGATTATCCGCAACTTCATGGTCGTTCCCCTAATACTTTTTCTAGGGGAGAATTTTTGCCTGCTAGAGGTTTGAACACCTTTCTGAAAACTCCTTTTCTAGAAGATGCCCGTAACCTTAGTGAATATACGGTTGAACGTATTGTCAGAGAAGCTCCGCTCTGTGGATTGGAAAACGAGTCTTGGGCATTGTAGCTATGCAAGAAGTAGACAGGATGAAGGCGCTGGTCTCGACCCTCAGGGAATGGTGGGTCGAAGCAGGGAATCCTAGAATTCAGGCAGTTCATTTGTTAGTGGGAGCCTTATCAGGTGTTGATACTGAGCGTTTGTCCATCGCCTTTGACACCCAGAAGGTAGGAACTTTTTTAGATCGGGCAAATATAGTTATTGAAGAAATTCCCTTTGTTGCTTTCTGTAGTAGCTGTCAGCAAGAATATCAGCCAGAGATCGGACATCATTATTGCTGCCCTCTTTGTAATCGTCCCCTCAGTGAAATTCGTTCTGGCCGAGAACTAAAAATTGGTGACATCGAATGTTCAACGCAAGAAGCAAGAGGCATTAATCGTGCCTGAGGTGTCCTATTCTGATTTGGTCAATAAAGTCAACCTAGTTGCTTGCATGAATTTGAGCTTTAGGTATCCAAATACAGTATCGGGATGTTGACACTTAAGTTAAAATTTTCAAGTTTCCTTGATGAGATTCAGGAACTAGCTGATTGGTCGGCTCGGTTCAAAAATAAGTTCTTTTTCATAATTCACTATCTTGGCCAGTTCTGTTGGCTGCATTTGATTCAGATTTAAAACTTTGAGGACTTCACTTTGAAATTGCTCCGCTATCTCTTACTACTCGCACTTCCTGTTTGCCTTTTAACTGCCTGTACTGGTACTTCTACTCAGGAAGCCACTAAACAAGAAACGACTACAACACAAACAACTACTACATCAGCTGCTCCTATCCAAATAGGATTTAGTGCCTGGCCTGGTTGGATCCCTTGGCAGATTGCACAGGAGAAAGGACTCTTTGAAAAGAATGGAGTCCCCGCTAAGATGGTTTGGTTTACTGGATATCTTGACTCCATCAATGCGGTCGCTGGTGGCAAATTAGATGGTAATACCCAAACCTTGAATGATACTTTGAGTTCTGTTGCGGCTGGAGCTGATTTGGTTATCGTTTTAGTGAATGACAACTCAACAGGAAATGACCAAATTATTGTTCGTGATGGGATTAAAAGCATCAAAGATTTGAAGGGCAAAAAAGTAGCGGCAGAGCTAGGAACGGTGGATCATTACCTGTTGCTTCTGGGGCTCGCTAAAGAGGGCATGACCCAAAAAGATATCCAATTTCAACCGCTGGAAACGGGCGCTGCTGCTGCTGCCTTTGCTGCTGGTAAGTTAGATGCCGTGGGTGTTTTTGCTCCATTTACTACCACCGCTTTGAAACTCAAGGGCTCAAAGGCTCTATTCACCTCAAAGGATTTTCCCGGTGCTATTCCTGACCATTTGGTGGTAACCCGCAAGATGGTAACAGAACGTCCTGAAGATGTTCAGAAGCTAGTGAATACCTGGTTTGACACCTTGGATTTCATTAAAGCGAATCCTGATGAATCCGTGAAGATTATGGCTAAACAAGCAGGAGTCACCCCTGAGGAATATAAAGCCTATGACAAAGGCACCACCATCTTTACCATCCAACAGAATCTAGAAGCATTTACCCCGGGTAAGACCAGCAAAAATTTGGACTTTGCTGCGGGTAATATCTCAGACTTTCTGGTCAAAGCAGGATTGGCAAAACAGAAGCCTAAGTTGGATGGCCTATTGGATGACCGCTTCGTGAAAGCGTATGCGAAAGCGAAAGGGATCTCTTAGTACCAAGTTGTACTCTTACAGGCAGGCTCTGAGAGCCTGCCTGTAAGTATGTTCAAAGGAGTATTCCGATGTTCTATTTTGACCAACCGGAGGGAACTATTAGAATAACCTTGACTTGATAGATCTTTATGACCCGTCTATTACCTCGGCTTTTCTTAGCCCTGTTGCTTCCTTCTTTACTGCTTACCGCCTGCAGCTCATCGAACCTTAAACGGTCCAACCCGAATGCGGCCCAGGCGACTCCAGTTCCTGCCGAAACGCTAACTCTGGGATTTAGTGCTTGGCCTGGCTGGTTCCCTTGGCAGGTGGCAGAGGACGCGGGACTCTTTAAGAAAAATGGTCTTAATGTGAAGTTGACTTGGTTCCCAGGATATTTGGATTCCATTAATGCGCTAACCGCTGGAAAGTTAGATGCAAATTCTATGACTTTGAACGATACGGTTAGTGCTGTCGCTGGTGGGGCAGATCTGGTTGTTGTTCTAGCTAATGACAACTCAACAGGAAATGACCAAATTATTGTTCGTGACGGCATTAAGAGCATCAAGGATTTGAAGGGCAAAAAAGTAGCTGCAGAGCTAGGAACGGTGGATCACTACCTGTTGCTTCTAGGACTCGCTAAAGCGGGTATGACCCAGAAAGATATCATTTTTCAACCGATGGAAACGGGAGCTGCTGCCGCTGCCTTTGCCGCTGGCAACTTGGATGCCGTAGGAGCCTTTACCCCGTTTACCTCCACGGCCCTTAAACGGCCTAAGTCCGAAATCTTATTCACTTCTAAGGACTTCCCTGGAGCTATTCCAGACCATTTGGTGGTAAGTCGTAAGCTTCTTCAAGAACGCCCTGCTGATGTTCAAAAACTGATCGACACATGGTTTGAGACGCTCGAGTACATCAAAGACAATCCAGAGGAAGCCGTGCAAATCATGGCGAAGCGAGGTGGAATAAGCCCGGCTGAGTATAGAGAATATGACGCTGGAACGCGCATTTTCACCTTAAGAGAGAACTTAGCCGCTTTTGCGCCCGGCAATGATACGATGCATCTGAATAATACGGCCCGCACTATTTCAGATTTTCTTCTCAAGAGTGGATTGACCAAGAAGCCTGTAAGTACGCAGGCAATTCTGGACCCTACCTTTGTTAAAGCGGCTGCCCAAAAGAAGGGAATTAGTTAGGAGATGTGAATGGATTCTTGGCCCCTTGATCTTCAAAACCTCAAAAAAGCTTTAGTCGATCAAGAGGTTAAGTATGCCCTAGCCAGCTTTGTAGATATTCATGGTGTCTGTAAGGCAAAAGTGGTTCCCTTGAGCCACTTCTCTCAAATGATGCAGGGCTCGGAGCTATTTACAGGGGCGGCGCTGGATGGCGTGCCACAGAATATCAACGATGAAGAGGTGTCTGCTCGACCAGACCCTGCTTCCGCCACTATTCTGCCCTGGAACCGGGAGTTAGCCTGGTTTGCTAGCGACTTGTATGTGGGAGGTCAACCTTTTGAGGCGTGCTGTCGCAGCATTCTCAAAAATGTTCTCAGCCAGGCCGCTGACCTGGGATTCACCTTCAATTTGGGCATCGAGACAGAGTTTTTCATCCTCCGAGAGACAGAAAAAGGGTTTGGGCCTGTAAGCGAGCGCGATAATCTGGCCAAGCCATGCTACGACCTCACAGGATTGCTCGATAATTATGCGTTGGTAACAGAACTGGTCGAGGCGATGAATCATCTGGGCTGGGATGTCTATTCCTTCGACCATGAAGATGCCAATGGTCAGTTTGAAACGGACTTTGCTTATTGTGATGCCCTAAAGATGGCAGACCGTTTTACGTTCTTCCGTTTGATGGTCAAAGAAATTGCCCACAAACATGGCTATTTTGCTTCATTCATGCCAAAACCTTTTTCCAATCGCACAGGAAGCGGGGCGCATTACAATATGTCTCTCGCTGACTGTACTACAGGAGAAAACCTCTTTGCAGATGTGGACGATCCACGGGGTTGTGGTTTGTCCACTTTGGGTTATCAGTTCATTGGGGGTGTTCTCAAACATGCTCCGGCAGTCTGTGCCGTGATCTCCCCTACAGTCAATAGTTACAAACGTCTGGTTCCGAGAGGGAGCATGTCAGGATTCACCTGGGCTCCTGTGTATATCTGCTATGGCAACAACAACCGCACCAATATGCTGCGTATTCCCTTGGCGGGTGCAAGAGTAGAATGTCGAGCGGCTGATATATCGAGTAATCCCTATCTCGGCGCGGCCCTGATTCTGGCTGCTGGTTTAGAAGGAATTAAAGAAGGTTTAGATCCAGGCGAACCGCATACTGAAAATATGTACGATTACTCTATGGCAGAACTCAAAGAAAAAGGGATTAATGCTCTGCCTCGAAGTTTAGGAGAGGCCGTGGAAGCCTTTGCCGCAGACCCTTTAAGTAAATCAGTTATGGGTCCTTTGATGTATCAAACCTTCATAGACTTCAAATCGCAGGAATGGCAAGAATATAACAGCCATGTTTCTGATTGGGAAATTCAGCGGTATCTCAAGTTTTTTTGAAGCATTACCGATGCTGTCCCAATCCCTGCCAGCGATTAAATAAATCGTTATCAACCTCTAGTTGGTCCAAAGCGCGACCGATCACAAAATCCACCAAATCTTCAATGGTTTTGGGTTGATGATACCAAGCAGGAATAGCTGGTACCACTTTGACTCCTGCTTCTGCGAGTAGCGTGAGATTGCGCAAATGAATCAAGCTAAAAGGAGTTTCCCTGGGGACTACGACAACTCTGCGCCCTTCCTTGATTTGTACGTCTGCGGCCCGTTCTACCAAATCTGAACTCAAGCCATGGGCAATTCGTGCCACCGTGGACATGCTACAGGGGATAGCCAACATCCCTTGGACCTGATAAGACCCACTGGCAATGGTGGCCCCCACATTGCTGAAGGAATGGCAGGTAAGCTTTCCTTGCTCTTCTCCCGTGCGTTCACGCCAAAACTGTTCCTGTTCTTCAGAAGCTTGAGGGATGGTTAGGCCAAATTCATCTCGCCAGACAATGTATGCTGCTTTGCTCAAGACTAACTCTACGGGATAGTCCGCGTAGAGTAGGAATTTCAGGGTCCGCTCCGCATAAATCATGCCAGAGGCCCCGCAGACCGCCAGGATGATGGGACGCAAAGTTTAGTCTTCTTCTACAACAGCGTCGTCGCTATCATCGTCATCAAAAAGGTCATCAATGTCTTCTTCTTCATCTTCAGACAAGGCAATGGTGCTTTGACGAGCAACAATCTTTCCGCTCTTTTGGAGCCATTCCAGGATGCCTTCGCGGTTATTAGAAGGAAGTACAGGAGCTTTTTCGTAGCGAGGCTCCTCTCTCAACATGGGATTGCGCATAGTTTTCAATTGATAGGCAGTCTTTAATCTTACCTTTTTTGGGCTTCTATGGCAGGGGGGATAACGGGTGTATTTTTCAAGGTCCTCCTGCTGTGAAATTGACTCTAGACAGTTTGAATCCCCCAAAGACTTGACGGTTAACGATGGCCCCTGTAATGCCTCTATAAACGTGATACTATTCGCGCTGTGCTCAAGATGCCTATGAATGCTCAGAAAAAATCTATCCTGGTTGCAGCCAGTGGTACCGGGGGACATATCTTTCCTGCCTTAGCGGTAGCTAAGGAGCTTCAGGAATTTGATATTCACTGGTTAGGGGTTCCTGGGCGTTTAGAGGAACAACTGGTGGCGAAAGACTATCCATTAACGAAGGTTTCGGTCGAAGGATTGCTTCGTCCTAGTCAATGGTTGAGCGCCGGATCCAAACTGGTCCGTTCCACGTTTCAGGTGCGTAATCTCCTCCAAAA
Organism: Gloeobacterales cyanobacterium; assembly: GCA_049582005.1. Classification (GTDB taxonomy): domain Bacteria; phylum Cyanobacteriota; class Cyanobacteriia; order Gloeobacterales; family PMM-0068; genus Sivonenia. Next base: position 16,241 of record JBAUTB010000058.1, on the reverse strand, counting down.
GATCCAAGCGAAAGCGGTTTTCTCTACAGGGGGGTATATCGCAGGGCCGAGCATCTTAGCGGCTCGAAGCTTGGGCATACCCGTATTGCTCCATGAGTCCAATGCGCTACCCGGCAAAGTGACACGCGTTCTTGCGCCCTTGGTGGATAGTTTAGCGCTGGGTTTTGATGAGGCCCGAGCCCATCTCAACGGTAAAGGAACATGGGTGGGGACTCCTTTCCGGGAAGATTGTATAGCCCCAAGCCCTTTAGAAGGAGTAGCAATCCCAGCCGAGGCACCGGTGATTGTTGTGCTTGGAGGTTCCCAAGGCGCTAGAGGCCTAAATCAAGTCATTATCGATAGTCTGCCTGATTGGATAGGACGTGGAATTTATACCGTTCATTTGACAGGGCAAGGAGAGTACGATCGCGTGGTGGCCGTAGCCCCTACGTCCCCTTATTATTTGCCCCTACCTTTTTGGAATCAAATGGGACCCCTCTACTACCGGGCCGATTTGGTTATTTCTAGAGCAGGGGCTGGAACGATCACAGAACTGATGGCTACGGGACGTCCTTCTATTCTGGTGCCCTATCCCTTTGCGGCAGAAGATCATCAAACCTTTAATGCTCAGACCCTCGTCCGCAGAGGGGCCGCTTTGATGTTTCAAGAACGTCAGATAGAACACGCCCAGTTTACCCGTTTAGTTTTAGAACTTTTTGACAGCCCCCAAACCCTTAAAACGATGGGTCAAAAGGCGCAAGCATTAGCAAAACCGAAAGCCGCTCAGGACACCGCCGAACTACTCAGAAAATTGGTGAGCCCATGAGGCCAGGTCCCTAGAGCGATAGTTCTCACACTATCTTAGAAGTACGCTCGTTAGCCGTCATCCAATGCCTATCCGTCTTCTTGAAACGCTCTCTGAACCTCCTGGTGGAGCACGATTCTATATATGGGGAGATAGCCTCAATGAAAAAGAATCTCCTGCCTATGCTTTAGCCAAAGATCAAGGCATCGTCCTGTGGACTCCAGAACCCGCGAAAGACCCAGCCTTACGTGCGGTGTGGGAACGGGCACACGATAAACCAAGTCCTTGGTCCCTAGGAAAAGTAACCCTGGATTGGGAACGGCCCTACATCATGGGCGTACTCAATATCACGCCCGATAGCTTCTCCGATGGCGGGATGTTTGATGAATTACCGAAAGCCATTGAGCATGCCCTAGAGATGCTCAAGGACGGAGCAGACCTGATTGATGTGGGTGGGGAGTCTACCCGTCCGGGCGCAGCATCAGTCTCTATAGAAGAAGAGTTGCGTCGGGTAATTCCGGTGATTGAAGAATTGCGCGAATTCACCGATGCACCTATTTCAATCGATACGAATAAGGCAATAGTTGCAGAGGAAGCCCTTAAAGCGGGGGCCAACATCATCAATGACATTTCAGCAGGAGCTGACCCGCAGATGTTTGCTGTACTTGCCCAGCACAACTGTCCTGTGATTCTGATGCATATGCAGGGCACACCAGGAACGATGCAGCAAGAACCTCACTACGATTATGTGGTGGATGAAGTGTATGAGTTTCTCGCTCAACGCGTGGAAAGTGCTCAAGCGGCGGGAATAGCTTCTGAGCGCATCAGCATAGACCCCGGTATTGGCTTTGGTAAAACCGTGGAGCACAATCTGGAATTGCTGCGCCGACTCGGAGAATTTCGCAGTTTGGGCTGCCCGATTCTGATCGGAACTTCCCGTAAAAGCTTTATTGGCAAAGTTTTAGGGCTGAATGAACCCAAACATCGGGTTTGGGGAACTGCTGCCACCACAGCCTTAGCTCTTGCTCAAGGAGCCCATATTTTTCGGATTCATGATGTGGCGATGATGATGCAGGTGATTCGGATGGCTCAGGCTGTTCTGGGGCCTTAATACACTGCAATCATGCTCGATTGCATGAAATATATCTTTAGGCGCAATAACTCGCGCCTATATCCTCCTCTCCTCCTGTACAGACGCGATATATCGCGTCTCATTCACGCACACCCTGCCTCAACGTATAAACCTTTGCTTCCCAGGGAAAAATCGGTTCTCTGCCAATCCATGAAATAGGGACATCCCGTTCCTGCGTAACCTCTCGCCATATTGCCCCCGTCGGAGTTAGGGGCCAGTGGGGGATATAATAATCTGCGCCAGTCGGGCTAATGTAGTCAGAAAAATTGGCGACTACGATCACGGGATTTTCTCTTGTTCCCCGTTGCCAAACCAAGACCCGTTTCCCATCGCTAAAATCAACATGAATAAAATTCGTTTCATTGCTTGCTAAAGCATCAGCAGTGGTTCGCAAATTAATCAGTCGAGTGACATAGGCAAAGATTCGTTGTCGCCAGGCATCTTGCATCCGGCTGTAATTGACAGGGTCAACTTGCTTTTGAGCATCGGTTGTCGGTAAATCCTGTTGGTCTGCAAATTCATCGCCTGCCAAGATCATTGGAATTCCTACAGCAGTTAACAAACAGACAAAAGCTAGTTTAATGCGCTGTTCTGTTTCGAGGATTCCATGGTTATGAAGCCAGTTATAAATACGTTCATTCCCTATACCCCCCACATCATGAGAGGTTAAATAATTGACGGCTTCTGAGCCATCTTCAAAACCGAGATTCCGGCAGTCAATCAGTTTGCGCACATTCCATTCAAAGCTAGGTTCATCATCAACATTCCTGCCCAAAATTACCTGACGTATAATTTGCTTGAAACGCTCATTCCACATGCCATCCAATCGATGCTGCTGGACCATGGCGATGGGCACACTCAGCTCTTCTCCGACCACTAAGAACTGATCATCTCTGCCTCCACGTCTCTGCCAGAGAGCCCGAGAAAACCCTTTAAGTTCTTCTAGAAAGTCGTAATTGTCAATGTTGTTGACACTATCTAATCGTAAACCATTGATTCGATAATATTCCATCCAATGGCTGATATAAGCTTTCATATATTGACGGGCTGGATACAATTTTGTATTTTTGCCTGTAATTGGGTCGTAGCCTTCTACTTCATATCGATATTTGAATAAATCTCCACCAAATCCATCTCTAGCTTCCTGCTCTGGATCGCCACTATTGAATTTGACATAAAAGTCTGAAAAATTAATGTTGCGATAGGGGTTATTTCGGGCAAAGGACATAACAGCATCCTTGAAAAAACGAATCCCCTGCTGATGGCAGATCTTAATCAAATTAACTAAATCAGTGGAAGCTGTGGGTGCTGTCTGCCCCTCTGGAAAACCCAAGTCAAAATCTGCAGCAAAAAAGTTGGCAGTACCATAACCCCAATTCAAGTCATCGTCACTATCAGCTGGTGGCAAAAGCTCTAAAGCATTGATGCCCAGTTCAATAAGATGAGCACGGTTGTTGAGGGTTGCCGGACAAATAAAACTACTGCATTCTGTTAAGAGCAGAGATAGTACATCCTGAAAAGTCCCCTTACCTTCTTCAACTTGGCGGTTTGCATGGATCCGTGCCCAGCGCGTAGGCAATTCATAGATAACCAGTCGATTATTGGAAGGCAAATGATGTAGGCTATCTCCTTCCCAGTTTGCGATCTGTCCGCCAGGATCACAGGGAATCAGTTTGTTCTCTCGATAGAGTAGTACGCTGGCTGGGTCCATGCTGGTTATCCCTCCTGGTTCGGAGGGCTTTGGTGCCAGAAAACGGCGGTCTACCGTCCAGGCCGTCGGATCGGTGCAATAAAGAACTTGATGTGAACTCGCGACATCGTAGGGGTCAGTGTTGTGGACTTTGAACCAATAGAAGTAGACCTGACCATCGACTAGGCCACAGTCTTTGGCTGCTGTCTCCCAAAGGTCTGGAAATAGTTCAGATTGAATGAGTGCAATTTCTTTAAACGCAGTCAGGGACGATGAATCGGCCTCTAGGGTGCTGAGGTAAACAGCAGGACCAGGGCTGACTACTCCCGGACGCCACAAGACAAAATGAGTTTGTTTCCGTTGCAATAAATCAGTGGGCATTACACAACCTTAGCTTCCAGAAGCTACGCCTACTCGCTGACCATTTTCCATCAGTTGACAGGGCTTTGATCCGAATATTGCGGAATGCGACATATTTCACGAGGTAGACGTAGCCCCATAAAGCTAGAAGCAGACTATTGCTCTCTCCACAATCAACTTCTTATGCTGAATCGTGATTTGGCCTAAGCTGCGGGTAAAATTCCAAACAGAAGTACAGAGCGAAACCTATGGATAACTTTATGCAAGCGGCGATTGAAGAAGCGATAAAAGGTCTCAATAGTGGTGGAATTCCGATTGGGTCTATTTTAGTAAAAGAGAACAAAATTATTGGCCGAGGACACAATCAGCGGGTGCAAAAAAAAGATCCTATCCTCCATGCCGAAATAGATTGTTTGCGTAATGCAGGAAGAATTGGAACCTATAGAGGGACTATTCTGTATTCGACGCTATGTCCTTGCTACCTCTGTGCTGGAGCGGTGGTCCAATTTGGCATCAAGAAAGTTATGGTTGGTGAGTCTGAGACCTTTCCTGGTGCTACAGAATTTATGGAATCTCATGGAGTAGAAGTTATTAATTTTGACTTGGATGAATGCAAGAACTTGATGAAAGAATTTATCCAAAAAAATCCAGCACTCTGGAATGAAGATATTGGTCAGCTTTGAGATTTGAAAATTATTTAGAAAAATAGCTGCTCAAAGGCTACGCACTGATTTTCAAAAGTCCTCCTTTATTAGGGACAGATCGCGTGTTTTCAGCCTCAACCACCCCTTAAATTTAGATGCCAAATTTACATTTCTTCATACAATGGGAAGAACTATAGAACCGAAGAACCGATGCCATGTCAGAAAAAGTAGTTGTGATCGTAGGAGCCACGGGCGGAATTGGTCGTGCCACAGCCCAAACCCTGGCTAAATCAGGGTATCCCTTGGTGTTGGCAGCGCGTGATCCGGCAGCGTTGGACGTTTTGGCGCAGAGCTGTCGAGAATTAGGTGCGGATGGTGTCCTATCTGTCTCTGGGGATATCACGGTCAAGTCTCAGGTGGAAGCTCTTTTTGCTAAAACTAAGGCCCACTATGGGCAGGTGGATGTCGTAATCAATAGTGCTGGCATCGGTCGCCTCAAAACGATTCAGATGCTGACGGAAGAAGAATTTGACCAGATGATTGCCCTAAATCTAAAAGGAACGTTTTTAGTTGCACAAGCGGCTGCTTTAGCCTTCGGCACGGCAGGTGGTCATATTTTCAATATTCCTGGCATCTTGGGACAGTACCCCATGGCTAAGGCTGCGGGCTACTGTGCTTCCAAGTTTGGAGTTGTAGGATTAACCAAAAGCATGGCTTTAGATTTGAAACGTGCCAATGTCCGTTTCACCTTGCTCTATCTAGGTGGCATCGACTCTCCTTTTTGGGATGAGGCGGGTATGAAAGTGCAGCGGGACAAAATGCTTCGTCCTGAACAAGTTGCCAGTGCCATTGCTTTTGCTCTTAGTTTGGAAAGCCCTGCTATCCCTACAGAGCTTGTCATTCAGCCGGAATCTCATGTTTTTGTATGATTTAGACATACGTTATAAAAATGAAAAGAACTATTGAGTCTATGTACTATTACACCTGAGTCTATGTACTATTACACCAATCTCCCCGATAGAATCCTGGGTCTATGAATCCTGCCAAAACATCCTCCAACTCTGCGGACAGTTTGGCGCAGCCATTGTTCCAGGCTGTGAGCCAGGTCGAGTCGCTCTATGGTCTGGCAGGGAAGGATGACACCGAACTAGTCGCTTTAGCGCTCGCTAGACCCCAGGAAGGCCGCTATTTTTTAGCTCTGTACTGTCGTTATCGAGGATTGGTAGAATCTCTCCTCTGCCTGAAGCCAGACAAAAGGTCCGCAGAGGTAATACGTTTAGAAGCCACTTTGTGGAGCCAGGTCTACGATAATCTTCGGCAATTCGACCTCCGGCAGGATCGTTTTGTCTCATGGCTGGTTACCCAGGTCGCTAAGACATTGGCCAACATTTCTGATGAATTGCCTCTTTCTCTGAGCTCAGGGAAAGTTCCCGTACCCTTGGTACCTTTTTTGCGTCGTGCCCTTGATGAGTTGCCCCAGCCCCAAAGGCTACTCTTAATTCTTCATGAAATCATGGATTTTCCTATCTCTGAAATGCTTGAGATGCTCGATAAGGAGGGGTATACGCTCACAGAGGAAGAACTGGCAACTCAGCTTCAGCGGGCAAACTACCAAGTTTTGGGAGCCCTTCCCCAAGATATTTACACGATGTATTTTGAAAAAAAGTCTGACTTGCCTTCCAACGCCTAAGACTTCCTAACTCAGCGTAATTACTTACGCTGAAAGGCCTTTCCTCTAAATAGAACACGCGATTCAGGTAGAATCAACGTTCCGTGTAGCTTTAAGTCATAGGTAAACTAACTCCGATGACAGTTATGCCGACCTATGACGATACTCTCTTTCCCCAATGAAACTTTGGGCTTATCCATACGCTCAAAGCATCCTGGACTAACATGGACGCTTTAGTCAGGCCGTTTGTAACCGGAGAATGTGAAGTCGAATGGGTCCGCGCTTTATCTAGCAAAGAGGATGCCGAGCTGGTATCTTTGGCGCTCACGCAGCCCCAAGAGGGGCGATATTTCCTGGCCCTCTATTGTCGTCATCAAGCATTGGTACAGTCCTTGCTAAAATATGGCCCTGTCACCATGCCCGTTGAACTGGTCGGCTTGCAGGCTACTTTGTGGAGTCAAGTTTATAAAGAACTCTCACAGTTTGATACCCGCAGAGAACGTTTTATTTCATGGCTAGTGGCCCGTGTTGCTCGGACTCTGGTAAAGGTTCCGAATGAATTACCGCCCTATTTGCGCTCTGGAGAAATTCCCGTTCCGCTGGTGCCTTTTTTGCGCAATGCCATAGACGAACTATCTCAACCGAAAAGGCTGCTTTTGGTTCTCTGTGATGTACTCGAAGTCCCCGCCGATGAAGCCATAACAACCCTAAGCCTTGAAGGTTATATCCTCACCCCTGAAGATTTGTCCGTGCAGCTCCAACAGGCTCGTCGCCAAGTTTTGCAAGCTATTCCTCAAGATATATACTCGATTTACTTTGAGGTAACGTCATGACCCAGTCTTCTCCCGGTGACCCTAAGAATGTTCCCTTAGACGCGCAGGCAATCCGAAACCTTAGGCTTGCCTTAAGGGGTCTGAATTATGACCTCAATACAGAACTGGAAAGCTTCCGCAAGTGGCGCCAGCAGACTCAAAAACCCTCGAATGCTCAAACACCACAATTGGTGGCTGTGTCCTCGGAAGCATCACCTGCGTTCGGGAAAACTCAGAATCCACAGACCGCTCCCAAGATTCTTAGCCTCTCGCCTCTGACCGCTGTTGTAGGAGCCATCATTCTGATCTCTCTGGGCAGCATTATCTGGCTTTTTACCAACGGTGGAGGGCAAAGAAAGCTTACGACTCCTGCTCCTAGCCAACCTACCAGTACTTCAAAAAGTGGGAGTAATCTGAAATCAGTAACACCCCTTCCCAAGAATAGTGCTAAGCCTGAACCTTCTCGGGCCATAGCTTCGAAACCGAAGATTCAGCCTAAACCACCGACTCAAGGGCAGCCTTCTATGACTAAAGGTGTACAACCAGTTCCCAAACCTGTGGCTGCTGTCGCGGCCCAGAAAAAATCTACCCGTGCCGATAAACCAGCTACTTCTTCTACCTTCCAAGGATATGGCTATTACTACGTATTCGTTCCTGTAAATGGAGCTAAAGACTTGAGTAAACTCAAAGCAATAGCTCCCGGGGCTTATCCTCGGGTCATCGATGGTCGCACCTATATGCAGATGGCCGCTTATGACAGTGATCGACGTGCCCAAATTATGGCAAGACAATTACGCCAGAGGGGATATACCGTAGAAGTTAAAAAGTGAGAAGTTCCGAGAATAGTAAATGTCTAGTACCAAGTCTTCCTCAGCACGCTCCTGCTTAGAGGTCTTCCAAGCTTTGGTGTTGACTCAGTATATGTAGAATTTCTAAAGCTTATGTTATTGTCAGCTGCAGAATAGAACTCTTCTACCCTCGTGAACCCATGGATCTAAGCCTTGTTATTTCTAATTTCCTGAATCCTCCGATCTTATTCTTCTTTCTGGGCGTGACCTCTGTCCTCGTCAAATCCGATTTAGAAATTCCTGCCCCCATTCCCAAATTGTTCTCTCTCTATCTGTTATTGGCGATCGGATTCAAGGGTGGTGTCGAATTGGCAGAAAGTGGTGTGAATCAATCCGTGATTCTCACCCTTTTGCTAGCGATCGTGATGTCTGCTTTGGTCCCGGTCTATACCTTCTTTATTCTTCGACTCAAGTTCGATCCCTACAATTCGGCGGCGATTGCGGCAACCTACGGATCGATCAGTGCTGTCACCTTTATCACCGCTAGCTCCTTTCTTAGCGCGCTGAAAATTCCGTTTGATGGCTATATGGTCGCAGCCCTCGCCTTAATGGAATCTCCGGCGATCATCGTGGGCTTGATCCTGGTGAATTTATTTGCTTACAAGAAAGGCGAATCCTCAGAGACCAACTGGCCAGAAGTATTGCAGGAAGCCTTTCTAAATAGCTCGGTCTTTCTGTTAGTAGGCAGTCTGCTGATTGGTATTCTCACTGGAAAGCATGGAGGACAGGTTCTGAAACCATTTACTACGGATATTTTTTATGGTGTCCTCACCTTCTTTTTATTGGATATGGGTCTGGTCGCTGCCCGACGGATTAAGGATTTACAGAAAACCGGAGCCTTTTTGATTTCCTTTGCTATCTTGATTCCCGTGTTGAACGCAATTATTGGCTTATTGATTGCGCGGTCGATTAATATGCCCCAAGGGAACGCTCTTCTCTTTACCGTTCTGTGTGCCAGCGCTTCTTACATCGCCGTTCCCGCTGCCATGCGCATGACGGTTCCTGAAGCCAACCCTAGCCTGTATATCTCGTCTGCCCTCGCGGTTACCTTCCCCTTCAATATCCTGATTGGGATTCCACTGTACCAATACGGTATTAGCCTGCTATGGAGATAATGTAGGAGACTAAGCTAATCCATGTTCATCCATCCTTAGCTCTACTTCCTCTTCCTGACCATTCTTGTCTTGTCCATCCTTTCATCTACCCTCCTCTATCCCTATGAACTCTATCAAACGCATCGAAATCTTCTCTGACTCTTTCGAACTAGGAAAGATTCTTACTGGCTTGAAAAAGGCAGGCGTAACGAACTGCACTGTGATCCGGCATGTCTCCGGTAGTGGGGTTCGTGGCACCATGGGCGACGATATTGATATGTTGCTCGAAAATGACTATGTGATTGCCTTTTGTTTACCTGAACAAGTGGATGCTGTAGTTAAAATTATTCGTCCCATCTTGAATAAGTTCGGTGGTTCTTGCTACGTGTCTGATGTGATGGAGGTTCAAACTATGAACTGTGTGGCATCCGAAGTAAGAAAGCTTTAAGACTAAGAGCAACAAAGGTGAGGACCTTTTGTCTTGTTCGTTGCTTAAGCTGCATGGCCAAGCAGCGCTTCCATCCATGCCAAGAATCCTGAAGAACAGCGAGCAAAATGCGCGTATTTGGGAGCTTGGATAGGATTTTTTGTGAATTCACGTCTTTCACAGGCGAATCAGGGGTGAAACAGCTTGAGGGTGAGAGGCAAAAACTAAAAGGCTCTCTATGATAAGTAAAACTGATGAGTTTTATTTCAAATATAAAAATACCTAATATTGCAATCGTCGATGGTGTACCTTATCCTAAGTCTATGATCACCGCCGTTCTTCTTTCTTCTAAAGAAAAAGACGGATGTATCTGTTTGGTCACAATTTGTTGGTTTTGCCGAAACTTTTCGCGTTTAGTGTGCTAGCTGCACAGGAGATTTGCATGCCTATTGCTGTTGGAATGATCGAAACTAAAGGCTTTCCTGCCGTGGTGGAAGCTGCGGATGCGATGGTCAAAGCTGCTCGCGTCACCCTTACTGGTTACGAGAAAATTGGGAGTGCCCGTGTGACAGTCATTGTACGGGGTGATGTTTCTGAGGTGCAGGCTTCTGTTGCTGCTGGAATCGAAGCGGTCAAACGAGTGTATGGAGGTGAAGTTTTGTCTCATCACATCATTGCCCGTCCTTCTGAAAATCTAGAGTATGTTTTACCGATTCGCTACACCGAAGCAGTTGAGCAATTCCGCGAAGGTTAATTATTCGTCACTTATCTGAGAAGGAGTATTGATGGCAGTCGCAGTTGGTATGGTTGAGACCTTGGGATTCCCCGCCGTGGTGGAAGCCGCTGATGCAATGGTAAAAGCAGCCCGCGTGACTTTGGTGGGCTATGAAAAAATCGGCAGTGGTCGGGTCACCGTCATTGTTCGGGGTGATGTGTCGGAAGTACAGGCTTCTGTGGCCGCCGGAATTGATTCCGTAAAGCGGGTAAACGGCGGTCAGATGCTATCCCATCACATTATCGCTCGTCCTCACGAGAACTTAGAGTACGTTTTGCCGATTCGTTACACCGAAGAAGTTCAGCAGTTCCGTGATGAAACTAGATAATAATCCACAAAAGACATAGGAGAGAATACGTTATGGCAATTGCAGTTGGGATGGTTGAGACCTTAGGTTTCCCTGCAGTCGTAGAGGCCGCTGATGCAATGGTAAAAGCAGCCCGCGTGACTTTGGTGGGCTATGAAAAAATCAGTAGTGGTCGGGTCACCGTCATTGTTCGGGGTGATGTGTCGGAAGTACAGGCTTCTGTGTCTGCTGGAATTGATTCCGTAAAACGGGTAAGTGGTGGGCAGCTACTCTCTCATCACATCATTGCCCGTCCTCACGAGAACTTGGAATATGTACTGCCGATTCGTTATACCGAAGCGGTGGAGCAGTTCCGTGAAGGTGTGAGCAATATCCGTCCCTACGGCAGACCTTAATGCAGATTGCTAGGGTCCGAGGGACTGTCGTCAGCACCCAGAAAGAACCTAGTCTGATGGGGGTGAAGTTCCTCTTTGTCCAGTTTATGGATGAAACGGGACAACCGATGCCCAAATACGAGGTGGCGGCCGATAGTGTTGGCGCGGGGCTCGGCGAGTGGGTACTGGTCAGTCGTGGCAGTGCAGCTCGGCAAGTCCCTGGTAGTGAAAAACGTCCATTGGATGCAGTAGTGGTGGGCATTATCGACACAGTTAGTGTGGATAATCGCTCCCTCTACAGCAAAAGAGATCAAGATCGTTAATGGCTTAGAGGAATTCGCTCATGGTTAGTTTTGCAGCACCCCCTACTCCTTGGTCACGCCATTTGGCCAAGGCCAGCATTGACCCAACGGCTTACGTGCATTCTTTTTCCCGGATTATTGGGGATGTCCGTATCGGAGCCAACGTCTTGGTCGCTCCAGGGGTTTCGATCCGTGCCGATGAAGGGACTCCTTTTCATATCGGCGCCGGAAGCAATGTTCAAGATGGTGTGGTCATTCATGGCTTAGAGCAGGGGCGAGTGACCGGCGATGACCAAAACTCCTACTCGGTATGGGTTGGTAATAACGCTTCGATTACGCACATGGCGCTCATTCATGGGCCTGCTTATGTGGGTGACGATTCATTTATCGGTTTTCGTTCTACAGTCTTCAATGCCAAGGTGGGCAAGGGTTGCATCGTGATGATGCATGTCTTGATTCAGGATGTAGAAATTCCTCCGGGCCGTTATGTTGCTTCCGGTTCGATCATTACCAATCAGCAGCAGGCAGACCGTCTGCCGAATGTGCAAGACTTGGATGCTGCCTTTGCCCGCCATGTGGTTGGTATCAATGAAGCTTTGCGAGAAGGGTACCGTTGCGCAGAAGAGGATGAGTGCATCATTCCTATCCGTAACGAACGTGCTGAATTAAATCGTACTTATGAACGGGGCCAGTCTATGTTATTAAATCCAGAGACCGTGGAGCAGGTGCGTCAGCTATTGCTTCAAGGCTATCGCATCGGAACAGAGCATGCGGATGAACGACGCTACAAAGTGAATGCTTGGACGAGCTGCGCGCCGATTCAATCGAATCGCGAGTCGGAAGTAGTAGCTGCTCTTGAAACCTGCTTGATAGAGCATGAGGGTGAATATGTCCGATTGATCGGGATTGACGCCAATGCTAAGCGTCGTGTCCTAGAAACCCTCATTCAGAAGCCAGGACAGCAGGTGTCTGCACCGGTTAGATCGGTTGCAACCACCTCAGCCTCTGGCGTGAGTAGTGTTAGTAGCAGACTATTGGCCCCAGAAGTCATAGGGCAAGTGCGTCAACTATTGGCTCAAGGCTGTCGAGTCGGCACCGAGTATGCCAATGCACGACGCTACAAGGCGAATGCTTGGGACAGTGGTGCGCTCATTCAATCCAACCGCGAAACGGATGTGATTGCTGCTTTAGAAGCTTCTTTAAGAGAGCATGAGGGTGCTTACGTTCGCTTGATTGGTGTTGACCCTGGTGCTAAGCGTCGAGTGCTAGAACTCCTGATTCAAAAACCGGATGGGTCTGTGGCTGGAGGGCATGGCACTGCTGCTGGGAATTCCTCCCCTTCTTCTTCTTCTTCTTCGCTGTCTTCAGATGCTCTTGCCAAGCTTCGCCAGCTCTTGGCTCAGGGGAATCGGATTGGGGCTGAGCACGCTAACGAACGGCAATTCAAGGTTAATGCTTGGCAAAGCTGTCCCGTAATTCAGTCCAGCCGCGAGGCGGATGTATTGGCTGCGCTGGAAGCTTGTCTCAGCGATCATAGGGGCGAGTACGTTCGTTTGATTGGCATCGATGCCAAAGCCAAGCGACGCGTTCTAGAAGTGATTATTCAGCGTCCAGGTCAAAATGGCAGTCTACGTTCAGCTAACTTAAGCGACCGTACTGCTTCCAGTAATACCTCGACCGCTTCCTCAACGCATGCCTATAGCCAGCCCTCCTCTCTGGATGCTCAAGTCTTGGGCCAAATACGTCAGTTATTGGCTCAAGGTCATCAAATAGGTTTAGAGCACTCTGATAAGCGGCGCTACCGGGCGAATGCTTGGGAAAGTGGAACTTTGATTCAGACCTCGCGAGAGCCAGAAGTGTTGGCTGCGCTGGAAGCTGAACTGCGTGAGTACAAAGGCGAATACGTGCGCTTGATTGGTGTTGACCCCAAAGCCAAGCGTCGTGTGGCAGAAACCCTGATCCAGAAGCCTTAATATGCAATTACTGCAACCCGCCTTGGATTCTAATAGCTACATCCAGGGCGATGTAACTATTGAACCTGGGGCGGTGATTGCACCTGGAGTTCTTCTCCAGGCAGTCCCAAATAGCCGTATTATCATTAGGGCGGGGGCTTGTCTGGGTATGGGAGTCATTCTTCAGGCTTATGAAGGTACGCTGGAAATTCAGGCCGGAGCCAGTTTAGGAGCAGGGGTCTTGGTGCTTGGCTCAGGGAAGATCGGCTCCAATGCCTGTATTGGCACTACCTCAACCTTGCTTAATCCATCCATTGAACCGTCCCAGGTCATTGCCCCCGGTTCTTTACTAGGAGAGATGGGTATAGGCAATGATAGCTCGGTTCCTCAGGTCACTCAAGGTGTTAAGGTGGTTCAACCTGCTCCGAAACAGCCCCAAGCTTTAGTTTCTGGTCCCCCCATATCGGGTAACTCTGATTCTAGGGAGAGTGTTCCGGGAGCGGCTTATTTGAACCGCCTGCGTTCGACCCTCTTCCCCCATGAGCAAACCTTAAAGCAACCCCCTCAATAAGAGATAAGCCCTGTAGAGAGAAGTTACTATAAAAGAGAACTATCCCCTTCACCCTATACGTGGGTTTTCATGGAAAGTGCTCTAGGTTTGGTCTCAACTCAAAGTTTTCCAGCGATCGTTGGCGTTGCCGATGCCATGATCAAAGCGGCTGGAGTGAAATTAGTGGGCTACGAAAAAATTGGGGATGCCAATTGCACCGCTGTAGTGCGCGGGAATACGGCAGATGTTCGTATCGCAGTAGCAGCGGGAGTAGAGATAGCAGACCAAGTGTTCGGTCAAGCGGCATTATCGCTGGTCATTCCCCGTCCTTCTTCTAATCTGGAAGTGATTCTGCCGATTGGCAGTCGCTTGCCCTTGATACTCAAAAAAGGCTATGAACATCTTAGTAACCAGGCGATTGGGCTTTTGGAAACTCGTGGATTTCCTTCCTTGGTTGCAGCCACAGACATGATGCTCAAATCCGCTGAGGTCTTCCTAATCGGCTACGAAAGGATTGGTTCAGGGCTATGTACGGCAATTATCCAGGGTCGCGTTTCTGATGTCGTTTACGCTATTGAAGCAGGGATGTTGGAGGCTGAACGAGTCGGTGAACTGAATGCTGTATTTGTGATTCCTCGCCCCTTGGATGATTTGGAGCAGACCTTGCCGATTGCGGCTTGTCTCTTGGAAGAACGCCAAGCACTACTCCTGCCCACTAAAGTCAAAGAAATTGAGAAAGAGTTGGTAGCCCTGCCTGATCAGCAGCTTGTGCGTGAGCCTCTTGTCTTGCCGACTAGGGAGTAGTAGTGCGCTCTATATGCCAAATTCCAATGTCAACAAGCCAATAGGAAATGTGTCGTGACAGATTGGTAGAATGTGAGGACGCAATAAGACGATCCTTTTCGGGAAGAATACATCATGGTGCAGCTGACTGAGCAGACTAAACTCGACATTCCTGGCCTTGACGTGGAACTTTCTAGCCAAAGTCCGCAAAAAATTCTTGAACGGGCTTTGAGTCTGTTTGACAATCTTGCCATTTCCTTCAGTGGTGCTGAGGATGTGGTCCTAATCGATATGGCCCATCGAATCAATAAAAACATCAAAGTCTTCAGTCTCGATACCGGTCGTCTTCATCCCGAAACCTATCAATTTATCGATCAGGTTAGAAAGCGTTACGGTATCCCGATTGAGGTGATGTATCCGGATGCTGCCGAAGTCGAAGCGCTGGTAAAAGCCAAAGGTCTTTTCAGCTTCTATGAGGATGGACACAAGGAATGCTGCGATATTCGCAAAGTTGCTCCTCTCCGCCGCAAACTATCTACCCTTGATGCTTGGATTACAGGGCAGCGCAAGGACCAAAATCCATCGACGCGTGCCAGTGTTCCCGTAGTCCAGGTTGATAATGCTTTTTCAACGGGCGAGAACCCGTTGATCAAATTCAACCCGCTTGCCAACTGGACCTCCGCAGAGGTCTGGATGTACATCCGTTCTTATGAAGTACCCTATAACTCCTTGCATGAGCGAGGTTTTGTCAGCATCGGCTGTGAACCCTGTACGCGTCCTACCTTGCCGAATCAACATGAGCGGGAAGGTCGTTGGTGGTGGGAAGATGCAGGTAACAAAGAATGTGGCTTACACAACATCAATCAGACCACATAGTTTCTTTGAAATTTTAGTTTTCGATAGTCTTTAATTGAGGTATGGTTTCAGTCTTAGGAAGGCCGAAGGAATAAATATTGTGATTCAAGCCATACCCAACCTATTAACGTTTGAAGAATTCCTGGAACAATACCCAGAGGATGCGGGACGCTATGAATTGGTTGACGGGGAAATTATAGAAATGCGCCCCGTAGGTAGACATGAGAAAATAGCAGGGCTAATCTCCAGAAAGTTTGACGTAGAAATTGAGCGTTTGAATTTACCCTACTTTATTGCTAGAAACTGCTTAGTTAAGCCAGGAAGAGCCAACACGGGTTATTTACCAGATATTATTGTGCTTGATGAAAAATTAATTGAAAATGATCCACTTTGGGAGAAAAGCTCAACGATTTCTTTGGGTAGTTCTGCTCGTTTAGCGGTTGAGGTGGTCAGTACCAATTGGCGAGATGATTACTTGCGAAAACTGGATGATTATGAGTTGTTAGGCATTCCAGAATATTGGATTGTTGATTACCTAGCACTTGGCGCTATGCGCTATATTGGCTCTCCCAAACAACCTACTCTTTCTGTTTATCAACTAATCGATGACGAATATCAAGTCCAGCAATTTAGAGGAACAGACCGAGTTATTTCCCAAATTTTCCCGGAACTTTCCCTAACGGTCAACCAGATATGGAGCGTATAGAATTTACCCCTCTATACAGACAGTAGGTATAGAGCGGCATAAGAATACATTCCCATAGGTTAGACAGGACAGATTTATTCATAGACAAAAATGAATTTGTTTGATTTTACCCATCGAAAAATATTTATCCATTGTGCTCTCAAGCTCTAGGCTAAGTGGCTGGGACAGATTAAAAAC